>NZ_JBHVRT010000047.1:0-76465 GCF_042885555.1 Kitasatospora sp. NPDC058048 | reverse complement strand
CCAGCACGCTCGAACCGGCGACCACCGACCGCGCCTCCGAGGACTGCCCGGCGTCCACCACGCCCCGCATCATCACCAGGATGCCCACGGACTGGAAGGTGGCCACGAACAGCAGCGGGATGCGCGCCACCCGTGCCCGGGCGAGCTGCGCCCGGTACACGGCCGCGAGCGCCGGCAGCAGCCTGGCCGCGGGGGCGAGCGGAGCGGGGGCGGCCGTGGACCGGTCGGTCCGCGGGGGCACCGAGAGCAGCGTCACTTGGCCAGTCCTCCGTGGCGGCCGCCCAGCTTGAGGTATGCGTCCTCAAGGCTCGGGGTGGCGAGGGTGAAGTCGTCGAGGGCGGCGAAGGCCGGGCCGGTGGTGACGGCGGCGACCAGTTCGCGGGCCTGCTCGGGGGTGGTGCGGACGGTCCAGCGGCGGCCGGTGCACTCGGCCCGCTCGCGCAGCGCGGCGACGGCGGGCACGCCGACCGGCGCCTCGTCCCGCCAGACCAGGTCGAGCCGGACGTCACCGTCCACCAGCGCCTTGAGCCCGCCGGGCGTGTCGCAGGCGATCACCCGGCCGTCGTCCACCACGGCGACCCGGTCGAGCACCGTCTCCGCCTCGATCACGTTGTGGGTGACCAGCAGCACCGTCGTGCCGTGCTCGGCGCGCCGCCGGTCCACGGCGCTCCACACGGCCCGCCGGGCGACGGGGTCCATGCCGGTGGTGGGCTCGTCCAGGACGAGCAGCGGCCGGTCCCCCACCAGGGTGGCCGCGAAGCAGGCGAGCCGCCGCTGCCCGCCGGACAGCTTGGCGAGCGGCCGGGTGGCGAGCGGCTCCAGCCCGAGCTCCGTCAGCACGTCCGCGGCCGTACCGCGGGCCTGGGCCCGGGTGAGTCCGCGCAGCCGTCCGGTGGTCTCGGCGGCGAGCGCCACCGTCAGCTCGTCCAGCGCGGTGGATTCCTGCCCGAGGTAGCCGAGCAGCCGGGCGGCCCGCTCGGGGTGCCGCACGATGTCGTGGCCGAAGAGTTCGACGGATCCCGAGTCGGGGCGCAGCAGCCCGGTGAGCTGGCGCACCAGCGTCGACTTCCCGGCTCCGTTGGGCCCGAGCAGCCCGAAGATCTCGCCCCTGCGGACGGTGAGGGTGATCCCGTCGTTGGCCCGGATCTCGGTGGCGGCCGCGCCGCGCCCGCTGCGGTAGGTCCTGACCAGGTCGCGCACGACGGCGCACGGCTGGGGTTCCTCGGGTGCTCGCCCGGCCGTCTCGTTCACGACCGACGACTCTACGCGCTCGTACGGGCGAACCGGACAACGGGGCCCTGCCGACCCCCGGGCCGCCGACCGGCCGGCTCAGTCGTCGACGACCATCGACCCGCCCGGCACCCGGGCCGCCAGCTCCTTCCAGAACCCGGCCCGAATGGCGTAGCGGTCGTGCTCGTCGATCTGGTCGTCCTTGTGCGCCAGCAGCCCGAAGCGGGCGGCGTAGCGCAGCAGCTCGCCGTCCACCCGGTGCGGGATGCGCGGGTAGTCGGGCCAGAGCATGGTGAGTCTCTCGGTGTCGCCGACGCGGTCGCTCCAGCGGCGGGCGAAGACCTGCCCGACTTCGTGGGCGTCACCGCCGATGGAGGTGATGTCCTCCTCGCGGTCGGCCCAGCGCTGCTCGGCGGTGGTGAGCTGGGCGAGGGTGGGCAGGCTGTCGCCGGCGGTGACGGCGGGCTCCGGGGCGGGCCGGTCCACCCAGCCGCGGTCGGAGGACCAGCGCAGCACCGGCCCGGCCTGCGCGACGGCCCCGTGCCCGTTGACCCCGTGCCCGTTCGCGGCGTGCCCGTTCGTGCCGTGGCCGGTGGCCCCGGGGCCGCCGGTTCCGTTCGCCGACGGGGTGATCGCGGTGACGGAGGAGGTCCGGCCGGCGAGGTCCTTCGGCGTCGGGACGACCTTGAGCGCGGCCGCGGCCGGCTGCGGCCGGCCGTCGGCGTCGGGGTCCGCTCCCGCCGAGGCCGCGGCGGGGGCCGAGGCGGCCGAGGCGGCGGCCACCGGACGGACCACCGGCGGCACCACGGTGGGCAGGACGGCGGGCGGTGCGGCCGGCGGGGCGGCGAGGATCTTGGCGATCTCCTGCCGGGCCCCCGGGGCCGGGAACATGCTGGAGTGCTCCCGCAGCGAGAAGGACCCCTCGATCCACTCCCGGTCCAGCACCCGCCGCTCGTCCGCCTCGCCGACCAGGTCCTCGGACTGGTTGAAGTCGCCGTCGGCGGCCTGCAGGGCCCACAGGTGGACGGCCACCCCGTGTTCCTTGGCGGTCATCATGCCGGGCAGCAGGTCTCCGTCACCGGTGATCAGCACGACGTCGGCGCAGGCCCGGTTGCGGGCGAGTTCGGAGAGTTCGGCGTGCATCGCGGCGTCCACGCCCTTCTGCACCCAGCGTCCCTCGGCCCGGGTGAGCGCGCCGAGCCGTACGGTGACCCGGGGCAGTACCCGCAGCCGCCGGTGCTCAGGCATCGGGCGCCGGTCGGGCGCGGCGTCGAACCAGTAGATCCGCAGCAGCGGCAGCCCGGTCTCGGCCTCGGCGCGCTCGCGCAGTGCGGTGATCAGGGCGGTGTGGTTCACCGTGACCTTGGACCGGGACGGATCCCCGGCGAGCAGGCTGGCGGCGGCGCCCAGCAGATATCCGGCGTCCACCAGGACGACACAGCGGTCCATCGCGCACCTCTTTTCGCTCGCCCTCGGAATCAGTCGGGTGGGTCGATTCGGGAATGGGCGGTCCTCCCGCCGTCCGGGCGTGCCGAGGTGAGGGGCCCCCGTCGTCGCCCGATCGTTGGGTCACCTTTTACCCCCGGTTCGCCCGCCGAACCTCGCCGGTTGTCCCGGTGCCGCAACAGCCGCCCCGGCGCGCAGCGAACAAAAGCGAAGGCGGGCCCCGTACAACGACGAGGCCCGCCCGAGGTCACGCGGCGGCGTTCCGGCCGGTGGACGCCGGTGGTCCGGTCCGGGGGTCCGGCCCCTGCGCACGACCGGAGGTGCTCAGCCCCTGAGCTCGGCGGCGACCAGCTCGGCCAGCTGGACGGCGTTCAGTGCGGCGCCCTTGCGCAGGTTGTCGTTCGAGACGAACAGCGACAGTCCGTTGTCCACCGTCTCGTCGACCCGGATGCGGCCGACGTAGCTCGGGTCCCGGCCGGCGGCCTGGAGCGGGGTGGGGATGTCGGACAGCTCGACGCCGGGGGCGCCGCTGAGCAGCTCGACGGCGCGCTCGGGGCTGATCGGGCGCTCGAAGCGGGCGTTGATCTGCAGCGAGTGGCCGGAGAACACCGGGACGCGCACGCAGGTGCCGGCGACCTTCAGCTCCGGGATGCCGAGGATCTTGCGGCTCTCGTGGCGGAGCTTCTGCTCCTCGTCGGTCTCGTTGGAGCCGTCGTCCACGACGGAGCCGGCCAGCGGCACCACGTTGAAGGCGATCGGCCGCTGGTAGACCTTGGGCTCCGGGAACTCGACGGCACCGCCGTCGTGGGCGAGCGCGGCGGCGCCCAGCTCGACGACCTTGGCGGCCTGGTCCTGGAGCTCGGCGACGCCGGCCACACCGCTGCCGGAGACGGCCTGGTAGGTGGAGACGACGAGCGCGGCCAGGCCGGCCTCCTCGTGCAGCGGGCGCAGCACGGGCATGGCGGCCATGGTGGTGCAGTTCGGGTTGGCGATGATGCCCTTGGGGCGGTCGGCGACGGCCTCCGGGTTGACCTCGGAGACGACCAGCGGGACCTCGGGGTCGCGGCGCCAGGCGGAGGAGTTGTCGATCACGACGGCACCGGCCGCGGCGACCTTGGGGGCCAGGGCCTTGGAGGTGGAGCCGCCGGCCGAGAAGATCACGATGTCCAGGCCGGTGTAGTCGGCCGTGGCCGCGTCCTCGACGGTGACCTCGGTGCCCTGCCAGGGCAGCGTGCGTCCGGCCGAGCGGGCCGAGGCGAACAGCCGCAGCTGCTCCACGGGGCCCAGGCCGCCTTCACGACCAGCGCGCTCCGCCAGGATCTCGCGGACCACGCCGCCGACCTGGCCGGTGGCACCGACAATGCCGATCTTCATCTCCGACTACTCCTCTGAATGGTGCTGTTCACAGCCGCACTCTGCCCATCATGCCTTGTCACGCGGGTGGGGCGGCCTGGTGTTCCACGGTGTGAGAGGCCGCCCGGACGGGGGCTACTGGTCCAGACCACTGGCGAGGGCCAGCGCGGCGTCGACCTCCGCCCGCCCGGCCGGCAGCAGCGGCAGCCGCACGTCCGGGGTCGGGATGCGGCCCTGGGCGTGCAGCACGCCCTTGGTCACCGTCGGGTTCGGCGCCGTGAAGGCGGACAGCGCCAGCCCGGTCAGCCGGTGCCCGAGCGCCCGTGCCCGCGCCACGTCCCCGGCCTGCCAGGCCTCGGCCAGCTCGACGAACCGGGCGGTCGCCAGGTGGGCGGAGGCGAGGATGCCGCCGGCCGCGCCCAGCGCCAGCATCGGCGAGAGGAACGCGTCCTCACCGGTAAGGAAGGCGAATCCGGCGGGGGCGTCGGCGAGCAGCTCGGCGGCCGCCTGGTCCAACCCCCCGGTCGCGTACTTGACGCCCACCACGCCCTCGATCGCGGCGAGTTCGCGCAGCGCGGCGGTGGAGAGCTGCTGCCCGGTGCGGTACGGGATGTGGTAGACGATCAGCGGCAGCGGGCTGCTCGCGGCCAGTGCCCGGAAGTGCGCGACCGTCCCGGCCTCGCCGGCCCGGACGAAGGACGGCGTGGTGACCAGCGCCGCCGCCCGCGGCACCCGCGCGCCGAGCGCGGCCAGCGCCTCGCCGACGGCCCGGGTGTCGCCGCCGGAGGCTCCGACGGTCAGCTGCGCCCCGCGCGTGGCGCAGGCGACCGCGGCGACGTCCACCACCGCGTCCCGCTCCTCGGCGGTCAGCGCGGCCGGCTCGCCGGTGGTGCCGAGCGCGACCAGCCCGGCCGCCCCGGCGTCCAGGACCTCGTGCGCCAGCTTCTCCAGTGCGTCGAGGGCGACGGAGCCGTCGGCGGCGAAGGGGGTGATCAGGGGGACGTGGATGCCCTTGAGTTCCATGTCCACGATCCTGCGGCCCGTCGATCGCCCAGGTCCAGTTCATATTTCCGACGCTTCTCGTAAGCTGGGCCGATGCTCGACTAGGCTGGCCCGATGCTGGACGTCCGACGCCTGCGCCTGCTGCGCGAACTCGCCCACCTCGGCACCATCGCGGCCGTCGCCGAGGCGCTCTCCTTCAGCCCTTCGGCGGTGTCCCAGCAGCTGTCCGTCCTGGAGAAGGAGGCGGGCGTCCCGCTGCTGGAGCGCACCGGACGGCGGGTCACCCTCACCCCGGCCGGGCTGGGCCTCGTCCGGCACGCCGAGGCGGTGCTCGCCCTGCTGGAGCAGGCCGACGCCGAACTCGCCCACGCCAAGCGGGGGTTGGCGGGCCCGCTGCGGATCGGCACCTACCCGTCGGCGGCCCGGGCGATCATCCCGGCGGTGCTCGCCGAACTGGCCGGCTGGCACCCGGGGCTGGAACCGATGGTCACCGAGGTGGACCCGGCGGCCGTCGGGGCGGCCCTGCGGGCGGGCGAGCTGGACGTGGCACTGGTGCACGAGTACGACCTCGTCCCGGCCGACCCGGAGCCGGGCCTCGCGGTGACCCGCCCGGTCTTCACCGAGCCCATGTACCTGGCCGCCCGCACCCCGGGCACCGTCGCCGAGCAGCGCGGCGCCCCGTGGATCATGTCCCCGCCCGACACGCTCTGCCACACCATGGCCGTCCGGGCCTGCGAGGCGGCGGGCTTCGCACCGCGCATCCGGCACCAGATCGACGACTTCACCACCGTGCTGGCCCTGGTCGCGGCCGGCCAGGGCGTCGCCCTGGTCCCCCACCTGGGCACGGCCGGCCTCCCGCCCGGGGTCGTCCTCACCCGCCTGCCGATGTACCGCCGCACCCGCGCCGCCTTCCGCGCCGGCGCCGGTTCCCACCCGGCCATCTCCGCCTTCGTCTCCGCCCTGCACACGGCCGTCCCGCCGGGTCTGGGCGGCGGCACCTGAGCCGGCGCCCCCGGCAGGGGCTCCTCCCCGGACGCGAAAGGCCCGGGGCGCCCACCGCGACGGGTGCCCCGGGCCTTTCGCCTCCGCGCTCCTAGCCCGCCAGGCAGCTCGGCCCGAGCAGCTGCTTCAGGTCCCCGAACAGCGCCGGGTCCGACTTCACCCGGTGCCGGTCCAGGCGCAGCACCGTGGTCTTGTTGCGGCCCTCCAGCCGCACCCGCACCTCGGTGGTGCCGCGGTGGCTGCCCAGCACCTCGCCGAGCCGGGCCACCAGCGGCGGGGTGACCTTCCCGCTCGGGATGTTGATGACGATCGGCGCCTCGGCGTGCGCGTTCGACAGGTCGGGGGCGGACAGCTCCATCCCCATCAGCCGCGGCACGTCCTCCCGCTTGTCCAGCTTGCCGCGCACGAAGACGACGGCGTCCTCGACGAGTTGCGAGGACACCAGCTGGTAGCTGGCCGGGAAGAACATGCAGTCGATCGAGCCCGCGAGGTCCTCGACGGTCGCGATGGCCCAGGCGTTGCCCTGCTTGGTCATCTTCCGCTGGAGGCCCGAGATGATGCCGCCGATGGTGACGATCGTCCCGTCCGGCCGCTCCGCGAGGTCCGCGACCGCGCAGTCCGCCTTGTCGGCGAGCACGTGCTCGATGCCGTGCAGCGGGTGCGAGGAGACGTACAGGCCGAGCATCTCCCGCTCCTGGGCGAGCAGGAAGGACTTCTCCCACTCCCCCTCGGAGAAGACGACGTCCAGGCCGAAGCTCGGCTCGTCCGCGGTGGCGTCGCCGCCGAAGAGGTCGAACTGCCCCTCGGCCTCCTTGCGCTTCACGCCGACGACGTTGTCGATCATCGGCTCGAACTGCGCGCTCAGGCCCTTGCGGGTGTGGCCGAGCGAGTCGAAGGCACCGGCCTTGATCAGCGATTCGACGGTCCGCTTGTTGCAGACCACCGACTCCACCTTGTCCAGGAAGTCGGGGAAGGACGCGAACTTCCCCTTCGCCTTCCGGGTCCGGATCATCGAATCGACCACCGGCCCGCCGACGTTGCGGATGGCGGTCAGGCCGAAGCGGACCAGGGTGTCACCGTGCGGGGTGAAGTCCGAGTCCGACTCGTTGACGTCCGGCGGCAGCACCTGGATGCCCATCTTGCGGCACTCGTTGAGGTAGACCGCGGACTTGTCCTTGTCGTCCTTGACGGAGGTGAGCAGGCCGGACATGTACTCGGCCGGGTAGTTGGCCTTGAGGTAGGCCGTCCAGTACGAGACCAGCCCGTAGCCGGCGGTGTGCGCCTTGTTGAACGCGTAGCCGGAGAAGGGGACGAGGACGTCCCACACGGCCTGGATGGCCGCGTCGGAGTAGCCGCGCTCGCGGCAGCCCTTCTGGAAGGGGACGAACTCCGCCTCCAGGATCTCCTTCTTCTTCTTGCCCATGGCCCGGCGCAGCAGGTCCGCCTGTCCGAGCGAGTAGCCGGCCAGGATCTGCGCGGCCTTCTGCACCTGCTCCTGGTAGACGATCAGGCCGTACGTCGGCCGGAGCACCTCCTCCAGGGGCTTCTCCAGCTCCGGGTGGATCGGGGTGATCTCCTGCTGGCCGTTCTTGCGCAGCGCGTAGTTGGTGTGGGAGTTGACGCCCATCGGGCCCGGACGGTACAGCGCCAGAACGGCGGAGATGTCCTCGAAGTTGTCGGGCTTCATCAGGCGCAGCAGCGAGCGCATCGGCCCGCCGTCGAGCTGGAAGACGCCGAGCGTGTCGCCGCGGGCGAGGAGTTCGTAGGTCGGCTTGTCGTCGAGCGGCAGCTTGAGCAGCTCGATCTTCTCGCCCTTGTTCCGCTCGATCGCCTTGACGGCGTCGTCCATGATCGTCAGGTTGCGCAGGCCGAGGAAGTCCATCTTGAGAAGGCCGAGGCCCTCACAGGTCGGATAGTCGAACTGCGTGATGGTGACGCCGTCGGTGTGCCGGGTCCAGACCGGGATGTGGTCGGTCAGCGGCTCGGCGGACATGATGACGCCGGCGGCGTGCACACCGGGCTGGCGGATCAGGCCCTCGATGCCGCGCGCGGTGTCGATGACCTTCCGGACGTCCGGGTCGGTCTCGTACAGCCCGCGGATCTCACCGGCCTCGCTGTAGCGCGGGTGCGAGGAGTCGGTGATGCCGGAGAGCGGGATGCCCTTGCCCATGACGTCCGGCGGCATCGCCTTGGTGATCCGGTCACCCATCGCGTACGGGTAGCCGAGGACGCGCGAGGAGTCCTTGATGGCGGCCTTCGCCTTGATGGTGCCGTACGTGACGATCATGGCGACCTTGTCGGATCCCCACTTCTCCGTCACGTAGCGGATCACGTCACCGCGCCGGCGCTCGTCGAAGTCGATGTCGACATCGGGCATGGAGATGCGCTCGGGGTTGAGGAAGCGCTCGAAGATCAGGCCGTGCGGGATGGGGTCGAGGTCGGTGATGCCCATCGCGTACGCGACCAGCGAGCCGGCCGCCGAACCACGGCCGGGGCCCACCGCGATGCCCTGGCTCTTGGCCCACATGATGAAGTCGGCGACCACGAGGAAGTACGCCGGGAACCCCATCTGGATGATGGTGTCCATCTCGTACTCGGCGAGCTTCTTGTGCTCCTCGTCGTACCCGCCCGGGAAGCGCCAGTCCATCCCCTCCCAGACCTTGGACTTGAAGAAGTCCGCCTCGGACTCGAAGCCCTCCGGGATGGGGAAACGGGGCATCAGGTTCTTGAACTTGAACATGCCCTCGGTGTCGACCCGGGAGGCGACGAGGAGCTGGCTGTTGCGGCAGCCCTCCTGCCAGGCGTCCGAGGAGTCGAGGGCGTACATCTCGGCGGCCGACTTGATGTAGTAGCCGGTGCCGTCGAAGCGGAAGCGGTCCGGGTCGGAGAGGTTCTTGCCTGTCTGGACGCAGAGGAGGAGGTCGTGCGCCCCGGCGTCGGCCTCGGTGGTGTAGTGCGAGTCGTTGGTGACGACCGGGGGGATGTTGAGCTTCCTGCTGATCTCCAGCAGCCCGTCACGGACCCGCTTCTCGATGTCGAGGCCGTGGTCCATCAGCTCCAGGAAGTAGTTCTCCTTGCCGAAGATGTCCTGGTAGTCGGCGGCGGACTTCAGCGCCTCGTCGACCTGGCCGAGGCGCAGCCGGGTCTGCACCTCGCCGGAGGGGCAGCCGGTGGTGGCCATCAGGCCGCCGGACAGCTCCGCGATCAGCTCCTTGTCCATCCGGGGCCACTTCACCAGCCAGCCCTCGGCGTAGGAGCGCGAGGTCAGCTTGAAGAGGTTGTGCAGGCCCTCCTTGTTGCGGGCCCAGATGGTCTTGTGGGTGTACGCGCCGGACGCGGAGACGTCGTCCCGCTTCTGGTGCGGCTGGCCCCACAGGATGCGCTTGGTGTTGGAGCGGGACTCCGGGGCGACGTACGCCTCGATGCCGATGACGGGGGTGATGCCCGCGTCGGTCGCCTGCCGGTGGAACTCGGCGGCGCCGTACATGTTGCCGTGGTCGGTCATCGCCACATGGGTCTGCCCGAGGCGCCCGACCTCCTTGAACATCTGCTTCAGCCGGGCGGCACCGTCCAGCATCGAGTACTCGGTGTGGACGTGCAGATGCGCGAACGGCTGATCGCTCAAGGCGGGGCCTCCGGAGGCTCTGGTGCTGGTCTGGTGGGCCGGCGAACGCGCAGGTCACAGGGGATGCCCTGGAAATGGATGTGGCCCGGAGCACCTCTCGGGGCCCGGACCACCACTCACGCGTTCACGCGTCCACTCTAGCCCCCTTCGAACGGCTTTCCCGTCGGCAGGGAAGGCCCCCTAGGTCAGCCCGGCGAGTCGCTCCCCGGCGGCTTTTTTGATCACTGGCTCCTCCATCGGATCGTCCCGGAGGCAGGCGAGGCGGTCGCGTACGCCGGGCCGGTCGGGGGCCCGCTCGACGCCCAGCAGACGGGCTCGCGCCTCGCAGTCCCACAGCGACTCGGTGTACGCCTCGGCCATGCCGGCGGCCCCCATCGCCGCCAGCGCCTCCAGGTAGTCGGCGCGCTCGTACGAGTGCGGGGTGCAGAGCCAGAAGCGGCGCAGCAGCGAGACGGCGCCGGCGGCCTTCGGGCCGAAGCGGGCCAGCCCGCGCGCGAGATCGTCCGGTCCGCACCAGGACCGGTCCACCCACTGCCGCTCCAGCTCGGCCACGAGGGCCGGGATGTCGCTCTCGTCGCCATGGGCGGCCACCACGCCGAAGCCGATCCCGGCGAGCCACGCCTGCTCCGAAGCCGCCCACTCCCGCGCCGCCGGGACGGCGTGCCCGGCCAGCCGCCCGACGGCCCTGCCCAGCAGCGGCAGCGGTCGGGTGCCGTCGGCGGCGCCGAGGCCGGGCACCAGCGGGATCAGCGCGGGCTCGGGCGCGCGGAGCGAGAGGGCCACGAGAGCGGAGGCCTTGGCGCCCTCGGGCGCCGCCGGATCGCGCAGCAGGGCCAGCAGGCTCGCACTGTCCCGCTCCGGGTACGGATCCGGCCGCCGCACCGGGCGGCGCGCGGGCGGCTCGTCCTTCTCCGGAACGAAGTCCGGCAGCGCCGCCCGGGCGTCCGCCGAGCCGGCGAGCACCAGCAGTTCCAGCACGCCGGTGGCCCGGTCGCGGATGTCCTCGTCCCGGGCCGTCGCCATCTCGACGACGGGCCCGAGCGGGAGTTCCAGGTCCCGGATCAGCCGGGCCAGGTAGAGGTGCCGGTCGTCCACCTGCGAGTCCCAGCGCCAGTCCCAGCGGATGCAGCCGTGGACGAGTTCGGCGACCGACATCCGGTCCTCGGCGGCTATCCGCGCGCCCTGGCCCCGGCCGCGCTGGAGGAGGCCGAGGAGGGTGGTCGGCGGCGCGTAGTGGTCGCTGTGCATGGGGTCCATCGTGCCGCAGCCCCCGGCGAGGGGCGTAGCTCGTTCAGGTGACGGCACGCCGAGGCCCCTGCCCCGGATTCCTCCGAGCACGTACAACAGTCCTGCATCTCGCCCGAACCGCGGAGGAATGACAACCATGGCCCAGTTGGAGTCCGGCCTCTACACCATCCAGCACGGCGACGCCAGGATCGGCCGAGCCCGTCACGAAGCCCTGGACCTCTCCCCCAAAGCCGTCTTCGCCAACACCGACGACCAGGACGCCGTCTGGGTCGTCGAGGCCTACCCCGACAACCGCTACCGGCTCTACGCCAAGGGCGCCCCGACCGCCGTGGAGGACCTTGCGCCCGCCGGCCCGCTGGTCTCCCTCCTCCTCGACCAGGGCGACGCCCCGGAGTGGGAGCTGATCCCCGTCGACGGCGTCCCGGACACCTACCGGATCAAGTCCCCCCAGGGCTCCTCGTGGACCGTCCTCGAACCCGGCCGGCAGAGCAGGATCGAGGTCATCCCCGTCCTCGAAGGCTCCACCGCCTTCACCTTCGAGAAGCTCGACGTCTGATCCCCCGAGCCGCGCCCCTCGCCCGCTCCGGGTGAGGGGGCGTCACGTCGCCCCGGGCCGGCTGCCCGCCCGGGTGAACCGGCGGTACGCGAGACGGACCGCGAGGCCCAGCAGGACCATGACGACCGACGCGACCAGTGCGACCACATCGAGCACGTTCCGGCCCAGCGAGTTCCAGAAGCCGATGCTCGAAGCGAGCGCGGCGGTGTCGGTGTGCCGGGGGTCGTACACCACCGTCACGGTGTCACGGGCCTTGACGCTGCCGGTGACGTAGGCGAGTCGGGTCTCGACGGACGCCCCCTCGGACGTCGTGAACCGCACCCGGCACTCGGAGTTGCCCGCCGGGTTGTCCTGCGGCCCGCTCACCTCCACGCACTCGGTGACGACCGCCGGGACGTGGACGCCGCGACTGCGCAGAGCCGATGTCACCCCCATGTCGTGCGGTATCAGGTAGACCAGGCTGAGGACGAACAGCAGGACCCCCAGGCCGATCATCGCGAGCGAACCGTTCCGCACGGTCCGGCCGTGGTCCGGCGCGTTCTCCATCGATCCCCCCGGTGTCAGCCCAGCTGCCCATGTGCGCCCACGCCAGCCGCGTCCGCCGACACCGGCGTCGCCCTGCGGACGCGAGTCGGAGGACATGTCCTAGACCCGGACCCGGCGGCGCACCAGCTCCTTGATCTCCTCCGGGAACGCCTCCACCGCCAACAGGCCCGGCAGCAGCTCCGGTTCGGTCGTCACCGCGCGGAACGACCGGGCCACCGTGACGTCGTGGTCCGGACGGTGCACCACCTCCACGGCGTCCCCGGCGCGCAGCTCGCCCGGTGCGACCACCCGCAGGTAGGCGCCCGGCAGGGCCGCCTCGGTGAAGCGCCGGATCCAGCCCTCCCTCGCCAGCCAGCCCTGGAAGGTGCCGCAGGGGATGCGCGCGCAGGACACCTCCAGGACGACGTCCGGGCCGATCCGCCAGCGTTCCCCGATCAGCGCGTCGTTCACGTCCAGGCCCGTGGTGGTCAGGTTCTCGCCGAAGGAGCCGTTGGCCAGTTCCCGGCCCAGCTCCGTCTGCCAGCCGTCCAGGTCCTCCCGGGCGTAGGCGTACACCGCCTGGTCGTCGCCGCCGTGGTGCTTCACGTCGTACACCCGGTCCCCGGCCAGGGCGACCGCGCCCGTGCCCCGGGGGCCCGGTGCGGCCACCGCGACCGGGCCGTCCACCGGGCGCTTGTCGATGCCGGTGAGCCCGAGGTCCTTCTTCCACGGGTTCGGCCGGGGCCTGCCGACGTTGACGGAGAGCAGTCGCGCCTGTACGTCCATACGTCGACCGTACGCCGAACGGACGCACCTGTACGGCCATCGGGGATCTCTCCGCCCTGGCCCCGCCCGGGCCGGCGGCCGCGGCGGTGTGTCGAGTGGCGAACCACGGTGCACGAGGAGATGGTGACCGGCAGGGACCCCTCACCAGAAAGGGCGATCATGCCCGAAGTCACCACCCCGTACGCGACCGGCACCCCGTGTTGGGTCGACCTGATGGCCAAGGACCAGCAGGCCGCACTGGACTTCTACCGCGACCTCCTGGGCTGGCAGGGTCAGCCCGGCCCGGCCGAGTTCGGCGGCTACGCCGTCTGCACGCTCGACGGCAAGGCCGCGGCCGGCATCGGCCCGGCATCGGCCCCCGAGGGGATGCCGGAGCCGCCGACCGTCTGGACCAGCTACCTGGCCAGCACCGACGCCCAGGCCACCCAGGACGCGATCGTCGCCGCCGGCGGCACCCTGATCGTCCCGGTCATGGACGTCGGCGACCTGGGCCGGATGCTGATCGCCGCCGACCCGCAGGGCGCGGTGTTCGGCGTCTGGCAGCCGGGCGAGTTCTTCGGCGCCCAGGTCGTCAACGAGCCCGGCGCGCTGACCTGGAACGAGCTGCACACCAACGACATCCCGGCCGCCACCGCCTTCTACGGCGAGGCGTTCGGCATCGAGATCGAGCCGATGCCGGGCGTGGACTCGTACTGGGTGCTGCAGGTCGGCGGCAAGGCGGTGGGCGGCGCCACCCTGCTCGCCAACGACCCGCCCGGCACCCCGCCCCACTGGCTGACCTACTTCGCGGTCGACGACGTCGACTCCACCGTGGACGCCCTGGTCAAGCGCAACGGCACCGTCCTGGCTCCGCCCTTCGACATGGTGGCCGGCCGGATGACCGTCGTCGCCGACCCGCAGGGCGCCCCCTTCGCGATGATCAAGCCCAAGCCGGCCTGACCCCGCCCGCCTCCGCCCCGCCCGCCCGGACCTCCGTCCGGGCGGGCGGGTCCGTGCTCCGACCCTCCGACCCTCCGGCCCTCCGACCCTCCGTCAGCCGTCAGCCGTCAGCCGTCCAGCTCCGCGAGGAAGTCCAGCGACGCCGCCCAGGCCCGCTCGGCCGCCTCCTCGTCGTAGTCCGGCAGCTCCGGGTCGGTGAACAGGTGCCCGGCGCCCCGGTAGCGGTGCACCTCCACCTCGGCCCCGGCCCGCCGCATCCGCAGGTACCAGGCGTTCAGCCAGTCCTCCGGCTCGAACGGGTCCGGCTCCGCGATGTGCAGCTGCACCGGGATCTCGGTGGCCGCGTCCTCCCGCAGGTCCGAGGTGCCGTGCAGGAGCAGCAGCCCGCGGGCCTTCTCGTCGGCCAGTGCCAGGTTCTGCGCCACCGCGCCGCCGAGCGAGAAGCCGGCGTACACCAGCCCGCCCTCGGAGACCGGCGCGGCCGCGGTCACCGCCCGCCGCAGCAGCTCGTCACGGCCGCCGAGCTCCTCCTGGAACTCCTGCGCCTCCTCGACGGACTCGAAGGTCCGCCCGTCGAACAGGTCCGGCGTGTGCACGGTGTGCCCGGCGGCGCGCAGCCGCTCGGCGGCGGCGCGCACGGCGGGGCGCAGCCCGTAGGCGGAGTGGAAGAGGACGATCTGGGCCACGGTTTCGGGTCCTTCACCAGCGAGGTCAGCTACCCACCCATGATCCCGCATGCCCGGCCGGTGCCCCACCGCACGCCTACGACACCACGTCCTTGCGCGCGAACCCCCGGAACGCCAGCGCCAGCAGCACCGCCGCGTACGAGAGCGACAGCGAGACGCCCTGCACCATGCCGCCCCATTCCAGCTGTGGCTGCAGGGCGTCCGCCCAGGAGTACTGCCAGTGCGCCGGCAGCCACTCCCGCAGGTCGCCCAGCGCGGTGACGGCGTCCAGCACCCCGGTGATGATCGAGGCGAACACCGCGCCGCCGACGGCGCCCAGGGGCGCGTCCGTCGCGGTGGAGAGCCAGAAGGCGAGCGCCGCGATCACGGTCTCGCTCAGGAGGACGAAGGCCACCGCGATGGCGATCCGGGGCAGCGCCTGCCCGGCCGGCAGGCTGACCCCGGCGGGCAGTTCGAGGTCCCCCCAGCCGTACGCGGCGGTGCCGACGACCAGCCCGATCGCGGGCAGCATCACCACCGCCACCGCCGAGAACGCCAGGCCGACGGCGAACTTGCGGGCCAGCAGCCGGGCCCGCGGCACCGGCGCGGCCAGCAGGTAGCGCAGCGAGGACCAGCTGGCCTCGGAGGCGACGGTGTCCCCGCAGAACAGCGCGACGGGGATGACCAGCATGAAGCCGGTGCCGACGAACAGCATGGTGACCGCGAAGTTGGGGCCCGAGGCGGTGGCCAGCTCGATGAAACTGGTCCGACCCGGACGGCCCGGGGTGCCGCCGATCTGGAACGCGGCCAGGAGGACGAACGGCATGGCGGCCAGTACCCCGCCGATCACCATCGTGCGGCGCCGGCGCAGCTGCCGCATCGCCTCCACCCGCAGCGGCAGCGTCCGGCTCGCCCGGTACCCCTCGGCGTGGTCCCTCGACTCGGCACGGCCCTTCGACTCGGAACGGCCCTCGGCGCGGTCCTCGGCACGGTCCATCGACTCGGCACGGTCCTTCGACTCGGTGTGGTCCTTCGGGGCGACGCTCACGCTCCACCTCCGATCAACGACAGGAACGCGTCCTCCAGGCGGCGCTGCGGCCCGGCGCTCTCCACCGGTACCTCCAGCCGCACCAGTTCGGCCAGCAGCGCGCTGGCCGCCAGTCCGTCCAGGCGCACCAGCAGGCCGCCGTCGACGGCCTCCACCGAGCCGACCCCGGTGAGCGCGGCGACCTTCTCGACCACCGGCACCGGGTCGTACGGGCCGGCGATGCCGATCATCAGCAGCTCGCCGGCGCCCACGATGTCCCCGACCGGGCCGGCCGTGACCAGCCGCCCGCGGTCCATCACCACCAGGTCCGTACAGCTCTGCTCGACCTCGGACAGCAGGTGGCTCGACACGATCACGGTCCGCCCGTCGGCCGCGTACCGGATCATCACCTCGCGCATCTCACGGATCTGCGGCGGGTCCAGCCCGTTGGTCGGCTCGTCCAGGATCAGCAGGTCCGGCATCCCGAGCATCGCCTGCGCGATCGCCAGCCGCTGCCGCATGCCCTGCGAGTACGTCCGCACCGCGCGGTCCAGGGCCTCGCCGAGCCCGGCGATGGCCAGCGCCTCGTCGAAGCGGGCGTCGGCCTCCGGCCGTCCGGTCGCCTGCCAGTACAGCCGCAGGTTGGCCCGCCCGGTGAGGTGCGGCAGGAAGCCCGCGCCCTCCACGAACGCCCCGACCCGCGAGAGCACGGGCGCGCCGGGCCGCACCAGGTGGCCGAAGATCCGGATCTCCCCGGCGTCCGGCCGGATGAGTCCCATCAGCATCCGCAGCGTGGTGGTCTTGCCGGCACCGTTCGGCCCGAGCAGGCCGAGCACCTGTCCCTGCTCCACCCGGAAGCCCAGCTCCCGTACGGCGTAGCGGTCCTGGGCGCCCTTGTAGCGCTTGCTCAGCCCGCTGATCCGCAGCGGCACCGCGGCGAGCTCCGGGTCGAAGGCGGGCCCGGCGGCCCGGCGGCGGCGCAGCCGCGGCGCCAGCACCAGGGCCGCGGCCACCAGGACGGCGATCACCGGCAGCAGCCAGGTGCGCGAGGGCAGCGGAGCCGCCTCGGTGACCAGCTCGGCGACGGTCGGCGCGGTGAGCGCTCCGGCCGGTGCCACCCGGTAGGTGGCCGGCTCGACCGGCGAGGCGTAGGCGAGGTCGGTGGCGGCCAGTACCAGTCGCACCCGGTGCCCGGCGGGGAAGGTGTGGTCCACGGTCGGCAGCGCGACCGTGACGGTCTGCCCGGCGTCCGCGCCGGTGACCCGCAGCGGGGCGGCGAGCTGCTGCGGCAGCACCGCCTTGCCGTCCGGCCCGACGTCGTACAGCTTCGCGAACAGGACCGCGTCCGGCCGGTCCGCCGTCACCCGTACCGGCACGGTCGGCTGCCCGGTCAGGTGCAGCGGCGAGTCCAGCGGCGCCGAGTCGAAGGCGGCGTTCTGCCCGGGGAAGTCCAGTGAGAGCCCGGCGCCCAGCGAGGCCGCCTGGCTGAGTGCGCCGATGCCCGGCAGGGTCGAGATCCCGGGCGGCGCACCGCCGGGAGGGTTGGCGAGGGTCTGCTCGCCGCCCGTCAGCTCGACGGTGCGCGAGCCGGTTCCGCCCAGCCCCGGGTACCGGTCGGCGGTGGCTCCGCGCAGCACGGCCTGGAAGCCGGTCGAGTCGACCCCGCCGGTGCGGGTGACCCGGAAGGCGGCGCCGGTGTCGTTGCCGTCCCCCTTCAGGTAGTGGTCGAACCAGGCCGTCACCCGGTCGTCGACCCGCGCGCTGGTGTCCGTCCCGCCGTCGTGGCCGCCGGCGAACCAGTCCACCGCGACCGGCGCGCCGTTGGCGGCCACCGCCTTGGCGATGTGGTCGCCCTGGTCCAGCGGGAACAGCGAGTCCTGCTGCCCCTGCACCACCAGCGTGGGCGCCTTGAGCTGCGCCGCCACCGAGGACGGGCTGGAGCGCTCCAGCAGCGCGACGGCCTCCGGATCGGCGTGCCCGGCGGTGGCGACCCGGTCGTACATCTGGCAGAGCGAGTCGAGGAACCTCCCGCAGCCGACCGGCCCGTCCGCCGTCGGCTTCGGCCCGCCGCCCTCCCGCGGCGCCCCGCCGGAGGGCCCGAGGTCCCCGGCCGAGCCGGTGGTGAAGAAGATCCCGGCCCACAGCTTCTTGAACACGCCGTCCGCCGCGCCCGAGCCCTGGACGCCCTGCGGGAACAGCGCGTCGGCCAGGTTCCACCAGGTGATCTGGGTGGCGACGGCGTCGATCCGGTGGTCGTAGGCGGAGGCCAGCAGCGAGACCGCACCGCCGTACGAGGCGCCGGTGATGCCGACCTTCGGGTCGCCGGCGGCGTCCAGCTGCACCTCGGGCCGCTGGGCCAGCCAGTCCACCAGGTGCTTGACGTCCTCGACCTCGCGGTCCGGCGCGTTCAGCCCGATCCTGCCGCCCGAGTGGCCGAAGCCGCGCGCCGACCAGGTCAGTACCGCGTACCCCTGCCGGGCCAGCTGCTCGGCGCGCTCGCGTTCGCCCTCCTTGGAACCGCCGAAGCCGTGCGCCAGGAGCACCGCCGGGCGCGGACCGCCGCCGGTGGTGAAGAAGGAGGTGTCCAGCTGGACCTGCTGGGTGCTGCCGGGTGTCTCCGGCATGCTGAGGAAACGGTCCTCCTGGTGGACCGCCCGCTCACCGCCGGACGCCACCGTCGCGGTGCCGGCCGCGGCCACCGCCACCAGGGCCACCGCCCCGGCCAGCAGCCTGCGTCCGACCGTTGTTCCCCGGGCGCGCCAGCGACGCCATGCCCCACCGAACTCCATGGGCGCTGATCGTATCCGCCGTCCGGGTAGGTGTCCGATAAAGCCGCCACACCATTTCGCCCGGTTCGCCCCACCGTGCCCGAGTATCGTACGGCGCATGCCCTGGCCGCTGATCTCGCTGCTCGCCACCGTCGCCGCCACCCTGGCGATCGGCTGGATCGTCGACCAGGCCCTCCAGCGGATCGCCGCCCGCAACCCCTCGGCACCGGTCTGGCCGCTGCTGCGCCGCTGCCGGATCCCGCTCCAGCTCTCCGTCGTGTCGGCCCTGCTGCTCGCGGCCAGACCGCTCCAGCGGATCTTCCACCTGAAGGGCGACGCCGGCGCCCAGCACCTGCTCCTGCTGTTCCTGCTCGCCTCGCTGGGCTGGCTCACCGTCCGCGTGGTGGCCGCCCTCCTGGAGGCGCTGCTCAGCCGCTACGAGGCCCGCGTCGACGACCCGGCCCGGGTCCAGCGGGTGCGCACCCAGATCGGCATGCTCCGCCGGGTGGCCGGCGCGCTGATCGTCGTGGTCACGGTGGCCGTGATGCTGCTGACCTTCTCCGCCATGCGCACCGTCGGCGCCAGCCTGCTCGCCTCGGCGGGCGTCATCGGCATCGTGGCCGGCATCGCCGCCCAGAGCACCCTGGGCAACTTCTTCGCCGGCCTCCAGATCGCCTTCAGCGACACCGTCCGGATCGGCGACACCGTGGTGGTGGACGGCCAGCAGGGCACCGTCGAGGAGATCACCCTCACCTACCTGGTGGTCCGGCTCTGGGACTACCGCCGGCTGGTCGTCCCGGTCTCCTACTTCGTCAACAAGCCCTTCGAGAACTGGACCCGCCGCGACCCCGGCCTGCTCGCCGCCGTGCTGCTCCACCTGGACCACACCACCCCGATGGAGGAACTGCGCGCCGTCCTGCGCGCCCGCCTGGACCGGCACCCGCTGTGGGACGGCGACGAGTGGGCCCTGCACGTCACCGACACCACGCCCAGCACCATCGTCGTCCGCGCCACCATGACGGCCCGCACCCCGGACGACGCCGCCCGGCTCCGCTTCGACATCCGCGAACAGCTCATCGCCCACCTGCGCGACGAGCACCCCCACGCCCTCCCCCGCCTGCGCACCACCGAAGGCTGAGCCGCGCCCGCGACCGCGCCGGAAGCAGCCACCCCCACCACCCCGCCCCGCCCCGCCCCGAAAGCACGAGTTCCCCGCACCCCGACCGGGGCACGGGGAACCGCGCGAAGCGAAGGGCGACCGGCGGGAACCCGCCCCCGGAGGTGCGGCGCCGTCCGCCCGGAACGCCTACGGCTACAGCATCCGCGTCATCGTCCGGTGCGGGATGCCCGCGGAGTCGTACACGGGCCCCTCGGCCACGTACCCCAGCCGCTCGTAGAACCCGAGCGCCCGCACCTGCGCGTGCAGCTCGACCTCCACGGCGCCGCGCTCGACTCCCGCGGCCTCGACCGCCCGTACGAGCACCGCCCCGAGGCCCGTCCCCCGGGCCGCCGCGACGACCGCGAGCCGCCCGAGCAGCACGCGTCCCTCGACACCGCCGGTGAGCTCGCGCGCCTGCTCCCCGAAGATCAGCCGCGCCGTCCCCAGCGCGGCCCCGTCGGCCCCGAGGGCCAGCAGGTGCACCGAGGTCGCGTCGTACTCGTCGTACTCCAGTTCCTCCGGCACGTTCTGCTCGACGACGAAGACCTCGCGCCGGACGGCCCGCACGAGCTCCAGGTCCGCCTCCCCATCGGCGATCCGGACGGTGGCAGCCGCCACCTCAGCTCTCCGCCGCGATGATGTCCAGCGACTTCCTGAGGTCCTCCGGGTACTCGCTGGAGAACTCGACCCACTGCCCGTCCGCCGGGTGCTCGAAGCCGAGCGACACCGCGTGCAGCCACTGCCGGGTCAGGCCCAGCCGCTTGGCCAGCGTCGGGTCGGCGCCGTACGTCAGGTCGCCCACGCAGGGGTGCCGCAGCGCGGACATGTGGACGCGGATCTGGTGGGTGCGCCCGGTCTCCAGCTTGATCGCCAGCAGCGACGCGGCCCGGTACGCCTCGATCAGGTCGTAGTGGGTGACGGACGGCTTGCCGTCCCGGGTGACGGCCCACTTCCAGTCCGAGCTGGGGTGCCGGCCGATCGGCGCGTCCACCGTCCCGCTCATCGGGTCCGGGTGGCCCTGCACCAGGGTGTGGTAGCGCTTCTCGGTGATCCGGTCGTGGAACTGCCGCTTGAGGTCGGTGTAGGCGCGCTCGGACTTGGCGACCACCATCAGCCCGGAGGTGCCGACGTCCAGCCGGTGCACGATGCCCTGGCGCTCGGCGGCGCCCGAGGTGGAGATCCGGTACCCGGCCGCGGCCAGCCCGCCGATCACGGTGGGGCCGGTCCAGCCCGGGCTGGGGTGCGCGGCGACGCCGACCGGCTTGTCGACCAGCACGATGTCCTCGTCGTCGTGGACGATCCGCATGCCCTCGACCGCCTCGGCGACGATCCGCACGGGCGCGGCCGGGGCCGGGATCTCGACCTCCAGCCAGGAGCCGGCGGTCACCCGGTCCGACTTGCCGGCCGCGGCGCCGTCGAGCATCACCTTGCCGTCGGCGGCCAGCTCGGCGGCCTTGGTCCGGGAGAAGCCGAACATCCGGGCCAGGGCGGCGTCGAGGCGCTCGCCCTCCAGGCCGTCGGGAACGGGGAGGCTGCGGATCTGCGCTGCGGTACTCACCCGTACGAGTATGCCGGAACCGCGGCCCTGCCCCCGCCCGCCGGTGGCCGGGGCTACTTCTCGGCCTGCTCCGTCTTCTCCGCCTTGTCGGCCTGCTGGTGGAGCGTCCCGTCCGGGTTGCTGCCCCGGAAGGAGAGCAGCACCACCAGGATTCCGCCGCAGACGATCGCCGAGTCCGCGAGGTTGAAGACCGCGAAGTGCTGGACGGAGATGAAGTCCACCACATGCCCGCGGAAGACGCCGGGCGCGCGGAACAGCCGGTCGGTGAGGTTGCCGAGCGCCCCGCCGAGCAGCAGCCCGAGCGCGATCGCCCAGGGCAGGCTGTACAGGCGGCGCGCGATCCGCCAGATCACCACGATGACGGCGGAGGCGATCATCGTGAAGACGACGGTCAGCGCCTGCCCCATCCCGAAGGCCGCGCCCGAGTTACGGATCACCTGGAAGGTGACCACGTCCCCGATCACCTTGATCGCCGCGTGGTTCTCCAGCCGGGCGACCACCAGCAGCTTGCTGCCCAGGTCGATCAGGAAGGCGAGCACCGCCACGACCAGCAGCACCCCGACCCGGCGCCGGCCCTTGGGCTTCTCGCTCCCCGCGTCGTCCACGGACGCCCCGGTCGGCTCCGCCACGGGCACCTCCACGGCATCGGCGGGGGACGGGACGGCGTCGTCCCGGGTCTGGGGGGAACCTTGCGTGCTGATGATCCGCTCCGCTGCCGATGGAGCTCCCCCGGTCCGCAGGAGGGGGAGGGTGGTGGGCCGGTGACAGCCTGCCCGCGTTCACGAACGCGTCAGGCGACGTTACTCGGGCGACGTTACGGGGTCGAGCGTACGGCAAGCCCGACCCCCCGCGTCGCTCCGGTCGCAGGGTCAGCGGCGTTCCTGCTTGGCCTTGCACTGCACGCAGAGCGTCGCCCTGGGGAAGGCCTGCATCCGGGCCTTGCCGATGGCCTGCCCGCAGGACTCGCAGGTGCCGAAGCCGACGCCCTCCAGCCGACCCAGCGCGCGCTCGGTCTGGGCCAGGCTGTCCCGCGCGTTGTTGGCCAGCGCGAGCTCGCTCTCCCGCGAGATGTTCTTCGTACCGGCGTCCACCTGGTCGTCGCCGGCTCCGTCGTTGGAGTCGCGCATCAGGCCGGAGATGGCCGCCTCGGCGGCGCCGATCTCGGTCCGGAGCCGGTCCAGGTCGCTGATCAGCTCGTCGTGCAGCTCGTGGACCTCCTCGGCGGTCCACGGGTCCTCGCCCGGCCGGACCGGCAGCGTGGCCGGGTCCACCGACTCGGCGCCGCGCGGCGCGGTGACGGTGTCGGTGCTGCTCTTCGGTGCGGTAGTGGTCACAGGCCCCTCCCCTGGGTCGACCGCCACGGCCTTGCGTGCCCGCTTGGTGGCGGTGCCCGCGCCGGTTCCCTTCTCAGCCATGGCTTTCGACCCCATCTACGAACGAATCGAGCCGCCGGTTCCCGGCGGCTTCCAGTGCCGGAACGATAATCCCGATCAAAACCGGTCACAACATGACATACCGACGCCTCATAACGTTCCCACCCAGGCAGCCGTCCCAACCGTCACGCCCCGTGCGCTCAGAGATTTGTGCCCAGATCGACTCCGGCTAACCTCCCTCGGCGAACGCCCCCGGAACGCTCCCGGAGCGCCCCCGGAGTGCTCCGGACCGCCCACCGGGAAACGGTTTGGACAAACCGGCGCGCCCGGCCGATACACTGGCCGTGCAAGGCGCAGATGGGACGAGTACCGACGTACGCAGCCACCAGCGACCCGGGGACGGTGCGAGCCCGGGGGTGTGCACGACGGGAAGATCACCCCGGAGCCGCCGGAAGAACGGCCGCCGCGATGCCGCGGTGGCCCACTAGACCCGGCAGCAAGCCCAAACAAGAGGGCCGCGAACGCAGCACCGCGGCCAAGGAGGGTGGTACCGCGGGACGGCCGGGCCGTCTCGTCCCTCCGGAGGATCCAGTCCCGCATCCACCGGAGGTAGACGCCGCGATGGCCAGCTCCTACAACCCCGTCCCCGCGCAGGTGGATCTGCCTGCCCTGGAGCACCAGATCCTGTCCTTCTGGCAGGACAACAAGATCTTCCAGCGCAGCCTGGAGCAGTCCGAGGGCCGCCCCGAGTGGGTGTTCTACGAGGGCCCGCCCACCGCCAACGGCATGCCCGGCGCCCACCACATCGAGGCCCGCGTCTTCAAGGACGTCTTCCCGCGCTTCCGGACCATGAAGGGCTACCACGTCGCCCGCAAGGCCGGCTGGGACTGCCACGGCCTGCCGGTCGAGCTCGCCGTCGAGAAGGAGCTGGGCTTCTCCGGCAAGCAGGACATCGAGGCGTACGGCATCGCCGAGTTCAACGCCAAGTGCCGCGACTCGGTGACCCGCCACACCGACGCCTTCGCCGAGCTGACCACCCGCATGGGCTACTGGGTCGACCTCGACGAGGCCTACCGGACGATGGACCCGTCGTACGTCCAGTCCGTCTGGTGGTCGCTCCAGCAGATCTTCGACAAGGGCCTGCTGGTCCAGGACCACCGGGTCGCCCCCTGGTGCCCGCGCTGCGGCACCGGCCTGTCGGACCACGAGCTGGCCCAGGGCTACGAGACCGTGGTCGACCCCTCGGTCTTCGTGCGCTTCCCGCTCACCAGCGGCCCGCTGGCCGGCCGGGCCGCCCTGCTGGTGTGGACCACCACCCCGTGGACCCTGGTCTCCAACACCGCCGCCGCCGTCCACCCGGAGGTCACCTACGTGGTGGCCACCGACGGCGAGGAGCAACTGGTCGTCGCCGAGCCGCTGGTCGCCAAGGCGCTCGGCGAGGGCTGGGAGACCACCGGCGAGTCCTTCACCGGCGCCGAGATGGAGCGCTGGGCCTACCGCCGCCCCTTCGACCTGGTCGAGATCGAGAACGCCCACTACGTCCTCAACGCCGACTACGTCACCACCGAGGACGGCACCGGCATCGTCCACCAGTCCCCCGCCTTCGGCGCGGACGACCTCGCGACCTGCCGCAAGTACGGCCTGCCGGTGGTCAACCCGGTGCTCGGCGACGGCACCTTCGCCCCCGAGGTCCCGCTGGTCGGCGGCCAGTTCTTCAAGAAGGCCGACGAGGCCCTGGTCGCGGACCTCAAGGAGCGCGGCCTGCTCTTCCGTCACCTCCCGTACGAGCACAGCTACCCGCACTGCTGGCGCTGCCACACCGCGCTGCTCTACTACGCGCAGCCGTCCTGGTACATCCGGACCACCGCCGTCAAGGACGCGATGATCCGCGAGAACGAGGCCACCAACTGGTTCCCGGACACGGTCAAGCACGGCCGCTTCGGCGACTGGCTGAACAACAACATCGACTGGGCGCTCAGCCGCAACCGCTACTGGGGCACCCCGCTGCCGATCTGGCGCTGCGAGGAGGGCCACCTCACCTGCGTCGGCTCGCTGGCCGAGCTGTCCGAGCTCACCGGCACCGACCAGAGCGGCCTCGACCCGCACCGCCCGTACATCGACGCGGTGACCTTCGCCTGCCGCGACTGCGGCGGCACCGCCACCCGCGTGCCCGAGGTCATCGACGCCTGGTACGACTCGGGCTCGATGCCCTTCGCCCAGTACGGCTACCCGTACCAGAACAAGGAGCTGTTCGAGAAGCGCTACCCGGCGCAGTTCATCTCCGAGGCGATCGACCAGACCCGCGGCTGGTTCTACACGCTGATGGCGGTCGGCACCCTGGTGTTCGACAGGAACAGCTACGAGAACGTCGTCTGCCTGGGCCACATCCTGGCCGAGGACGGCCGCAAGATGTCCAAGCACCTGGGCAACATCCTCCAGCCGATCCCGCTGATGGACCAGCACGGCGCCGACGCCGTCCGCTGGTTCATGGCGGCCGGCGGCTCGCCCTGGTCGGCCCGCCGGGTCGGCCACGGCACCATCCAGGAGGTCGTCCGCAAGACCCTCCTCACCTACTGGAACACCGTCGCCTTCCAGGCCCTGTACGCCCGCACCTCGAACTGGGCGCCCTCGGCGAACGACCCGGCCCCGGCCGACCGCCCGCAGCTGGACCGCTGGGTGCTCTCCGAGCTGAACACCCTGGTCCGCGAGGTCGACGCGGCCTACGAGGCGTACGACACCCAGCGCGCCGGCAAGCTGCTGTCGGGCTTCGTCGACGACCTGTCCAACTGGTACGTCCGCCGCGGCCGCCGCCGCTTCTGGCAGGGCGACGCCGCCGCGCTCGCCACGCTTCACGAGGCGCTGGAGACGGTCACCCGCCTGATGGCCCCGCTCACCCCGTTCATCACCGAGCGGGTCTGGCAGGACCTGGTCGTCCCGGTCGCCCCGGAGGCCCCGGCCTCGGTGCACCTGGCCACCTGGCCGGAGGCCGACGAGTCGCTGATCGACACCGAGCTCTCCCGGCACATGGCACTGGTCCGCCGCCTGGTCGAGCTGGGCCGGGCCACCCGCGCCGAGTCCGGCGTGAAGACCCGTCAGCCGCTCTCGCGCGCGCTGGTCGCCGCCCAGGGCTGGGAGGAGCTGCCGGCCGACCTGCGCGCGCAGATCGCCGAGGAGCTCAACGTCTCCACCCTGGAGTCGCTGGCCGAGGTCGGCGGTTCGCTGGTCGACACCAGCGCCAAGGCCAACTTCCGCGCGCTGGGCAAGCGTTTCGGCAAGGGCGTCCAGGACGTCGCCAAGGCGGTCGCCGCCACCGACGCCGCCCGCCTGGCCGCCGAACTGCGCGCCTCGGGCACCACCTCCGTCGAACTGAACGGTGAACCGATCACCCTCTCCCCCGACGAGGTGATCATCACCGAGACCCCGCGCGAGGGCTGGGCCGTCGCCAACGAGTCCGGCGCCACCGTCGCCCTCGACCTGGCCATCACCCCGGAGCTCAAGCGGCTCGGCATCGCCCGCGACGCCATCCGCCAGATCCAGGAGGCCCGCAAGAACTCCGGCCTGGACGTCGCCGACCGCATCGTCCTGCGCTGGCGCGCCACCTCGGAGGAGACCGCCGAGGCCATCGCCGAGCACGGCCCCCTCGTCGCCGAGGAGGTCCTCGCCACCGACTTCGCCGCCGGTGCGGCCGACTGGGACTCCGAGACCTTCGCGGACGACTCCCTCGGCCTCGCCTTCCAGCTCCGCAAGGCCTGACCCGCACCACCCCCGAACCGCCGCCCGGCTCCCCGCCGGGCGGCGGTTCCGCGTTTCCCCCGCCCCACCTACCAAAAACAAGGGCGCCCCCTCCCCGACCCGTGGGTCGGAAAGGGGGCGCCCTCAAAAGGCTCTGCTACAACCTCAGTTGTCGCCGTCCTCGTCGATCAGGAAGCCCCGCATCGGCGCCGGAGCCTGCTGCATCGGCTGCGGCGGCTGCGGTCGGACGGCCGCCATCGGCTGGGTCATCCCGGCCGGCTGCATCTGCGGCGCACCGCTGTTGCCACCGGTCGACTGCCCGCCGAAGCTCGGCGCCGGGGAGTTGCCGCCGAAGGCGCTGTTCCCGCCGAAGGACGGCGAGTTGCCACCGAAGGACGGCTGGTTGCCGCCGAAGCTCGGCGCACCGCTGCTCATCGCACCGGCACCGGCCGGGGCCATCGACGAGGCCGCCGGCGGCAGCGACGCGGTGGCGGGGATCCGCGGCGGAGCGAGCGAGTCGTCGGCCTGCGACTCCAGCTGGCGCAGCTGGGTCTCCAGGTACGACTTCAGTCGCGTGCGGTACTCACGCTCGAACGCCCGCAGGTCTTCGACCTTGCGCTCCAGCGTGGCCCGCGCCGACTCCAGCGATCCCATCGCGACGCGGTGCTTCTCCTGCGCGTCCCGCTCCAGCGCGTCGGCCTTCGCACGGGCGTCGCGCTCCAGGCCCTCGGCCCGGCTGCGCGCCTCGCCGACGATCTTGTTGGCCTCGGAACGGGCCTCGGAGATCGCCTGGTCGGCGGTCTGCTGAGCGAGCGCCAGCACACGGGCGGCACTGTCGCCGCCGGGGCCCTGCTGCTGCATCGGGCCGCCCATGGGGCCGCCCATCTGCTGCGGGCCGCCCATGGGGCCGCCCATCGGCTGCATCTGCTGCTGGCCCATGCCCTGGCCCATCGGGTTGCCCATCTGCTGCGGGCCACCGGGACCGCCCATGGGCTGCAGCATCTGACCGCCCATCGGCTGGACCAGCTGCTGCTGGCCGCCCATGGTCTGGTTCATCTGCTGCTGCTGCGGGCCGCCGGCGGGAAGCTGCGGCGCGGATCCGGCGGGCAGGCCGAGGGGCTGGTTGCCCATCTGCTGCTGCTGCTGCGGGCCGGGGCCCATCTGCTGGGGACCACCCGGGCCCATCTGCTGCGGGCCGCCGGGGCCCATCTGCTGCGGACCACCCGGACCCTGCTGGCCGGGGACCGGCGGGCCGGATATGGCGGCCGGCACCGGAGCGCCGCCCTGTCGGGGCGCGTCCTGCTGCGGCTCCTTGCGCAGGTTGGCCTGGTTCTGCGCGGCGGCACGAGTCGCGGCGGCCAGCTTGGCGCGCAGGTCCTCGTTCTCCCGGAGGAGGCGGGTCAGCTCCGCCTCGACCTCGTCGAGGAAGGCATCGACCTCGTCCTCGTCATAGCCTTCACGCAGGCGGACGGTCGTGAACTGCTTGTTCCGAACGTCCTCGGGGGTCAATGGCATCTCTTCACCTCAACGTGATCGTCGGCACACCGGCATCCTGTCGCATCGCTCACCTACGACTAGGGGTGCACAAGCGAGATCAGGACATACACAATGATCATCAGTACGAAGAAGGACAGGTCGAGCGCCACGCCCCCGAAACGCAACGGCGGAATGAGCCGCCGAAGAAGCTTGAGCGGCGGATCCGTGACAGTGTACGTGGCCTCCAGGACCAGGACCATGGCCTTGCCGGGCCGCCACGAACGCGCGAACTGGAAGACCCAGTCCATGACCAGCCGTACGAGCAGGAACACCAGGAAGACGGTCAGGGCGTAGTAGAGCACCGCCCACACGATGTCCATCGCGTATCCCTCTCCCCGGTCCCGATCCCTCGGGCCTGCCGCTCGTCACCTGTCGCCAACCACTGTTGATCAGATCCACACGTAAAGTCGTGGCCGGGTCAGCTCTGGTTGAAGAACCCACCCTCGGCGATCCGAGCCTTGTCCTCCGCCGTGACATCGACGTTAGCAGGCGACAGCAGGAACACCTTCTGTGTCACGCGCTCGATACTGCCGTGCAGACCGAAGACGAGTCCAGCCGCGAAGTCTACGAGGCGCTTCGCGTCGGTGTCGTCCATCTCGGTCAGATTCATGATCACGGGGGTCCCGCCACGGAACTGTTCCCCGATGGTACGGGCCTCGTTGTAGGTCCGGGGGTGCAGCGTGGTGATGCGGTAGGGCTCTCGTTCGTTCACGACCTTGGGCATGATCACCGGCGCGCTCTTCTCCAGGTTGTGGCGACGTTCGGGTGTGATGGACGACACGGGGGCCATCCTCGGAGTCTCCTGGCGGATCGGCACCGCCGCGGGCACCGGCTGCGGGGTGATCGAGGAGACCGGGGCGGGCGCGGCGGCCGCGGGAGCCGGGGCCGGCCGGGGGATGTCCTCGGTCCGCTGGCCCGTCCGGATCGGTTCGGGGTCCGCGTCGTAGTCGTCGTCGGGGTCGTACCCCTGGCCGTCGTACGTCTCGTCCTCCACGAGGCCGAGGTAGACCGCCATCTTGCGCATTGCGCCGGCCATGCTCCTGTCTCCTCCGCTCATAGCCACCTCGCTCGCGCTCGGTGGCGGCTTCGCGATGCGCGCACCTTCTGATGGTCGCTTCGCTCGTTCCGTACGGACCGGCTCCGGCCCGGGCCGTACGGCCCCGCCTGCGGATTCCGCGGTCCCTCCACGACGGCGTGTCAGCCCGACGGCCGGTCAGATGCGTGGAGTGGGGGCCGCGGAGCTGCGATCCACGGTTCGCTAGCGCTCCGAAGAGCTGCTAGATTCTGTCCTATTTTGTCCTGCTGTCTGATCTACTTACCCGGTGACGTTACCTGAGGGGTGACCTCACTCCGAGTACCGCCGTTCCGACGCGCACATGTGTCGCTCCGGCGGCAATCGCCTGCTCAAGGTCACCGCTCATCCCTGCGGAGACCATGGTGGCAGCCGGATGGGCCGCCCGTACGGCGGTTGCGATTTCCGCCAGCCGATCGAAGGCCCGGGCCGGGTCTCCGGCCAGCGGGCCGGCCAGCGGAGCGACGGTCATCACACCGTCCAGCCGCAGCCCGGGCGTGTCGGCGATCGCGTCGGCCAGTTGCGCGACGTCCTCCGGCGCGACCCCCGCCCGGTGCTCACCCTCCCCGTGCGCCTTGTCCAGCGCCACCTGCACCAGGCAGCCCAGCTCCGGGCGCTCCGCCTTGAGCACCGCCGCGGAGAGCGACTCGACCAGCCGGAGCCGGTCCACCGAGTGCACGTGGTTCGCGTAGCGGACGACCGAGCGGACCTTGTTGGTCTGCAGCTGGCCGACGAAGTGCCAGTCAAGAGGAAGGTTTCTGCACTGCTCCGCCTTGGGAGCGGCGTCCTGGTCCCGGTTCTCCGCGACGTCCGTCACCCCGAGACCGGCCAGCAGCGCGGTGTCCTCGGCGGGGTAGGTCTTGGTGACGACGACCAGGGTGACCTCCTCCCGGGCGCGCCCGGCGGCCGCGCACGCGTCCGCGATCCGGCGCTCGACCACGTCGAGGTTGGTGCCGAGTTCCTCGTACCGGGCCCGCTGGCCCTCCGTCAGCGCCGCGGTGAACTCCGGGCTTCCCGGGAACGGTCCGTAGATGTCGTTCGTCATCAGTGATCAGAGCCCAACCAGACGTAGCTCGCGAGCCGGCCGGTGCGCTGCTCGCGGCGATAGGAGTAGTGATCGGCGGATTCAAGGGTGCAGACCGGTGATCTCACCAGCTCCTTGACCCCCACCGCGGCCAGCTGGGCCGCGACTCCCTCCGGCACGTCCAGCGCCGGAGTCCCCCAGGAGGTCTCGGCGAAGGCCTCCGGCACCACCGCGGCGACCTCGGCGCGCAGCTGCGCCGGCACCTCGTAGCAGCGGCCGCAGACCGCGGGCCCGGTGGCGGCGGTGATCCGCGAGGGCTCCGCGCCCAGTTCGACCATCGCCCGGACGGCCGCGGGCACCACCCCGGCCGCCAGCCCGGGCCGGCCCGCGTGGGCCGCGCCCACCACGCCCGCCACCGGATCGGCCAGCAACACCGGAGTGCAGTCGGCCGTCAGCACCGCCAGTGCGAGCGGCCGGTCGGAGACCACCGCGTCCACCGTCGGGGCCTGACCGGGCGGCTGGCGCCCGGTCACCACGGCGACCTCGGCGCCGTGCACCTGGTTCATCCACACCACGTCGGCCGGGTCGAGACCCAGCTGCCGGGCGGCCAGCGCCCGGTTCTCCCGCACGGCCTCCGGGTCGTCCCCCACCGCGCCGCCGAGGTTGAGCTCCCCGTACGGCGAAGTGCTCACCCCGCCCCACCGGGAGGTGAAGGCGAAGTGAGCACCCGCGCGGATCGAGTGATCGATCACTTAAGGAAGTCCGGGACGTCGAGCTCCTCTGCCGGGCTCTCCACGTACGGCTGCCGGGCCGGCTGCACCTGCGGCGGCACCGGGGCGGCGGTCGTGGTGGCCGAGGTCTCGGCGGTCCGGCTCGACGACGCGGTCGAGGACTCGCCCTCCGACCGGGACGTCACCGAGCCGATGCTCCCGTAGGACGGGCGGCCGGCCGGACGCTCCGGGGCGGCCGGCGGGGTGGCCGGGCGCTCCGGGGCGGTGGACTTGACCACCGGGTCGCGGACGATCGCCGGCGGCTGCCCGCCGTCGAAGCCGGCCGCGATGACGGTGACCCGGACCTCGTCGCCGAGCGCGTCGTCGATGACCGCACCGAAGATGATGTTCGCCTCGGGGTGGGCGGCCTCGCTGACCAGCTGGGCCGACTCGTTGATCTCGAACAGGCCGAGGTCGGAGCCGCCCGAGATGGACAGCAGCACGCCGCGGGCGCCGTCGATCGAGGCCTCCAGCAGCGGCGAGGAGATCGCCATCACGGCGGCGGCCTTGGCGCGGTCCTCACCGCGGGCCGAGCCGATGCCCATGAGCGCCGAACCGGCCTCCGACATCACGGACTTGACGTCGGCGAAGTCGAGGTTGATCAGACCCGGGGTGGTGATCAGGTCGGTGATGCCCTGGACGCCGGAGAGCAGGACCTGGTCGGCCGAGCGGAAAGCGTCGAGCACGCTGACCTGGCGGTCCGAAATGGACAGCAGTCGGTCGTTGGGGATCACGATGAGGGTGTCGACCTCTTCGCGCAGGGAGGCGATTCCGTCCTCGGCCTGGTTGGCCCGGCGCCGTCCCTCGAAGGTGAACGGACGGGTGACCACGCCGATGGTCAGGGCGCCCAGGGAGCGCGCGATGTTGGCGACGACGGGCGCGCCGCCCGTGCCCGTGCCACCGCCCTCACCGGCGGTCACGAAGACCATGTCGGCCCCCTTGAGGACCTCCTCGATCTCCTCGCGGTGGTCCTCGGCGGCCTTCCGGCCGACCTCGGGGTTGGCGCCGGCGCCGAGGCCCCGGGTGAGTTCACGGCCCACATCGAGCTTGACGTCGGCGTCGCTCATCAGGAGGGCCTGCGCATCGGTGTTGATCGCGATGAACTCGACGCCCTTGAGACCGACCTCGATCATCCGGTTGATGGCGTTGACACCACCGCCGCCGATTCCGACGACCTTGATGACTGCGAGGTAGTTCTGCGGTGCTGCCACGTCGAAGGCCTCTCGCCTCGAATTTCCGGGTCGGCCCGACCCGGGGCGGGGCCGTACCGACGGATGTCGATGGGTAGGGAGCCTGGTTTCTGACTGAATGTCCGAAATGCCGACCGCCGACCCCAACCCTAAACTTGACCTTTAGGGTTAGTTCTGTGCCTCCGTCACATCACCAGGAAACACAGTCTGGTGACACAGGACACTAGGTGGCTCCGGGCACGCGTTTCAACGAACACGCCGAGCTTCCCTTTTTCTTTTGAGCCTATGTGATCATCGGCCGGCATAGGAAACCGGGGGTGACCACCAAGAGTCGGGCCGACACTTCAAGGCGTCAACCCCTCCCTCAGGCAGAGAACCTACCGGATCATCCCGACACCGCCGGCGCCTCCGGCGCCGTCACGTCGAAGTTCGTGCCCTTCTGCTTCATCAGTGCGACCAGCACCCTGGCCTTCCGGTCGATCTGCTCCGGACTCCCCCAGCGCACCGTCGCACCCCCGCTGAGCTGCAACTCGATGTCGTCGTAGGAGTGCACCAGCACCGAGCCGGCCCGCTTGGCGACCTCCGGCGGCAGCCCGGCGGCCACCGCCACCGCGCCCTGCACCAATTGCGGACGGGAGATCACCCCGTCCACGTCGTTCGCCTGCTGACTGAGTCGCAGCTCGACCACCGGAACGCCCTCCGGCGGAGCCGGTTCGGTGGCGAAGCTCACGCCCCCGGCATCCACCTGGGTGAACTGGCCGTCATCCCCCTTGACGGCGGCCACCGCCTTGCGCTGGACGACCTTCACCCGCAGGGTGTGCGGCCAGCCCCGCCACACCTCGGCCTCGGCCACCCGGGGGATCCCCTCCACCCGGTGCCGGACGTCGTCCAGGTCCACGCGCGCCAGCGGGCCGTCACCGAGCCCGCCGACCGCCGCGCGGACCTGGTCCGCCGTCAACTTGTCGTCGCTCATGCCCTGGACCGCGACGCTGCGCACGTCCAGGACCGAGGAGAGGAACACCAGCCAGGCCAGCACGCCGAGCACCGTGGCGCCGAGCACGCCCAGCACCACGATGCCCCGCCGGGAGAGCCGGAGGCGGGGAGCGGACTCCTCCACCTCCAACTCCTCCTCCAACGGGTCGGCGAGCCGGCCGTCAGCCACGGCGGCGGCCGCCGCGGTGGGCCTGGATCGCCTCGTAGACCATGCCGACCAGCAGGTCGTCGGCGTCCCGGCGGCCGAACTCGGCGGCCGACCGGCTCATGTCCCACAGCCGCTGCGGGTCGGTGAGCACCGGCAGCACGTTCTGGAGCACCCAGTCCGGAGTCAGCTCGGCGTCGTCCACCAGCAGGCCGCCGCCGGCCTTGACCATCGGCTGGGCGTTCAGCCGCTGCTCGCCGTTGCCGATCGGCAGCGGGACGAAGGCGGCGGGCAGGCCGACGGCCGCCAGCTCGGCCACCGTCATGGCGCCGGCCCGGCAGAGCATCATGTCGGCGGCCGCGTAGGCCAGGTCCATCCGGTCCAGGTACGGCACCGGGCGGTACGGCGGCATCCCGGGGACGTCCGCCACCTGCGGCAGCTCGTTCTTCGGGCCGACCGCGTGCAGGATCTGCACGCCGTACTGCTGGAGCCGCGGGGCGATCGCGGTGATCGTCTCGTTGAGCCGGCGCGCGCCCTGGGAGCCGCCGGAGACCAGCAGGGTGGGCAGCCGCTGGTCGAGGCCGAAGTAGTGGCGGGCCTCGGGGCGGGCCGCGGCGCGGTCCAGGGTGGCGATGGTCCGGCGCAGCGGGATGCCGATGTACCGGGAGTCGCGCAGCTTGCTGTCCGGCGTGGAGACCGCCACGAAGTCGCTGTAGCGGGCGCCGATCTTGTTAGCCAGGCCCGGGCGGGCGTTCGCCTCGTGCACCACGATCGGCACGCCGGCCCGCTTGGCGGCCAGGTAGGCGGGCATCGCGACGTAGCCGCCGAAGCCGACCACGGCGTCCGCGTTGACCCGCTCGATGATCTCCTGGGCGGCCCGGACGGTGCCGCGCAGCCGGCCGGGGACGGTGATCAGCTCCGGGGTGGGCTTGCGGGGCAGCGGCACGGCCGGGATGAGCTCCAGCTGGTAGCCGCGCTCGGGGACCAGCCGGGTCTCCAGTCCGCGCTCGGTGCCCAGGGCGGTGATCCCGACGGACGGGTCGTGCCTGCGGAGGGCATCCGCGAGGGCCATGGCCGGCTCGATGTGACCGGCGGTCCCCCCGCCGGCGAGTACGACATGCACCGAAATTCACCGCTCCCTGCGTGCCGGCCCCGGGGCCGGGCGCGCTGTGGTTCGTCGTCGTGGCAGCACCCGGGCCAGTTGTCTCCTGATCCGGGAGTTCTTGCTCCGGGCGGCCAGGGCCGCCTTCGCGCCCGAGGTGCTGCGCGCCAGGCACAGCAGCACTCCGATCGCGGACATGGCCGACAGCATGGCGGAACCGCCGTAGGAGAACAGCGGGAGCGGGACGCCCGCGATGGGCAGCAGTCCCAGCGCCGACCCCAGGTTGATCATGGCCTGCGCCATGATCCAGGTGGTGGCGGCTCCCGCGGCGTACCTGACGAAGGGGTCCTTCGTACCGATGGCCACACGGATACCCGCGTAGCCTAGTGCCGAGAAGAGACCGAGGACCGACAGCGTCCCCACCAGACCGAGTTCCTCGCCGGTCGCGGCGAAGATGAAGTCGGTGTGCGCCTCGGGCAGCTGGCCCCATTTCTCCACGCCGGCGCCGAGGCCGGTGCCGAAGCCGCCGCCGTTGGCGAACGCGAAGACGCCGTGCAGGGCCTGGAAGCAGGCGCCCTCCGGGTCGAGCTTGGTGACGCCGATGCAGCTCAGCCGCTCCGCCCGGTGCGGCACGGTGACCACCAGGGCGGTGCAGACCACCACCGCCACCCCGAGGGTGGCCACGAACAGCCGCAGCGGCGCGCCGACCATCCAGAGCAGCGCGAACACCATGGCCACCAGGATCATCGAGGTGCCCATGTCGCCGCCGAACATGATCAGCGCGAGCAGCAGCAGGGCCCCCGGCACCAGTGGCACCAGCAGGTGCTTCCACGAGTTGAGGGTGCCGGCCTTCTGCTTGCGGGCGAGCAGGTCGGCGCCCCAGAGCACCAGCGCGAGCTTGGCGAACTCCGAGGGCTGGAACTGGAAGAAGCCGAAGTCCAGCCAGTTCTGGTTGCCGTTGATCCGCACCCCGATGCCGGGGATGGCCACCAGTGTGAGGGCGCCGATCACAGCGATCATCACCGGATAGGTGATCACCCGCAGCACCGCCACCGGGACGGAGGCGAAGCCGATCAGCAGGACCAGGCCGAGGATGGCCGCGATCAACTGCTTGAGGAAGTAGTACTGCGCCGTGTGGTGCTGGTTCAGGGCGAGGATCTGCGAGGCCGAGAAGACCATCATCAGACCGAGCACGACCAGCAGCAGGGTGCTGCCGACGACCAGCAGGTACGGGGTGAGCGGCCGGTCCAGCCAGTACCGGACCCGGGCCCGGAAGGCCTGGACGCGGGCCAGTGGACCGGCCGACTTGTACTTGGTCGTGGTGGCGGAGATCACTCTCATCGGCTCGGCGGCGTCCCGCTTCTCCACGCCGGAATCCGCTCTGCCCTGCCCCGCCACCGCTCCCCGCTCACTGTTCTCCGTCCGACGCCCGCGCCGGACCACCTACTCGCCCGCCAGCTCCCGGACGGCCGCCGCGAAGAGGTCGCCGCGCTCGCCGTAGTTGGTGAACATGTCCATCGAGGCGCAGGCCGGTGCCAGCAGCACCGTGTCACCCGATCGGGCGAGCGACGCGGCCGTTCGAACGACCTCGGCCATCGCCACCGCGCCAGTCTGGCCCTCGGCCGCCTCGATCACCGGCACATCCGGAGCGTGTCGCTCCAGCGCCTCCCGGATCAGCGCCCGGTCCTCGCCGATCAGCACCACCCCGCGCAGCCGCTCGGCCGCGCCCTGCACCAGGTCGTCGAAGGTCGCGCCCTTGGCCAGTCCCCCGGCGATCCAGACGATCGGCCGGTAGGCGGCGAGCGAGGCGGCCGCCGCGTGGGTGTTGGTGGCCTTGGAGTCGTCGATGTACGCGACCTCGCGGACCACGCCGACCTCGGCGATCCGGTGGGCGTCCGGGCGGAAGGCCCGCAGGCCCTCCCGGACGGCCTTCGGGTCGACGCCGTACGACCGGGCCAGCGCCGCCGCGGCGAGCGCGTTGGCGATGTTGTGCGGGGCCGGCGGGTTGACGTCCTCGACGGCGCCCAGCTCGGCCGCGTTCTTGGCCCGGTCCTCGACGAAGGCCCGGTCCACCAGCAGCCCGTCCACCACGCCGAAGTTCGACGGACCGGGCGCGCCGAGGCCGAAGCCGATCGCCCGGCAGCCCTCCTCGACGTCGGCCTCGCGGACCAGCGCCTCGGTGGCCGGGTCGGCCAGGTTGTACACGCAGGCGACGACGTTGCCCTCGTAGATCCGGCCCTTGTCGGCGGCGTACGCCTCCATCGAGCCGTGCCAGTCGAGGTGGTCGGGTGCCAGGTTGAGCACCGCCGCCGAGTACGGGCGCAGCGAGGGCGCCCAGTGCAGCTGGTAGCTGGAGAGCTCGACGGCGAGCACGTCGTACGGCTCCTCGGCGAGCACCGCGTCCAGCACCGAGACCCCGACGTTGCCGACCGCGGCGGTGCGCCGGCCGGCGGCGGTGAGGATCGAGGCGAGCATCTGGACGGTGGTGGTCTTGCCGTTGGTGCCGGTGACGGCCAGCCAGGGGGCGGGCTCGCCGGTGCCGGGCAGCGGCCTGCGCAGCCGCCAGGCCAGCTCGACGTCGCCCCAGACCGGCACCCCGGCCGCCTCGGCGGCGACGAACAGCGGGCTGTCCGGCGCCCAGCCGGGCGAGGTGACGATCAGTTCGGTGCCCTCGGGCAGGCTCGCGCCGTCGCCGAGCCGCACGGTGACGCCCAGCGCCTCCAGCTCGGCGGCCCGGGCGGCCAGGCCGGGCCCGCTGCCGCCGTCCACCACGGTGACCCGGGCGCCGAGGCCGTGCAGGACGCGCGCGGCGCTGATGCCGGAGACGCCGAGCCCCGCGACGGCGACCGGCAGGCCGCCGAAGTCCGGGTTGGTCAGGTCGGGGTCGGTCATCCGGTCACCCATCCCGCGTAGAACAGTCCGAGGCCGACGGCGACGCACAGGCCCTGGATGATCCAGAACCGGACCACGATCAGGACCTCGGTCCAGCCCTTGAGTTCGAAGTGGTGCTGCAGTGGCGCCATCTTGAAGACGCGCTTGCCGGTCATCCGGAAGGAGCCGACCTGGATGATCACCGAGAGGGTGATGATCACGTAGAGGCCGCCGAGCAGGGCGAGCAGCAGCTCGGTGCGGGAGCAGATCGCCAGACCGGCCAGGGCGCCGCCGAGGGCGAGCGAGCCGGTGTCACCCATGAAGATCTTGGCGGGCGAGGTGTTCCACCACAGGAAGCCGAAGCAGGAGCCCATCAGGGCGGAGGCCACGACGGCGAGGTCCAGGGGGTCGCGGATGTCGTAGCAGTTGGCGGTCGCGGTGATGGCGTAGGCGCAGCTCTGGGTGTGCTCCCAGATGCCGATGAAGGTGTAGGCGCCGAAGACCATCACCGAGGCACCGGTGGCGAGGCCGTCCAGACCGTCCGTCAGGTTCACGCCGTTCGACATCGCGGCGATCATGAAGTACGCGAAGATGACGAACAGGACGGGGCCGATCGCCCACTTGAAGTCCCGGACGAAGGACAGGCTCTGGGACGCCGGGTTGAGCCCGCGGTCGTCCGGGAACTGCATCGCCAGGACGGCGAACCCGAGGCCGACGATCGACTGGCCGGCCAGCTTCGCCTTGGCCCGCAGGCCCAGCGAGCGGCGCTTGACCACCTTGATGTAGTCGTCCAGGAAGCCGACCAGGCCGAGCCCCGCGGTCAGGAAGAGCACCAGCAGCCCGGAGGCCGTCGGGCTCTCGCCCGTTATCGCCTTCGTGGCGAAGTACGCGATCAGGGTCGCCAGGATGAAGGCGATGCCGCCCATGGTGGGCGTGCCCTTCTTGCTGTGGTGCGCCTTGGGGCCGTCGTCACGGATGTACTGGCCGTAGCCGTGCTTCGCGAGCACCTTGATCAGGGCCGGGGTGCCGAGCAGCGACAGGATGAGACCGATCATCCCGGAGAAAAGGATCTGCTTCATTATTCGGCCACACCGTCCGCCAGGAGGGCCTCGGCCACCTTCTCCAGCCCCACCGAACGGGAAGCCTTCACCAGGACCACATCCCCCGGCCGCAGCTGACTGCGCAGCAGCTCGACCGCCGCGTCCGCGTCGGACACCAGCACCGACTCCTCACCCCACGAACCTTCGTTCCTCGCGCCGAGTTCCATGCAGGCCGCCTCGCGTCCGCCGACCGCCACCAGCTTGGTGACGTCGAGCCGGACCGCGAGCCGCCCGATGGCGTCGTGCTCGGCCAGGCTCTCCTCGCCGAGCTCCCGCATCTCGCCGAGCACCGCCCAGGTGCGGCGGCGCTCCGGGCCCCGGCCGCCCATCGAGACGAGCGCCCGCAGCGCGGCCCGCATCGAGTCGGGGTTCGCGTTGTAGGCGTCGTTCACGACGGTGACACCGTCGGCCCGGTCGACGACCTCCATGCGCCAGCGGGACAGCGCACCCGCTTCGCCCAGGGCTGCCGCGGTGTCGTCGACGGACATCCCGAGCTCCACCGCCACCGCAGCGGCGGCGAGGGCGTTCGAGACGTGGTGCTCACCGTACAGGCGCAGCTGCACGGTCGCGGAACCGGCCGGGGTGGTGAGCGTGAAGGATGGCCGCCCGGTGGCGTCCAGGCGAACGTCGGTGGCCCGTACGTGGGCGTCCGGTGATTCCCCGAACAGGACCACCTTCGCCCTGGTGCGGGAGGCCATCGCGCGCACCAGCCGGTCGTCCGCGTTGAGGATCGCGGCGCCGTCGGCGGGCAGCGACTCCACCAGTTCGCCCTTGGCCTCGGCGATCGCCTCCTGGGAGCCGAACTCGCCGACGTGGGCGGTGCCGACGTTGAGGACCAGGCCGATCCGGGGCGGGGTGATCGAGGTGAGGTACTCGATGTCGCCCTTGTGCCGGGCGCCCATCTCCATCACCAGGTGCCGGGTGCCGGCCTCGACCCGCAGCGCGGTCATCGGGTGGCCGATCTCGTTGTTGAGCGAGCCGGGCGGGTAGACCGTCGCGCCGTGGCGCTGGAGCAGCTGGGCGATCAGGTCCTTGGTGCTGGTCTTGCCGGCCGAGCCGGTCAGCGCGACCACGGCGGTGCCCTCGGCGCGGGCGACCACGGCGCGCGCCAGCCTGCCGAGCGCCTCCACCACACTGTCGACCAGGACGGCGGGCACGCCGACCGGGCGGGAGGCCAGCACCGCGACGGCGCCGTCCCCGACCGCCTTGGCCGCGTAGTCGTGGCCGTCCACGTGCTCGCCGACGAAGGCCGCGAACAGGCCGCCGGGGACCACCTTCCGCGAGTCGACCTCGACCGGGCCGGTGACCAGGGCGTCCGGGTCGGCGCCGTCCAGCGTGCCTCCGACGGCGGCGGCCACCTCGGCGAGGGTCAGTGCGATCACTGCTGCTCTACTCCTCGGTCGCCCCGTACGGCCGCGGCCCGCGCGACGGACTCGCGCAGCACCTCCCGGTCGTCGAAGGGGCGGATCTCGTCTCGTACGTACTGGCCGAGCTCGTGGCCCTTGCCGGCCACCAGCACGGTGTCCCCCGCCTGGGCGCGGGCGACGGCGAGTGCGATCGCCTCGGCCCGGTCGGGGACGACCAGGACGGCCCCGCGCTCGGCCTCGGGCACCGCGGCGGCGCCGTTCAGCATGGTGGCGAGGATCGCCAACGGGTCCTCGCTGCGCGGGTTGTCGCTGGTCAGCAGGGCGGTGTCGGCCAGGCGGGCGGCGATGGCGCCCATCGGGCCGCGCTTGTGCGGATCGCGGTCGCCGCCGCAGCCGACCACGACGTGCAGCCGGCCCTCGGTGACCTGGCGCAGCGAGGCGAGGACGGCCTGGAGGGCGTCCGGCTTGTGGGCGTAGTCGACGACGGCGACGAACGGCTGTCCGGCGTCCACCCGCTCCAGCCGGCCGGGCACGCCGGGGACGGCGGCGACGCCGGCCACGGCCCGCTCCAGCGGCAGCCCGGCGGCGACCAGCACGGTGATCGCGGCGAGCGCGTTGGCGACGTTGAACGGACCGGGCAGCGGGACGGAGGCGTCGGCCTCGGCGCCGTCCGGGCCCAGCACCCTGAAGGTGGAGCCGACCGGCCCGAGTCGGACGTCCACGGCCCGCCAGTCGGCCCCGGCGGCGCCGGTGGCGGAGAAGGTGGTCACCGGGATCTCGGCCTCGGCGGCGAGCCGGCGGCCGTACTCGTCGTCCAGGTTGACCACGCCCCGGCGGGACTTGCCGGGCTGGAAGAGCCGGGCCTTCGCCTGGAAGTAGTCCTCCATGTCCGGGTGGAAGTCGAGGTGTTCGGGGGTCAGGTTGTTGAACAGCGCGACGTCGTACGCGACGCCGTCGGTGCGGCCGAAGACCAGGGCGTGGCTGGAGACCTCCATGGTCACCGCGTCGGCGCCGCGCTCGGCCATCACGCCGAGGATCGCGTGCAGGTCGGTGGCCTCGGGGGTGGTGCGCTCGCTCTTGATCCGCTCCTCGCCGACCCGCATCTCGACGGTGCCGATCACTCCCGGGCTGCGCCCGGCGCCGCGCAGGCCGCCCTCGACCAGGTAGGAGGTGGTGGTCTTGCCGTTGGTGCCGGTCAGCCCGAGCATCAGCAGCCGCCGGGAGGGGCGGCCGTAGACGATCGCGGCCAGCTCGCCCATGACGGCCCGCGGCCGGTCGACGACCAGCAGCGGCAGGCCGGTGGCGGCCGCCTGCTCGACGCCGGCCGGGTCGGTGAGCACCGCCACCGCGCCGGACTCCGCGGCCTTGGCCGCGAAGGCCGCGCCGTGGTGGTTGGCGCCCGGGAAGGCCACGTACACGTCGCCCGGGCGGACCGCGCGGGAGTCGTGGGTGACACCGCTGACGGCGCCGCCCTCGACGGGCGGCAGGCCCAGTTCGGCGGCCAGCTCGGCGAGCGGCAGGGCGGTGGTCCCGGTCGGGCGGGGCGGACTCACGGTGGTTTGATCGGGTTTCGGCACGGCGGGAAGGCTATCCGCCGAAGGGTGTCCAGGGCCAAACCGGCCCTTCGCCGCGCCGTGCTCCGGCCCGGCCGGTTCGTTGCTCATCGCTCGTTCACGGCTTCCAGTCGACGGTGAGGTTGGGCGCCTGGCTGCCGCTCGGCGGGACCTGCATGGTCTTCAGGGTGAACTCCATCACCTGCTTGAACACCGGGCCGCACAGCTGGCCGCCGAAGTGGCCGTTGACCGGGCCCTGGAGGGTGCAGGAGACGGTGTACCGGGGGGCGTCGGCGGGGGCGAAGCCGATGAAGGAGGCGGTGTAGCCGTCGTAGCCGACGCCGTTGGCGGCGCCCCGGTTGGCGGTGCCGGTCTTGCCCGCGACCCGGTAGCCGGAGATGGCGGCCTTGCCGCCGGTGCCCTGCTCGTCGTCGACGACCGACTCCAGCATCGAGGTGAGGGTCTTGGCCGTCTCCGGGCTGACCACCCGGGTCTGCTCCCCCGGCGCGCTCGGCGTGTACTTGCCGTTCGGGTCGGTGACGCCCTGGACGATGCTGGGCGCGACCCGCACCCCACCGTTGGCGATGGTGGAGTAGACCGAGGTGGCCTGCAGCGCGTTCATCTGCAGCGGGCCCTGGCCGAAGGAGATGTTGTACTTCTCCGAGGCGACCAGGTCCTCCGGCTTCTTGAGCATCCCGGGGGTCTCCCCGGGGAAGCCCAGGCCGGTCGGCCGGGCCACGCCGAACTTGCGCATGTAGCCGTCCAGCACCTGGTTGGCCTTCAGCTGGTCGCCGTCGCCGAGGGTCTCGACCGCCTCGATGGTGCCGATGTTGGACGACTTGGCGAGCACCCCGGCCAGGGTCAGGTACCAGGGGTCGTGGTCGATGTCGTCCTTGAACTGCTGCCCGGCCCGGACCAGCCGGTTGGGCACGGTGACCTTGGTGTCCCAGGTGGCCTTGCCGGAGTCCAGCACGGCGGCCAGGCTCATCAGCTTGGCGGTGCTGCCCGGCTCGTACGCGTCGGCCAGGGCGGGGTTGCCCAGCTGCGCCTGCTTGGACAGGCTCAGGTCGTTCGGGTTGAAGCCGGGCGCGGTGGCCATCGCGAGGACCTGACCGGTCTTCACGTCCTGGACCACCACGTAGCCCTTCTCCGCGCCGGAGTTGGCCACCTGGTCGGTGATCGCCCGCTGAGCGGCCCACTGGATGTCCCGGTTGATGGTCAGCTTCACGTCGTCGCCCGGCACGGCCGGCTCCATCGAGCCCCCCGCGGTGGGCACCAGGCGCCCGCCCGACTGGGCGTAGCTGCTGTGGCCGTCCTTGCCGGCCAGCAGCTTCTGGTACTGGAGCTCCAGGCCGCCGGCGCCCTCGCCCTCGGCGTTGACGAAGCCGACCAGGTTGGCCGCCAGCCCGTCCGCGGGGTAGATCCGCTTCTGGGTCTCCCGGTTGAACACTCCGGCCAGCGGGTTGGCGCACTCGTTGTCCACCCGGGTGCGTCCGCCCTGGTCGGCGGGCTTGCCGAGCAGCCTCTTCTGGGCCTGGCAGGCCCGCGAGCCGGCCTGCTTCTCCAGGCCCGACTTGAGGTCGCTGATCTGCTTCTTGGCGGCCGGGGTCCGCTGGGCCGCGAGCCGCTTGTAACGGCTCTTCGGGGTGTGCAGGTCGGCGGCGATCTTCTCCTTGGGCACGCCGAGGATCGGCGACAGCAACGCGGCCGCCTGCTCCGGCGCGTCCGGGATGCCGGTCGCCTCCGGGGTGAACATCGCCGGGTCGGCGGTGATGTCGTACGCGTCGACGGTGGCCGCCAGCGAGACCCCGTCGGAGGACGTTATCGAGCCGCGTTCGGCGGTGATCGGGATGTTCAGGTAGCGGTTGGTGTTGGCGTCGGCGGCCAGCGCGTCGGCGTCCACCAGCTGGAGCTGCACCAGGCGGCCCGCGAAGACGGAGAACACCAGCGACAGCACCACGCTGATCACCCGCAGCCGGCGCTTCGGCTCGGCCAGCTTGAGCGCCTTGGGGCGCAGCGCCGGACGGCTCCGCGGGCGCACCGCCGCCTGGCTGCGGGCCGGCGGGCGTCCCTCGGGGCCGCGCTGCTGCGGCGCCCGCGGGGTGCGGCCGACGGAGGCCGACCTGGCGGGCTGGGCCTTGGCCGACTGGCTGCGGGCGGGCTGACCCTTCGCCGGCTGGCTCCTGGCCGGCTGGCCCTTCGCGGGCTGACCCTTGACCGGCTGGCCGCGGCCGGAGCCGGACTGCGCGCGCGGCGCACCGCCGCGGGGCACCGGACGGCGGCCGTTGCCGCCGCCGGACCCACTGGTGGGCTGACGTGGAGTGCTCATGCGACCACCTCGCTGCGCTCGGCGGACGCTTCGCACCATTCGTACCTGTTGACGGTTCGCCCGTTCCGCCCGCTCACCGGCCGGTACCCCCGCTCGGCTTCGCGCCCGCGGCGGGCGGGACCGGGTTGAGCTGGATCACCGAGTCACCGGCGGACGCCGCCGGGGTCGGCGCGGGCGGCGGGGCGGCGGGCGACGGGGCACCGCCCGGCTGCGGCGCGGCCGGCGACGGCCCGGCGACGGGCTGGGCGGCACTCGGCTGGGCTCTGGTCGGCCACGGCTCGGCCGTGGACCGCTTGACCGGCGGGCTGTCCTGCGCCGGGCCCGGGGTACCGATCACCTTGCCGCCGTTCGGGACGTCCAGGAAGGCCATGCCGCCGGCCGGGACCATGCCGAGCTCGGCCGCGCGCCGCGACAGCGCGTCCGGGGCCGAGCTCTGGTCGATCTCGTGCTGGAGGCCCTGCTGCTCGTCGGTCGCCGTCGTGGTCTGCTTCTGCAGCCGGGACAGCTCGAAGGAGCCCTCGTTGAGTGCGGTGTTCAGCGTGAGCAGGCCGAGCAGCCCGGCCGCCAGCAGCACCACGATGAGCACCGCGAACGGCGTGCGCCGCCGCACCGGGCGCCTGCCCGGCCGGACCGTGATCCGTGCCCTGCCCTGTCTCGGGAGTCCTCCCCGCCCCGCCCGGACCTCACCGGCCACCGGCCCCACCGCTCTCCTCCGCCCTTCGGACCCGCCGGGACCGGTTCGTCAGCCCCGCTTGCTACGGTTCCTGATCCTCTCCGCCACCCGCAGCCGCACGGGCGCGGCACGCCGGTTCTCCTCGATCTCCTCCTCGGTGGCCAGCTCGGCACCGCGAGTGATCAGTTTGAGCCAGGGCTGGTGCTCCTCCGGGATGAACGGCAGGCCCGGCGGAGCGGTGCTGGTCGCACCGGCGGCGAAGCACTGCTTGACCAGGCGGTCCTCCAGCGACTGGTAGGACATCACCGCGATCCGGCCGCCCACCGCGAGGACGTCCAGCGCGCCCGGGATCGCCCGGTCCAGGACCTCCAGCTCGCCGTTGACCTCGATCCGCAGCGCCTGGAACGTCCGCTTGGCCGGGTTCCCGCCGGTCCGACGGGTCGCCGCCGGGATGGCGTTGCGCACCAAATCGACCAGACGCGCGCTGTTGGTGAACGGTTCCTTCTCCCGCTCCCGCAGGATCACCGAGGCGATCTTCCCGGCGAACCGCTCCTCGCCGTACACCTTGAGGATCCGGGCCAGGTCGCCGTGGCTGTAGGTGTTCAGCACCTCCGCCGCGCTGATCCCCCGGGTCTGGTCCATCCGCATGTCCAGCGGCGCGTCCTGCGCGTACGCGAAGCCGCGCTCGGCCTCGTCCAGCTGCATCGAGGAGACGCCGAGGTCGAACAGGACGCCGTCCACCTCGTCGATGCCCAGGCGCTCCAGCACCTCGGGGATCTCGTCGTAGACGGCGTGCACCAGGGTGGCCCGGTCGCCGAACGGGGCCAGCCGCTCGCCGGACAGCTTCAGCGCCACCGGGTCGCGGTCCACCGCGACCAGCCGCACCTGCGGGAACTGGGTCAGCAGCGCCTCGCTGTGCCCGCCGAGGCCGAGGGTGGCGTCGACCACGACGGCACCGGGGCGCGAGATCGCCGGGGCCAGGGCGTCCATGCACCGCTGGAGCATCACCGGAACGTGCTTGGGGCCCGGTTCGTTGGTGGTCATGCGCGGTGGCGCCCTTCCTCGGTGCGGAGCAGCCCGACGTCCGGGAGCTGCGACCATTCTCGCCCACCGTGCCCCGGCACGACGAAGCGGCCCGTGGTCCCCGCCCGCTCAAGGGGAAGGTCGTGACCGCCCGGCACCGGGGAAGGTGCGCCAGGTGGACACGGAGCGGGAGGAGGCCACGGACCGCGTCGACCGGGCCGCACCGGCCGGGAAGGCCCGGTTGACGGGCCCCGGCGGGTGTGCTCCACTGCGCCGCAAACTCTATCGCGCGGGCCTTGCCAGTCAATGGTCCGCTCCGGCGCACCACCCGGGCGGCGGTACAGATCACCGCAGGTCGCGGGCGTGCGGGTGGACCGGTGGCGGCACGGATCGGGGGCCTTCGACGGCCGGCGCGCGCCCCCTCCCCGCCCCGCGTGCGGGTCACCCCGCACCAGCCCGGACGAACCCTCCGGTTGTGGCGATGCACCCGATCGCGGCGCCCGGTTCTGTAGCTCCCCGCCCCACCGCGCGCTCCCGATCCGCACTAACGTCGCCACCATGACAGTGACACCAGACCGGCCCTCGCCGAACGCCGCTGCCGCCCCTGCCAGACCCACCGTCATCGACCGCTTCGTCACGGCCAACCGCACCTACGCCGTGACCTTCCAGGACGGCGGGATGGACGCCCGCCCGGTGCAGAAGATCGCCGTGGTCGCCTGCATGGACGCCCGCCTCGACCTGTTCGCGGCGCTCGGCCTCGAACTCGGCGACGCGCACGTCATCCGCAACGCCGGAGGCGTCGTCACCGACGACACCATCCGCTCCCTGACCATCAGCCAGCGCGCCCTCGGCACCCGCTCGATCGCGCTGATCCACCACACCGGCTGCGGCCTGCTCGGGCTCACCGAGGACTTCCGCCGCGAGCTGGAGCTGGAGGTCGGCCAGCGCCCGCAGTGGGCGGTGGAGGCCTTCGTCGACCTGGACGGCGACGTCCGCCAGTCCATGCAGCGCGTCCGCACCTCTCCCTTCCTGCTGCACACCGACGACGTCCGCGGCTTCGTCTTCGACGTCCACACCGGCCTGCTGCGCGAGATCGGCTGAGTACTCCGTCCGCTCGTCCCCGGGCCCGCCGCAGCCGCCCGGAGACGAGCGGACCGGCCACCCGCGGTCCAGGCATTCGGGAACCGCCGAATGGTGACTTCTGGCCATCCCGCGGGGGAGAATGCGCCTGCCGGTCGGACCCCGAACCACCTGGGGCGGCCAGGCCGCAGGCCGCCTTTCCCGGCGCCGGATCCTTGTTCGGAACCGCCCCCGGGACGGCCGCGTCAAGCATGGGGTGGGGCCCGGCCTCGGGACGGGGCGGGCACAGGGTGCCAGGGAGCGTAAACGGGTGACGAGCTACAACGATCAGGCCGGACTCGGCAGTCCTGCGGGGGGCGAGCAGCAGAGGGCGAACGGGTACCAGCCGGTCGGGCTCCCCGAGCTCGCCGCGGTCGTCGACCGCGTCCGCGCCAACGTCGAGAGCGTGATCGAGGGCAAGCCGGAGGCCGTCCGGATCGCCCTGACCGTCCTGCTCGCCGAGGGCCACCTGCTGCTGGAGGACGTGCCCGGCGTCGGCAAGACCATGCTGGCCAAGGCGCTCGCCCGCTCGCTCGACTGCACCGTGCGCCGCATCCAGTTCACGCCCGACCTGCTGCCCTCGGACGTCACCGGCACCAACATCTACGACCAGCAGCGGCACGACTTCGAGTTCCGCCCGGGCGCGATCTTCGCCCAGGTCGTGGTCGGCGACGAGATCAACCGCGCCTCGCCCAAGACCCAGTCCGCGCTGCTGGAGTCCATGGAGGAACGCCAGGTCACCATCGACGGCACCAGCTACGAGCTGCCCTCGCCGTTCATGGTCGTGGCCACCCAGAACCCGGTCGAGATGGAGGGCACGTACCCGCTGCCGGAGGCCCAGCGCGACCGCTTCATGGCCCGGATCTCGATCGGCTACCCCAGCCCCGAGGCCGAGCTCGCGATGCTGGACGTGCACGCCGGCGCCAGCCCGCTGGAGGACCTCCAGCCGGTCGCGCACGCCTCCGACATCCTCAAGCTGATCGACCTGGTCCGCGGCGTGCACATCGCCGACCCGGTCCGCCGCTACGCCGTCGACCTGGTCGGCGCCACCCGCACCAGCCCGGAGCTGCGCCTGGGCGCCTCCCCGCGCGCCACCCTGCACCTGGTCCGGGCCGCCCGCGCCGCCGCCGCGCTGGACGGGCGCGACTACGTCACCCCGGACGACATCCAGCGCCTCGCCGTCCCGGTCCTGGCACACCGTCTGATGCCGACCGCCGAGACCCAGCTCAGCCGCCGCACCTCCGAGCAGATCGTGACCGACCTGGTCGCCCGGCTGCCGCTGCCGCGCCCGCAGGGCGGCCCGGCCGTCCGGAGGGGCTGAGGTGACCCAGTCCGACTCCGCTTCGGGACTGCGGGCCGGGTTCCGCGGTCTCACCACCCGGGGGCGGTCCTTCCTCGCCGCCGGGGTCACCGCGGTGGTCTGTTCCTACCTGCTCGACCAGAACGCCCTGCTGCGCGTCGGCGTCCTGCTCGCCGCCCTGCCGCTGGTCGCCGTGGTGGTGGTCGCCAACACCCGCTACCGGGTGGCCAGCGGACGCCGGCTCAGCCCGCGCCGGGCCGTCGCCGGCCAGGAGGCCCGGGTCCACCTGCGGGTCGACAACGTCTCCCGGGTGCCCACCGGCGTGCTGCTGCTGGAGGACAAGGTCCCGTACGTGCTCGGGCCGCGCCCGCGCTTCGTGCTGGACCGGGTCGAGCCGCGCGGCAACCGCGAAGTCTCCTACCGGGTCCGCTCCGACCTGCGCGGCCGCTACCCGCTCGGGCCGCTCCAGCTGCGGCTGTCCGACCCGTTCGGGATGTGCGAGGTGACCCGCGCCTTCACCGCCTCCGACGTCCTCACCGTCGTCCCCCAGGTCCAGGCGCTGCCGTCGGTACGGCTCAGCGGCGAGTGGATCGGCCAGGGCGAGAGCCACAGCCGCACCCTGGCGCTGGCCGGCGACGACGACGTGATCCTGCGCGAGTACCGGCCCGGCGACGACCTGCGCCGGGTGCACTGGCGCTCCACCGCCCGGTACGGCGAGCTGATGGTGCGCCGCGAGGAGCAGCCCCGGCAGGCCCGGGCCACCGTCGTGCTGGACACCCGGGAGATCGCCCACCGGGGCAGCGGCCCCGCCTCCTCCTTCGAGTGGGCGGTCGGCTGCGCCGCCTCGGTCTGCGCGCACCTGCTGGAGCGCGGCTACCAGACCCGGCTGCTCACCGACACCGGGCTGTCCGTGCCCGCGCCCGGCGCGGGCGGCGGCCACGGCAGCGCCGCCACCTCCGGGCTGATCCTGGACGCCCTCGCCGTCGCCGACCTGTCCGACGGCGGCACCCTCTCCCGCGCCGAGGATCCGCTGCGTGCCGGCGGCGAGGGCCTGCTGGTCGCCGTCCTCGGCGACCTGGACGACGCCCAGGCCACCCGGCTGGGCCGGCTGCGCAGCCGCGCCGGCGGGGCGATCGCCCTCCTGCTGGACACCGGCACCTGGGCCGGCCTGCGGATGCTCGCCCCGGACACCGGCGGCGACGACTTCCGCGCCCGGGTCCGGCAACTGCGCGAGTCCGGGTGGACGGTGATCCCGGTGCGGGCCGGGGACTCCGTACCGGACCTGTGGCGGGCCGCCGACGGCAGCAGGACGACCGCCCCCTACCGAGAAGAGGCCGGCGCGTGACCACCCGGGCCAAACTGACCGCGTACTCGGCGCTGGCCACCGCCCTCGCCTCGCTGTGCATGATGCCGCTGCTCACCACCCGCAGCTGGTTCACCCACGCCGTCCTGGTGATCGCCGTGATCTCCGCGGTCGGCGCGGGCCTGCGCCGCTCCCCGCTGTACCGCTGGACGGTGCCGGTCGGGCAGCTGCTGGTCCTGCTCCTCCTGCTGCTGCTCGGCTTCGCGGGCGCCGGCGGGGTACTGCCCGGGCCGGCCACGATACGGGTCCTGGACCAGGTCCTCAGCTCCGGCCTGGACGACATACAGCAGTACGCCATCCCGGCTCCGCCCACCGCCGGACTGCGGCTGATCCTGGTCTCGGCGATCGGCCTGATCGCCGTCGCGGTGGACACCGTCGCGGTGACCTACCGGCGCTCGGCGCTGGCCGGGCTGCCGCTGCTGGCCCTGTACTCGGTCGGCAACGGCCTGGCCGGGGAGCACGGCAGCTGGGTCTGGTTCGCCGTCGCCGCGGCCGGCTACCTGCTGCTGCTGTTCGCCGAGGGCCAGGACCGGGTCTCCCGCTGGGGCCGGGTCTTCTACGGCGGGGCGCGCGGCTCGGTGGAGTCCGGCCGGGTCAGCCCGGGCGGCCGGCAGGTCGGCGTGCTGGCCCTGGCGGTGGCGCTGCTGCTGCCGGTGATCCTGCCGCAGTGGAGCTCCGGACTGCTGAACTCCGGCTCCGGCGGGTCGAAGGGCAAGGGCGCCGGCGGGAGCCTGACCAGCCTCGACCCGATGGTCAGCCTGGAGGCCGCGGTCACCAGGCCGACCGACGCGGAGCTGCTCACCTACACCCTGGACAGCTCGCTGGCCGATCAGACCTATCTGCGGACCGGCTCGCTCGACCAGTTCGACGGCACCAACTGGAAGCTCGCCAGCCCCACGGTCACCGACCTCCCGGCGACGCTGCCCACCCCCGAGGGCCTGCGCGACGCCCAGCTCCCCCGGATCGACGTCGACCTCAAGATCGGCGACCGGCTGGAGGGCAGCTGGCTGCCGATGCCCTACCCGGCCGTCTCCGTCCAGGTCCCCAAGCCCGGCGACTGGAAGCTCGACCCGCTGACCCGCACCGTCCTGCCGGCCAACGACAAGGCGATCCGCAACCTGAGCTACCACGTCAGCGCCCTGGACCTGCGGCCCACCGCCAACGACCTGCGCCTCGCGGCCACCGCGCCGCAGGACATCAGGGAGCACTACACCGCCGTCCCGGCCGACCTGCCGCCCGTGGTCGCCGAGAAGGCCAGGGCCGTCACCGCCGGCGCCCGGAACGACTACGACCGGGCGACGGCGCTGGTCAACTGGTTCACCGGGCCGGACTTCACGTACGACACCGCGGTCAACGGCGGCACCGGCAGCGACGCCATCGCCGTCTTCCTGCGCGACCGCCGCGGCTTCTGCGTGCACTTCGCCTCCACCATGGCGGCGATGGCCCGGGTACTGAAGATCCCGGCCCGGGTGGCCGTCGGCTTCACCCCCGGCGACAACAAGGGCGGCGGCCTCTACTCGGTGACCGGCCGGATGTACCACGCCTGGCCCGAGCTGTACTTCTCGGGCTACGGCTGGCTGCGCTTCGAGCCGACCCCGAGCCGCGGCGTCCCGGCCCGCTACACCGAGGCGTCCAACGCCCCGACCAGCGCGCCGACCCAGCAGGTGACCGCCGCCCCGCAGAGCGCCTCGGCCGCCCCCGCGCCGACCTCCAGCTCGGACTGCACCCCCAAGCAGCGCCAGCTGGGCGAGTGCGACACCAAGGGCAAGGCCGTCGCCACGGCCGCCGAGGAGTCCTGGCTGCTCTCCCCGCAGGTGCTCGGCACCCTGGCCGCGGTGCTCGTGCTGATCGCACTGCTGCTCGCCCCGATGCTCTGGCGCGCCGCCGTGCGCCGCCGCCGACTGGGCGGCGGGGGCCGGCGCGGGCCTGGCGGGAGCGGGCCGGCGGAGCTGACCGACGCCCAGGTGCTGGCCGCCTGGGACGAGCTGATCGACTCCGCCTGGGACCTCGGAATTCCCCCGGACGAGTCACGCACCCCGCGTTCGGCGGCCCGCCGGATCACCGAGAAGGCGCAGCTGGACGCGGACTCCTCGGCCGCCACCGGCCGGCTGGCGCTGGCCACCGAGCGGGTGCTCTACGCCCCGCCCGGGCGGCCCACCACGGAGCCGCTGGCCGCCGACGTCCGCACCGTCCGGCGCGGGCTGCGGGCGAGCGCCGGCCGGGCCGGGCGGACCAGGGCGCTGCTGCTGCCGCCGTCCTCGGCCCAGCTGTGGTGGCGGATCTCCGACGCGGTGCGGGCGGCCCGGGCGGCGGCCGGCACCCGGGTCGGCCGGGCGGTCGAGGCGGTCCGCGCGCCGGTGCGGCGGGTCTTCACCCGGCGCAAGCGGTCCACGCCGCAATCGTGACGCCGGAGTCCTGACCCGGACACGAAGCCGGGGCGGGCAGTCGATCGACTGCCCGCCCCGGCTTCATCCGTTTCGTACCCATCGGCTCCGGCCATCGGCCGGGCGGCTCAGAAGCCCCCGGTCTGCTCGTCCCGACGACGCTGCCAGCGCTGCTCCACCCGGTCCATCATCCCGGCCTTGCGGCGCGGGGCGGCGGCCGGGCGGGCCCCGGTGCCCTGGCCCGCGGGCCCCCGGCGCCAGCCGGTCACGGCGAACACCGCACATCCGAGCATCACCAGGAAGCCCACGACGCTGACCCAGATCTGGTCCGGCACGACCATGCCGCCCATCAGCAGGCCGATGCCCACCACGAAGCCGGCGACGGCCAGGTAGACCCGCCGACGGGTGTAGGTGCGCAGCCCGGTTCCCTCAAGCGCAGACGCGAATTTGGGATCTTCGGCATACAGCGCTCGCTCCATCTGGTCGAGCAGTCGCTGCTCGTGCTCCGAGAGCGGCACGGAGTCCTCCTACTCGTCGGTCGCGCGTGCGACCGGTCCGCCCACCCCGGTCGGGGAGGCAAGTCCAATCAGCCTTGGGGCACACGGTCGGACGCCCGTGCGGGGGACCCGGCCCGTGTCGTCCATATGCCCCACGCGTCCGGCTGTCATGCTTTCCGGCTTTACCCAGATCATACGGTCCGTGGGCCCGTTACGGAGTGGTCTGCGCCGCGTGGGACGGGCCACTTCGAGCGGGGACGGCCGCATCGGAGTCAACGCGCCACGCCCCGGACAAGTGCCCGATCGGATGGAATCGTCCCGGACCTGGGCAGGTTTGCCACCGGGCGGCGCGGAGCGACCGGGGGCCGACCGGCGCACGGACGGGCTACGGGCGGGGAACCGCCAGGCCTCCGGGGCGCGAACCGCCGCCGTACGGTGTGCAAAAAAACCGTACGACGGTGGCAGGGTTCGTGAAGGGGCGCACGCGCCCTGAGAGGAGCGCGTGCCGGACGGAACGCCTCAGGCCAGGGTGGCCAGCAGGTGCAGCTGGGTCGCCACGGCATGGAACGCGGGCTGCTCGGCGGCGGCCTCCTCCAGCTTCAGCAGCGCGTCCAGGGCACCCGGCTCGGCGTCCACCAGCACCCCGGGGACGAGGTCGGCGAAGACCCGTACGCCGTGCACCGACTCCACCCGCAGGCCGGCGGCCTCGGCCAGCCGGCCCAGCTCCTCGCCGGTGAAGCGGCGCGGCATCGGGTCCTGCGCGCCCCAGCGGCCGTCCGTGGCGGAGAGCACCGTGCGGGCCTCGTTGAAATGGCCGGCCAGCGCGCGGGCCAGCACGGCGCCGTTGCGGTTGGCCGCCAGCAGGCTGACCACACCGCCCGCGCGCAGGGTGCCGGCCAGGCTGCCGAGCGCCTCGGCCGGGTCGTCCACGACCTCCAGCACGCCGTGGCAGAGCACCGCGTCCACGCTGCCGGGAGCGACCAGCTCCGGCAGGGTCTGGGTGTCGCCCTGGACGGCCCGCACCAGGTCCGTCACACCGGCCTCGGCGGCCCGGCGCTCCAGGGCGAACAGGGCGTCCGGGCTCGGGTCGACCACGGTGACGCGGTGGCCGAGCTTGGCGACCGGCACGGCGAAGTTCCCGGTGCCGCCGCCGGTGTCGACCACGTCGAGCACCGGCTGGTCCAGCTCGGCCGCCCGCTTCTCCAGGGCTGCCCGGACCACCTCCCACACCACGGCGGTACGCAGGGCACTGCGGGGACGCGTCGGGTACAAGGTGGGGCTCCTTGGCACGTGCAGTTCGATCAGGATGCCTCCACCTTAGAGCCTGTCTCCTGGATCCTTGCCGGGCCCACGACGCCGGGGCACGCACCTCGCCGCGTTGTCGTCGGTCGCCAATGCTCCGCAGTGGCTCCCTCCTCCGCCTTGCGATGCACGCACCCCAACGCCGCGGCCTGATCCGACAAAATCCAGGAGACAGGCTCTGGACCGGCCCGGCGGGGACCTCGTCCGACCGGCCCGGCGGGGACCCTGTCAGACCGGCGGCTCGTCGGCCTCCAGTGGCAGCCGGGGCGGGGGCGGCGCGGCGTGCAGGCCGAGCAGCCGCTCGACCAGGCGCAGGAAGAGGGCGGAGTTGCGGATCAGGTCGTCGGCGTCGCGGGCCGAGGCGGCGCCCCTGATCCCGGCCTCGGCGGCGGCCCGGCGGCGGGCGCCGGCGCCGTAGTAGAGCGCCCATTCGGCGAGTTCCGGGGCCACCTCGGGCAGCACCTCCCAGGCGCTGCGGATGGCCTTGCGGCGGCGCGGACTCTTCTCCGGGCGGCCGCGCACCGCCAGGACGGCCGCCACCGTGCGCAGCGCGGCCAGGTGGGCGGTGGCGTAGCGCTCCAGCGGGTCCTCCAGGGCGCGGGCCCGGACGAGGGTGCGGTGGGCGTCGGCGAGCAGGTCGAGGGCGGCCGGCGGCGCGGCGGTCCGGCGCAGCACGGGGTGGACGTCCGCTCCGGCGGGGCGTCGGGCGGACGGACCCGGGAGCTGTGGCAGGGCGGCGGAGTGGAGGCGGGCGGTGACGGGCTCAGGACGACTGATGGTCATGGTCTCCCCCGTTCCGAGGCAGCGCGCGGACCGGGTGGTCCGTGCCTTCCCATCGTGAACGGCACCACTGACAATCCGGCCCGGAAGGCCGCTCCTGCGGCGCGAAGGGGTCGTAAGGAGTCCGGAAAGGCCGTAGGGAGGCCGGAAAACGGGGTAGCGGCGGCAGGCGCGGTCCTCCCCCGGTTCCGCGCCGCCGCCGTGTCGTCGCTCCGCCGGTCCACCCCCTGGCCGGCGGCGGCGAACTCCCCCTCGCGGCCGGTCTCCCCCCGGCCCGCTCCGCCGCCCCGTGTCGGCGGTGCGGGGACCACGACCAGCCCCGTGGCGGTCCGTCCGCCGCCTCCCCCGGCCTGCGCGGCCGGGAGACGGACGGATCCGCCGCCCGGGCGGGCCGGGCGCCCGACGCGCCGCCCTCCCGGGTGCCACCACTCTCCCGTCCGCGCAGGTCGTCGGCCATCCGCTGACGTACTCAACCGCGAATCTGAGTATCCGTACTCAGTCCCTCCCGGCCCGCCGTCCGCCGGAACCGCGACGTGCGTCCACAACGTCCCGGGTGCCGGTACGGTACGGCGGGGCCGGGCGGAACCGGCCCCGCCGGACGAGGAGCGGACGCGATGACGAGGACGAGGAGGGGGACGCGATGACGGTCCTGCCGCTGATCTTCACCAGCGGGCTGGCCAGCGGCATCAACGCCTACGCGGTGGTGCTGCTGCTCGGCCTGCTGGGCAGGTTCGGTGACGCGGACTCGGTGCCGCAGGCGCTGGAGCGCACGGACGTGCTGGTCGTGGCGGGCGTGCTGTTCGCGCTGGAGGCCGTGGCCGACAAGATCCCGTACGTGGACAGCGTCTGGGACGTCGTGCACACGGTGATCCGGCCGATCGCCGGTGCCACCGTCGGCGTGCTGATCGCGAGCAACGACCCCGGTTCGCTCAGCGAGGTCGCGGCCGGCGCGATGGGCGGCACCTCGGCGCTGGTCAGCCACCTGGTGAAGTCCTCGCTGCGGATGGCCGTCAACACCTCCCCGGAACCGGTCAGCAACATCGTGGTCAGCATGGCCGAGGACCTCTCGGTGGCCGGCCTGGTCACGCTGGCGATCTTCCACCCCTGGCTGGCCGCCTCGGTCGCCGCCGCGGTCCTGGTCGCCGGTCTGCTGCTGGTCCGGCTGGCGATCACGAAGATCCGCGCCTTCCGGGCCCGCCGCCGCGAACGCAGGGCCGCCAGGGCGGCGGGCGCCGCGGGCACGGCGTAAACCTGGTCCTAGGATCGGGGCCATGGCAAAGATCGTCGTCATCGGCGCAGGAATGAGCGGGCTCGCGGCGGCCTCCCGGCTGGCGACCCTCGGCCACCGGGTGACGGTCTGCGAGGCGGGCGGCACGTACGGGGGCATGGTCGGGCGGTACGAGCGCGACGGCTTCGCCTTCGACACCGGCCCCGGCCTGCTCTCCCTCCCGGCCGTCTACCGCGACCTCGCGCTGAAGACCGGCAAGGAGCCGCTGGAGCAGCTGGTCGAGCTGGCCCCGGTCGACCCGGAGAGCCGGCACCTGTTCCCCGACGGCACCGCCGTCACCCTGCCCAACGCCTCCCGCGGCGGTGTCAGCCAGGCCCTGGACGCCGCCTTCGGCGCCGGCTCGGGCGCCCGCTGGAGCGAGGTGATGAACCACGGCCGGACGGTCTGGGAGGCCACCCGCCGCCCGCTGCTGGAGGAGGCGCTCCCGGCCGACCTCGGTGTCCTGTCCCCGGCCGGCCGGGCCCGGGTGGACACCGACCCGTACCCCGTGCCGCCGCGCACCGGCCTGGCCCGGCTGCGCCGCCCGCGGCCGTGGAGCCTCGCCGACGTGGCGCGGCGTCAACTCGGCGGCCACCCCGGCCTGACCGCCCTGCTGGGCGAGCCCGCGCTGCGGTACGGCCTCCTGCCCGGGCAGGCCCCGGCGGGGGCCGCCGTGCTGCCGTACATGGAGCAGTCCTTCGGCGTCTGGTACGTCCGGGGCGGCCTGCGCGCGCTCGCGGACGCCGTGTACCGGCGCTGCGAGCTGCGCGGGGTCGAGTTCCGCTTCGACACCCCGGTCACCCGGGTGGTCGTGGAGAACGGCCGGGCGTGCGGGGTCGGGACGGCGGACGGCCGGATCGACGCGGACCTGGTGATCTCCGCGATGGACACCCGCGCGCTGTTCCACCACGGTATCGCCGAGTGGCCGGGGGTGCCGGCCGAGGACTGGGAGCCGTTCGAGGTGCCCGGCCGGTTCAGCGTGCTGCTCGCCCTGCGCGGGCCCCGGCCCGAGGGCACCGCGCACCGGACGGTGGTCCACGCGGTGGACCCGGCCGCCGAGGAGAACGCCCTCACCCTGTCCGCGCCGCTGTGCGAGCGTCCCACCGTGCAGGTGCTCCGCCCGGACGACCCGGCGCTGCGCCCCGACGACGCCCACGAGAGCGTGGTGCTGACCGCGACCGTCCCGGCCCAGGAGGAGGACGTCGACTGGACCGCCCCCGGTGTCGCCGACCGCTACGCCGACCGGTTGCTCGCCCACGTCGACGCGGCCGGCCTGGGACTGCGCGAGCGGGTGCTGTGGCGGGTCGTGCGCACCCCGGAGGACACCCGCCGGGAGACCGGCGCGCTGTTCGGCTCGGTCGCCCGTCCTGTGCTCGCGGGTTCGTACGCGGGGCTGCACGCCGCCAATGCGTCGCCCGTCCCGGGCCTCTACCTGGTCGGCGGCAACGCCCACCCCGGCGGCGGCCTCGCCCGCGTCGGCATGTCGGCCTGCATCACCGCCGGGCTGATCGGCCCGGCGTAGGGCCCTGCGGCCCGGCCCGGTCGGCCTTGCTGCCGGGCCCCTGCCGGGTCAGCCCTGGTGCCAGGTGTTCTGCTGCTGGTAGCCGTAGTTCTGGTCGTACGCCGGCTGCTGCGGGATGCCCTGGACCTGCGGGTCGGGCTGCGGCTGCCACTGCTGCTGGGGCTGGGCGTTCGGGTCCCAGGTCTGCTGGTGCTGCGGCTGCTGGTAGCCCGCGTACGGGTCCTGCTGCTGGTCCTGCTGCTGCGGGTAGCCGCCGTACGGGTCCTGGTGCTGGGGGTAGCCGCCGTAGGACTGCTGCTGGTCGTAGGCGTAGGCGGGCTGCTGCTGGGTCTGCCACTGCTGCTGGTCGTAGCCGGACTGGTAGGCGGCGGCGTACGGGTCCTGGTGCTGCTGCTGGACCTGCGGCTGCTGCTGCTCGTAGTACCCGGGGGCGTAGACGCCGTCCTGGGCGAGTTCCTGCATCTCGAAGGCGGCGGTCTGCTCGACCTCGGGCACCTCGTCGGGCACCTCGACGGGGACCGGCGCGGCGGCCCGGGTCTCCTCGACGGCGCTGACCTCGCCGACCCGCTTCCTGGCGACGGCGACGGCCGCCACCGCGGCGGCGCCGCCGGTCAGGGCACCCAGCAGCGGCACCTTGGCGAGCGGGCCGGGCAGGGTGCCGTCGGCCTTCCGCAGGGACCATCCGGCCTGGTGGCCGCGCTTGACCGCGAGGGTGACGAAGGTCTGGCCGACCGCGAACAGCGCGGCGCCGGCCCCGATCACCACGACCGAGCCGAGGACCATCCCGGCGGCGACGCCCAGGAAGCCGGCCAGGGCCAGGACCCGCCAGTGCAGCGGCGCCCGGTTCTGCAGCAGCACCTCGGCGACCAACCAGAGCGCCACCACCGCCAACGCGGTGTACAGCAGCAGGTATCCGATGCCCATCCGCCCGCTACCTCCAGTCGCGTACCCGCGCTTGTGCGCCGCGCGTGTGCGGCGACTGTACCGGTTCAACGGCCGGGGTACCGCATCGCGTTCCCGCCGCCCCGGACGGCGGCCGCACACGACCGAGCCCGTCACCGTCGGTGCGGTGACGGGCTCGTGAACACCCGGCGCCGGCGCTGCGCGGGCGCGGGCCAGGCCGGCCGGTCAGCGCTGGTGCAGCCCCAGGTTCTGGTAGATCTCCAGCGTCGCCGTCGAGTGGTTCAGCGTGATGAAGTGCAGACCGGGCGCGCCCTCGGCGAGGAGGCGCTCGGCCATCGCCGTGGCGTGCTCCATGCCGATGGCCCGCAGCGCCGCCGGGTCGTCGATGGCCGCCCGCAGACGGGCCTCCAGGTCGGCGGGGAAGGCCGAGCCGCTGAGCTGGGGGAAGCGCTCCAGCTGCTTGGCGTTGGTGACCGGCATGATCTCCGGGATGATCGGCGTCTCGCAGCCGGCGGCCGTGACCCGGTCGCGCAGCCGCAGGTAGTCGTCCACCTCGAAGAACATCTGGGTGATCGCGTAGTCGGCCCCGGAGCGGATCTTCGCCACGAAGTGCCGGATGTCCTCGTCCCAGTCGGTCGAGCGCGGGTGCATGTTCGGCGAGGCCGCGACGCCGACGCAGAAGTCGCCGATGCCCTTGATCAGCTCCACCAGCTCGTACGCGTAGGTGACGCCCTCGGGGTGGCTGACCCACTCGCCCATCGGGTCGCCGGGCGGGTCGCCCCGGACCGCCAGGACGTTCCGCACGCCCTGGTCGGCGTACTGGCCGATGATGTTGCGCAGCTCCGCGATCGAGTGGTCCACCGCGGTGAGGTGGGCGACCGGGGTCAGGGTGGTCTCGGTGGCGATCCGGCCGACCATGTTGACGGTGCGCTCGCGCGAGGAGCCGCCGGCGCCGTAGGTCATACAGACGAAGTTCGGGTCGAGCGGTTCGAGCCGACGGATGGCGTCCCAGAGTTTCTGCTCGCCGACCTCGGTGCGCGGCGGCATGAATTCGAAGGAGAAGGAGCGCTTTCCGGCCGCCAGGAGGTCGCGCACCGTCAGTGCGCGATCCGTTCTCGTGGAAGCGATACCGAGTGCCATGCTGGCAGGCTATCCGGCGTTCGAAGGGGCCGGACAACCGTATTCCACCTATTGAGACAAGAGATGGAAGACGTTCCGGTTCACCCCGGCCCCGTTCCGCGGCGCCTCCTCCGAGCCCCCGCGGGGCCGCTCGCACACCCGTTCCCAGCCGCACCGTTACGCTTGCTGCACCCCAGAGAACCAGCGGAGCCCCATCGTGACCTCGTCCAGCACCCGGCCGGCCAACCCCAGTGCGGCCAACCCCATTGACGTGGAGGACGTCCGCACCCGCGTCAACGCGGCGCTCGCCGCGTTCATGGACGGCCAGTCCGTGCTGCTCGACAAGATCTCGCCCCGGCTGGCCCCCGCCGCCGACGCGCTGCGCGACTTCCTGCTGGACGGCGGCAAGCGCCTGCGCCCGGCCTTCTGCTACTGGGGCTGGCGCGGCGCCGGCGGCCCGGCCGGGGGCGCCACCGGTGAGGCGATCGCCAACGCGGCCGCCGCCCTCGAGCTGCTCCAGGCGAGCGCCCTGGTGCACGACGACCTGATGGACCGCAGCGACACCCGCCGCGGCCTGCCCTCGGTCCACCGCCGCTTCGAGGCGCTGCACCGGGACAGCGGCTGGCGCGGCGACCGCGAGCAGTACGGCACCTCGGCCGCGGTGCTGCTCGGCGACCTGCTGCTGATCTGGTGCGACGAGCTGTTCCTGCGCTCCGGCCTGGAGCCGGCCGCCGTCCTCGCCGCCAAGCCGGTGTTCGACCTGATGCGCACCGAGGTCATGCTCGGCCAGTACCTGGACGTCCTGGAGCCGGTGGCCGGCGACTCGACCGACGAGGGCGCGCTGGACCGGGCGCGGACGGTGCTGCACTACAAGTCCGCGAAGTACACCATCGAACGGCCGCTGCAGGTGGGTGCGCTGCTGGCCGGTGCCGGGCCGGAACTGGTCGAGGCGTACGGGGCGTTCGGGCTGCCGCTGGGCGAGGCCTTCCAGCTGCGCGACGACCTGCTCGGCGTCTTCGGGGACCCGGCCGTCACCGGCAAGCCGGCCGGGGACGACCTGCGCGAGGGCAAGCGCACCCTGCTGGTCGCGCACGCGATGCGGGGCCTGCCGGCCGCCGACGCCCGGCACCTGGACGAGCGGCTCGGCGCCCCGGACCTGGCGGCCCCTGAGGTCGCCGAGCTGCGCGCGCTGGTCGCCCGCAGCGGCGCGCCCGAGCTGGTGGAGCACCGGATCGAGGAGCTGATGCGGCAGTCGCTGGCCGCGCTGGAGGCCGCTCCGCTCGCCGACGACCGGGCCCGTACGGTGCTGCTGGCCCTGGCCGAGGCCGCCACCGTCCGCAAGTACTGACGGACGGCGACGGCCCCGGGGCCTGGGCGCCTGGGGGCCTGGAGGCCTGCGGGCCTCCGGATCCTGCTGATCCGGGCCGGTCAGAGCGCGGCGCGCACCCGGCGGGACAGCTCGGCGGCGGCCGCCCGCGGATCCGCCGCGGCGGTGACGGCCCGCACCACGACGATCCTGCGGGCACCGGCGGCCAGCACCTCGTCCAGGTTGCCGAGGTCGATCCCGCCGATCGCGAACCACGGCCGGTCGGTGTCCTGCTTCGCCGCGTACGAGACCAGGCCGAGGCCCGGGGCCGGGCGGCCCGGCTTGGTCGGGGTCGGCCAGACCGGGCCGGTGCAGAAGTAGTCCGTACCGGGTTCGGCGATCGCCGCGTCCACCTCGGACTCGGCGTGGCAGGAACGGCCGATCAGCACGTCCTCGCCGAGGATCGCCCGGGCGGCCCGCACCGGCAGGTCGTCCTGGCCGAGGTGCAGCACGTCCGGCCGGGCCGCGTGGGCGACGTCGGCGCGGTCGTTGACGGCCAGCAGCTTGCCGTGCCGGCGGCAGGCGTCGGCGAAGACCTCCAGGGCCTCCAGCTCCTGCTTGGCCTCCAGGCCCTTGTCCCGCAGCTGGACGATGTCCACCCCGCCCGCCAGCGCCGCGTCCAGGAACTCGGCGAGGTCGCCCTGCTCCCGGCGGGCGTCGGTGCACAGGTAGAGCCGGGCGTCGGCCAGCCGGGTACGCAGCGTGTCCGCCGCCATCAGATCAGCATCGCCTGGGCGCGGCGCTTCACCTCGGTGCCGCGGTTCTCCCGCAGCGCCTGGATCGGGCTGCCGGGCAGCGACGGGTCCTCGGTGAAGAGCCACTCCAGGATCTCCACGTCGTTGTACCCGCAGTCCCGCAGGACGGTCAGGGTGCCGGACAGGTGCTTGACCAGGCCCGGGCCGTCGATGAACGCCGCCGGGACCTGCAGCGACTTGTTCGGCCCGCGCCGGACGGCGATCAGGCCGCCGTTCTTGACCAGGTCACGTACCTCGGTGACCCGGACCCCCCACTGCTCCGAGATGTCGGGCAGGTACATCCAGTCGGTGACCAGGGCTTCAATCTTGCTTTCGATCTCACTCACGCCACCAGACTGCCACCTCCGCGGCCCACCGCGCACCAGGCACTACCCCGCGACGGCCGACTTCAGCGGCACCGCCGGGTCGCCCGCGCGGGCCGGATCCAGGGCCGTACCGCGCTCGATCAGCCTCCGCCCCTGGGTGAGGTCGCGCGGCCGGTCCACGGCCAGCAGCGCGCTCGGCACGCCGTCGCGCAGCCAGAGCACCGACCAGTCGCCGTCCCGCGGGGAGCCGCGCCACAGCAGCTCGTCGCCGTCGGCGTGCCGGCCGGCGTACTGGACCATCCGGCCGAACTGCTCGGACCAGAAGTACGGCACCGGGTCGTAGGCCGGCGCGTCCGCGCCCAGGACGGCGGCGGCCACCGCCTCGCCGGACTGCAGGGCGTGGTCCCAGTGCTGGACGGCCAGCCGGGCACCGGCCCGGGCCGAGGGGTAGCTGACGCAGTCGCCGGCCGCGAACACGCCGGGCACCGAGGTGCGCAGCCGCCCGTCCACCACGACGGCGCCGGCCGCGTCCAGCTCGACCCCGGAGCCGGCCAGCCAGCCGGTCGCGGGGCGGGCCCCGATGCCGACCACCACCTCGTCGGCGGGCAGGTGCGAGCCGTCCGCCAGCAGCACCGCGCCGGGCTCGACGGCGGCCACGCCGACCCCGCAGCGCAGGTCGACCCCGGCCCCGGCGTACCAGGCGGCCATCGCCGAGCCGACCTCCGTCGGCAGCGCGCCGGGCAGCGGCGCCGGGCCGGCCTCGACCACGGTCACCTCGCAGCCCGCCGCTCGGGCCGCGGTGGACACCTCGGCGCCGATCCAGCCCGCGCCGACCAGTACCAGCCGCAGCCCGGGGCGCAGCAGCGCGCGCAGCGCCAGGGCGTCGTCCAGGGTGTGCAGCAGGTGCGCGCGCTCGGCGCCGGGCAGGGCCCGCGGGACGGCGCCGGTGGCGATCACCAGCGAGCCGTACGGGAGGTCGCCGCCGTCGGTGTGCAGCACGCCGGGGGTCAGGCCGGTGGCCCGGCGGCCGGTGAGCAGCTCGATGCCGAGCTGCCCGTAGTCGATGTCCAGGGCGGTGGAGTCGGCCTTGCCGAGCAGCACGTCCTTGGAGAGCGGCGGCCGGTCGTACGGCGCGTGCGGCTCCTCGCCGACCAGCGCGATCGGCCCCTGCCGGCCGCCCTGCCGCAGCTTGAGGGCGCACTGCGCCCCGGCCAGCCCGGCTCCGACGACGACCACCCGATCCGTTCCGCTCAGCTCTGCCACGCCCGTCACTGTACTCAGCGCGACGCGGCGGCCTGCGGGCCGTCCGCCCGCTGTACGGGCCTTCGGCCGGGCCGACCCCCGGCGTTAAGGTGGGGGCACCACACGGGAGCCTGGCGCACCGGGCTGAGAGGCGGGCTGGCACGGCCTGCGACCGTCCGAACCTGATCCGGGTCATACCGGCGAAGGGAGAAGAGCAGCTTTGTCACGCTTGCCATCAGGCGCCCACGCCGACGTGCTGGTGATCGGCGGGGGCGTCATCGGCCTCGCCGTCGCCTGGCGCGCCGCGCAGCGCGGGCTGCGGAACGTGATCGTGGTCGACCCCTCCCCCGGCGGCGGGGCCGCCGGGGTCGCGGCCGGGATGCTCGCCCCGGTCACCGAGCTGCAGTACGGCGAGGAGCCGCTGCTCCGCCTCGGGATGGCCTCGAACGAGCGGTACGCGGCCTTCGCCGCCGAGCTCTCCGAGGCGAGCGGCGGCCGGGACACCGGCTACCGCCGCTGCGGCACCGTCGCCGTGGCGCTGGACTCCGACGACCGCGAGGAACTGCGCGAGCTGCACGCCTTCCACCAGCGGCTCGGTCTGGACTCGACCTGGCTGACCGGCCGGGAGGCCCGCAGGCTGGAGCCGATGCTCGCCCCCGGCGTGCGCGGCGGCCTGCACGTCGCGGACGACCACCAGGTGGACCCCCGGCGCCTGCTCACCGCCCTGGCCGCCGCCTGCGAGAACGCGAACGTCCTGCTGCACCGCGCCGAGGCCGTCGAGCTGCTGGTCGAGGGCGGCCGCGCGACCGGTGCCCGGCTCTCGACCGGGGAACGGGTGGGCGCCGGGCAGGTCGTCCTCGCCGCAGGGCCGCACAGCCACCGGCTGCCCGGCCTGCCCGACGGTGTGCTGCCCGCGATCCGCCCGGTGAAGGGGCAGGTGCTGCGGCTGCACGTCCCGGACGCCTACCGCCCGTTCCTGTCCCGCAACGTCCGCGCCGTGGTCCGCGGCCGGCACCTGTACCTGGTGCCCCGGGAGAACGGCGAGCTGGTGGTCGGCGCGACCACCGAGGAGCAGGGCTACGACACCACCGTCACCGCCGGCGGGGTGTACGAACTCCTGCGCGACGCCCACGAGTTGGTCCCGGGAATCACCGAACTCCCGCTGCTGGAGACCTCCGCCGGGCTGCGCCCCGGATCGCCGGACAACGCCCCGCTGCTCGGCCCGACGTCACTGCCCGGGCTGGTCGCCGCCACCGGCCACTACCGCAACGGCGTGCTGCTCACCCCGGTGACCGCCGACCTGGTCTCCGAGTACCTGGCCACCGGTGAAGTCCCCGAAACGGCAAGGCCGTTCACGCCCCTGCGCTTCTCCCCCGAACCCCCCGCTGCGAAGGCCTCCGCATGACCGAGATCGCCCCGAACGAGATCGCCCTGACCGTCAACGGCGAGCCCCGCCGGGTGTCCGCCACGACCACCCTCGCCGAGGTGGTGGCCGCCGTCAGCGCCGCCAACACCGGTGTCGCCGCCGCGCTCAACGAGGCCGTGGTGCCCCGCGGTTCGTGGCCCGGGACGGCGCTGGCCGGCGGCGACCGGATCGAGATCCTCACCGCCGTGCAGGGAGGCTGAACCATGGCCGACGACCTTCTGACCATCGCCGGGACGGCCTTCTCCTCCCGGCTGATCATGGGCACCGGGGGCGCCCCCAGCCTGGAGGTCCTGGAGCGCGCGCTGCTCGCCTCCGGCACCGAGCTGACCACCGTCGCCATGCGCCGGGTCGACGCCTCCACCCAGGGCTCCGTGCTCGACGTGCTGACCCGCAACGGCATCCGGGTGCTGCCCAACACGGCCGGCTGCTTCACCGCCGGCGAGGCCGTGCTGACCGCCCGGCTGGCCCGCGAGGCGCTCGGCACCGACTGGGTCAAGCTGGAGGTGATCGCCGACGAGCGCACCCTGCTGCCCGACCCGATCGAGCTGCTGGACGCCGCCGAGACGCTGGTCGACGACGGCTTCACCGTCCTGCCGTACACCAACGACGACCCGGTGCTGGCCCGCAAGCTGGAGGACGTCGGCTGCGCGGCCATCATGCCGCTGGGCTCGCCGATCGGTTCGGGCCTGGGCATCCGCAACCCGCACAACTTCCAGCTGATCGTGGAGGGTGCGGGCGTCCCGGTGATCCTGGACGCGGGCGCCGGCACCGCCTCCGACGTGGCGCTGGCGATGGAACTGGGCTGCGCCGCGGTGATGCTCGCCTCCGCGGTGACCAGGGCTCAGGACCCGGTGCTGATGGCCGAGGCGATGCGGCACGCCGCCGAGGCGGGCCGGCTCGCCCACCGGGCCGGCCGGATCCCGCGCCGCTTCCACGCCGAGGCCTCCTCCGCGATGGCCGGCCGGGCCGACCTGGACACCCGCGAGCACCCCGCGTTCTGAACCGTCGCGCATGTCACAAGCCGGTCCCGGAGGCGGTGTCCTCCGGGACCGGCCGTCCCGGGCGGCTCTAGACTCTCCGAGTGGACATGGCACTGCACGACCCCTTGATCGGCGCCCTGCTCGACAACCGGTACCGGGTCGAGCAGCGCGTCGCGACCGGCGGGATGTCCACCGTCTACAAGGGCACCGACACCCGTCTGGACCGCGTGGTCGCACTCAAGGTGATGCACCCTTCGCTGGCCGGCGACGAGGGTTTCACCGCCCGCTTCATCCGCGAGGCCAAGGCCGTCGCCAAGCTCACCCACCCCAACGTGGTCACCGTCTTCGACCAGGGCGCGGACGGCGGTCACGTCTTCCTCGCCATGGAGTACGTGCCCGGCCGCACCCTGCGCGACCTGCTGCGCGACCGCGGCGCGCTGTCCGTCCGGGCCGCTCTGGACGTGCTGGAGCCGGTGCTGGCCGCGCTCGGCGCCGCCCACCGGGCCGGGCTGGTCCACCGCGACGTCAAGCCCGAGAACGTGCTGATCACCGACGGCGGCCTGGTCAAGGTCGCCGACTTCGGCCTGGTCCGGGTGCTCGGCACCGCCGACGGCGCGCCCACCTCGACCACCACCGCCACCGGCGGCACGGTCATGGGCACCGTCTCCTACCTGGCCCCCGAGCAGATCCTCCCGGACGCCCCGACCGACCAGCGGGTGGACGTCTACGCGGCCGGCATCCTGCTGTACGAGATGCTCACCGGCCGCCGCCCGCACACCGGCGACAATCCCGTCCAGGTCATGTACAAGCACCTGCACGAGGACGTCCCGGCCCCCTCGCTGGTCGCCCCCGCCGTCGGCCCCGAACTGGACGCGATAGTGGCCGGCGCCTGCGCCCGGTCCGCCGACGCCCGCCCGTACGACGCGGTCGAGCTGCTCGCCGCCCTCCAGCGGGTGCGCCGCACCCTCACCCCGGCCGAGCTGGACGCCGAGCCGCCGGCCTCCACCCGGCCCGGCCCGCGCTACCCGACCACCGAGCCGACCTCGGTGGTCCAGCCGCTGCCGCGGCCCGCCGACGCCCCGCCGACCGAGCGCACCAGCGTGCTGGACATGCCGCCGGAGCTGATGGACGAGCTGCTCGCCGAGCCCCGCCCGTACGACGAGCCGACCCCGGTGCAGCGGCGCCGGCCGGCCGCGCCGCGCCGCCGACTCCCGCGCGGTCCGCTGATCTGGACGGCCGCGGTGGCCGCCCTGGTCCTGGCGATCGGCGGCGCCACCTACGGGATCTCCGAGGGGCTGTACGGCGCGGTGCCGGGCGTGCTCGGCAAGGACCGGGCCGAGGCGCAGCGGGTCCTGGACAAGGAGGGCCTGCACGGCAGGTTCGTCGAGGTGTTCAGCGAGTCCGTGCCGTCCGGGCAGGTGATCTCCGTGGATCCCGGGGTGGGGGCGCGCACCCGCAAGAGCGACAGCGTCACCGTCACCGTCTCCAGGGGCCCCAAGCGGATCGCGGTGCCGGACCTCACCGGCAAGAGCTCCGCCGACGCCACCTCGGCCCTGGCCGGCGCCCAGCTGACCAGGGGCGGCGTGACCGAGACCTACGACGACACCGTGCCCGAGGGCTCGGTGATCAGCAGCTCACCGGCGGCCGGGCAGCTGCTGCAGGAGAACTCCGCGGTCTCGCTGGTGGTCAGCAAGGGCATGGTGCCGGTCCCGAACGTCACCGGGATGGGCAAGGACGAGGCGCAGAAGGCGCTCCAGGCGGCGGGCTTCACCATGCAGACCAGCGGCTGGGACGTGTTCGGCGCGGTCACCTCCTCCGGCCAGAGCCCGGCGGCGGGCGAGCGGCGCCCGCAGCGCAGCGTGGTGACGGTCAAGTTCTCGCTGTTCTAGGACGCGTCCGACCCGCCCGGCCGCCGCGAGGGGTTCAGCGCAGCGGCCCGTCGCCGGGCTCCTCCTGGTAGGAGTAGCGCTGCTCGCGCCAGGGGTCGGCGAGGTTGTGGTAGCCGCGCTCCTCCCAGAAGCCGCGCCGGTCGGCCCGCATGTACTCCACCGCGCGCACCCACTTGGGGCCCTTCCACGCGTACAGCCGCGGTACCACCAGCCGCACCGGGAAGCCGTGCTCGGCGGTGAGCGCCTCGCCGTTGCGGTGGGTGGCGAGCAGCGTGCGGGGGTCGGCGAAGTCGGCCAGCCGCAGGTTGGCGCTGTAGCCGTACTCGGCCCAGACCATGACGTGGGTGACGCCCGGTGCCGGGGGCACCAGGTCGAGCACGGCGGAGGCCGACACGCCCGTCCATTCGTTGCCGAGCACCGAGAACTTGGTCACGCAGTGCATGTCCCCGACGACGGTGGTGCGCGGGAGGGCGCAGAAGGCCTCGAAGTCCCAGCTGTGCTTCTCCGCCGAGGCGGTGGCGCCGAACACCTGGAGGTCCCAGGTCAGGGGCTTGAAGCGGGGCACGGGCCCGTAGTGCAGGGCGGGCCAGCCGCGCTGCGCGCGCTGGCCCGGGGGGAGCCTCGGGTCAGACGGCGGAAGCGGTTCGTGTTTCGACTGACCCATGGATCCATGGTGACAGACGGCGGACGAGCCTCGGCGCGCGCCCCTTTGCGCGGATTCGCGCCCCGGCCCGTACGGAGCAACGGTCGAGCCCCCACCAGCACGTTCCGTCATGAATCGGATATTCCGCCACATCTCCTAGTGAGTGTGAACTTACTGGAATTTCCTCCCGAAGCGGTGCCAGGATGCGCAGCGCAGGACCCAGCACAGGACGCAGGACAGGACTCACGCAGGAGGCATCACCATGCAGGGCGATCCCGAGGTCATCGAGTTCCTCAACGAGCAGCTCACCGCCGAGCTGACCGCGATCAACCAGTACTTCCTGCATGCCAAGATGCAGGAGAACTTCGGCTGGACGAAGCTCGCCAAGTACACCCGGCACGAGTCCTTCGACGAGATGAAGCACGCCGAGACGCTCACCGACCGGATCCTGTTCCTGGACGGGCTGCCCAACTACCAGCGGCTGTTCCACGTCCGGATCGGCCAGACGGTCAAGGAGATGTTCGAGGCGGACCGCCAGGTCGAGGTCGAGGCGATCGACCGGCTCAAGCGCGGGATCGTGGTGATGCGGGCCAAGAACGACGTCACCTCGGCGAACATCTTCGAGGACATCCTGGCCGACGAGGAGCACCACATCGACTACCTCGACACCCAGCTGGAGCTGCTGGACAAGCTCGGCGAGGCGCTCTACCTCGCTCAGGTCATCGAGCAGCCGGAGTCCTGAGGCGGTCCTTCCGGGCGGCTCGGGCGGCTCGGACGGCCCGGGCCGTTCAGGCCGCCCGCAGTGGGACCACCGGAGCGGCCTTCGGGGCGGGGGCCGGGGCGGCCGGGGCCTCCGGGTCCGCGAGGCCGAGCTTCGCGGCCAGCCGGGCGGTCGGGCACGGGCGGGCGCCGTGCTCGCCGAGCAGCGCCTGGATGCGGCGCACGCAGGACCCGCAGTCGGTGCCGGCCCGGCAGCCCTTCGCTATCTGGCGCGGGGTGCTGGCGCCGCCGTCGATCGCCTTCTTCACCTGGTCCTCGGTGACCGCATGGCACATGCACACGTACATCGCGGTCTCTCCCGGGGTGGAGCGGAATGGATCTTGACTAAGGTTCGCCTTAGTTCACTGAGGCTTACCTTACCTGGGCAAACGGGTACGAAAAAGCCCCTCCGGGCTCGGGAACACCGAATCCGGAGGGGCCTTCGTCACATCCGACGGGCGCCGGGCCTACTGGCCCCGGTACATCTCCGCCACCAGGAACGCCAGGTCCAGCGACTGGCTGCGGTTGAGGCGCGGGTCGCAGGCCGTCTCGTAGCGCTGGTGCAGGTCGTCCACCAGGACCTCGTCGCCGCCGCCGACGCACTCGGTGACGTCGTCGCCGGTCAGCTCCACGTGGATGCCGCCCGGGTGGGTGCCGAGCGCGCGGTGCACCTCGAAGAAGCCCTTGACCTCGTCCAGGACGTCGTCGAAGCGGCGGGTCTTGTGCCCGCTGGAGGCCTCGAAGGTGTTGCCGTGCATCGGGTCGCAGATCCACACCGGCTTGGCGCCGGAGGCGGTGACCTTCTCCACCAGGGTGGGCAGGTGCTCGCGGATCTTGCCCGCGCCCATCCGGGTGATGAAGGTCAGGCGGCCGGGCTCGCGCTCCGGGTCCAGCTTCTCGATCAGGGCGAGCGCGTCGTCCACCGAGGTGGTCGGGCCGAGCTTGACGCCGATCGGGTTGCGGATCTTGGAGGCGAACTCGATGTGCGCGTGGTCCAGCTGCCGGGTGCGCTCGCCGATCCACACCATGTGGCCGGAGACGTCGTACAGCTCGCCGGTGCGCGAGTCCACGCGGGTCAGCGCGGTCTCGTAGTCGAGAACCAGCGCCTCGTGCGAGGAGAAGAACTCGACCGCCTTGAACTCCTCCGGCACCACGCCGCAGGCGCTCATGAACGCCAGGGCGTTGTCGATCTCCCGGGCGAGCTGCTCGTAGCGCTGGCCGGCCGGCGAGTTGCGGACGAAGTCCTGGTTCCAGGCGTGCACCTGGCGCAGGTCCGCGTAACCACCGGTGGTGAACGCGCGCACCAGGTTGAGCGTCGCGGCGGACGCGTTGTACATCCGCTTCAGGCGCTCCGGGTCCGGGATGCGGGACTCGGGGGTGAACTCGAAGCCGTTCACCGAGTCGCCGCGGTAGACCGGCAGGGTCACGCCGTCGCGGGTCTCGGTCGACTTGGAGCGCGGCTTGGAGTACTGGCCGGCGATGCGGCCGACCTTCACCACCGGCACCGAGGCGGCGTACGTCAGCACGGCGGCCATCTGGAGCAGCGTCTTCAGCTTGTTGCGGATGTGCTCCGCCGAGACGCCGTCGAAGGCCTCGGCACAGTCACCACCCTGGAGGAGGAAGGCCTCCCCGCGCGCCACGGCCCCGAGCCGGGCGCGCAGCTGGTCGCACTCGCCGGCGAAGACGAGCGGCGGATAGGAGGCGAGCTCGGCAAGGGTCTTGCGCAGAGCCTCTTGGTCCGGCCATTCAGGCTGCTGCGCCGCGGGCAGGGACTGCCAGGAATGGGCAGCCCTCGAAGTCTCAGTCGTAGCGGTCACATCGCCAAGGCTACGGGGTGACAGGAGTGACTCGTGACTATTGCCCGAGGGATGAGACACATCTCGGACAAAGACGTGACGGCCCTCACCCGCCCCGGCGCATCCGCTAGGGTCGAATCATGCACGCGCCCCACACCCACTCCTGGTGGTGGGCCTCCCCCAAGGGTGGCCCACGAACGACGCGTTCCTAGACGAACACGACGGCCGCCCCTCGGGGCGGCCGTCGGCGTCTGCGCAGACGGCCCTCCGGGAGCGGACCTTGCACCGCCTCTCACCAGCCCACCCGGAAGGAAGCCGTTTCCCGTGACCACCGCCGTCGACCTGCTCACCCGCCTCACCGGCCCGGACGCCCCCGCGTTCGCCCTGCTGCACCGCCGCACCCCCCGGCTCAGCCCGGACACCGTCGAGGTGCTGCTGGGCACCGTCGACCGCTACGAGCACCTCGCCGACCTGCCCGTGCGCAGCGGCCCGCCGGCCGGCGGCGGCCCGGTGCACGATCTGCTCGCGCTCGTCCCGTACCGCCAGATCCGCGAGCGCGGCTTCGAGGCGCACGACGACGACACCCCCCTGCAGGCCCTCTCGGTGACCGAGCAGCACACCCTGCCGTTGGCCGAATTCACCTATGCCCTACCGAAATTGCCGGTCTCACTTGCCGGTGGCGGGTTCGATGTGGACGACGATTCGTACGCGTCGATCGTCCGCAGGGTCATCCGGGACGAGATCGGCAACGGCGAGGGCGCCAACTTCGTGATCCGGCGCGACTTCCACGCGACGCTGGAAGACTTCTCACCGGAGCTCGCGCTGACGCTCTTCCGCCGGCTGCTGGAGCAGGAGCGCGGCGCGTACTGGACCTTCCTCGTGCACACCGGTGACCGGGTGCTGGTCGGCGCCTCCCCCGAGGTGCACGTCCGGCAGAGCGGCGGCACCGTCGTGATGAACCCGATCTCCGGCACCTACCGCTACCCGGCCGGCGGCTCCGACCTCGACTCGCTGCTCCAGTTCCTGCACGACCCCAAGGAACTGGAGGAGCTCACCATGGTCGTGGACGAGGAGCTCAAGATGATGTGCACGGTCGGCGACCTCGGCGGCCAGGTGCTCGGGCCCCGGCTCAAGGAGATGGCCCACCTCGCCCACACCGAGTACGAGCTGCGCGGGCGCACCTCGCTGGACGTCCGCGACGTGCTCCGCGAGACGATGTTCGCCGCGACCGTCACGGGCAGCCCGGTCGAGAACGCCACCCGGGTGATCAAGCGCTACGAGCCCACCGGGCGCGGCTACTACTCCGGCGCGCTCGCCCTGATCGGCCGTTCCGCCAGCGGCGGGCAGCTGCTGGACTCGCCGATCTGCATCCGCACCGCCGACATCGACCCGGCCACCGGCCGGCTGGTCGTCCGGGTCGGCGCCACCCTGGTGCGCCACTCCGTCCCGGAGTCCGAGGTCGCCGAGACCCACGCCAAGGCCGCCGGGGTGCTCACCGCGATCGGCGCCCGGCCCACGCCCTCCCGGCTGCCCCACCCGGTCGGGCCCCGGCTCGCCGACGACCACCGGGTGCAGGCCGCCCTGGACTCCCGCCGGGCCGACCTCGCGCCGTTCTGGCTGCGGATGCAGCAGCCCGCCGAGATCACCGAGACCGAGCCGACCCTGGTCGTGGACGGCGAGGACACCTTCACCTCGATGCTCTCCCACCTGCTCGGCTCGCTCGGCCACCGGGTGACGGTGGCCCGGTACGACGAGCCTGGGCTGCGCGAGCGGGTCGCGGCGCACCGGGGCGCACTGGTGCTCGGCCCCGGCCCTGGCGACCCGGCACTCGCGGACGACCCCAAGATGATGCTGCTGCGGCCGATCGTCGCGGACGCGCTGGCCGCCGTCCGCTCCGGCGCCCGCACCTCGCCGCTGCTCGCGGTCTGCCTGAGCCACCAGCTGCTGGCCGCCGAACTCGGGCTCGCGCTGGGCCGCAAGGCCGTCCCCTACCAGGGGGCGCAGGAGCGCATCGACCTGTTCGGCGGCAAGCAGACGGTCGGCTTCTACAACACCTTCACCGCGCGCTGCTCGGACGCCGACGCGGCACGGCTCGCCACCGAGGGCGTCGAGGTCTCCCGGGACGCCGTCACCGGCGACGTGCACGCGCTGCGCGGGCCCGGCTTCGCGGGACTCCAGTTCCACCCGGAGTCGGTGCTCACCCGCGACGGGGTCGGCATCGTGGCCGGCCTGCTGCGCGGGGCGACGGCCGCACTGCGCTGAGCCGACGGCGCGGCCCCGGGCGGACGTACACCCGCCCGGGGCCGCGCCGCAGCCGCTGCCGGACCCTCAGATCTCGTCGTCCAGGCCCTGCTCGATGGCGTACCGGACCAGCTCCACCCGGTTGTGCAGCTGCAGCTTCCCGAGCGTGTTCTGCACGTGGTTCTGCACCGTCCGGTGCGACAGCACCAGCCGGTCGGCGATCTGCCGGTACGACAGCCCCTTGGCCACCAGCCGCAGCACCTCGGTCTCCCGGGCGGTCAGCCGCGGGGCGGCCGGCGCCGAGGCCGGGGCCGGCTCGGCGGCCAGCCGGCGGAACTCGCCGAGCACCAGGCCGGCCAGGCCCGGGGTGAACACCGCGTCGCCGACGGCCGTACGGCGCACCGCGTCCAGCAGCTCCTCCCGCCCGGCCGACTTCACCAGGTAGCCGGTCGCGCCGGACTTCACCGCCTCCAGCACGTCCTGGTGCTCACCGCTGGCCGACAGCACCAGCACCCGCACCGCCGGGTCGTGCGCGACCACCTGGCGGCACACCTCGGCACCGGGCAGGCCGGGCAGGTTGAGGTCCAGCACGACCACCTGCGGCGTGCAGGCGCGGGCCCGGCGCACGGCCTCCTCGCCGTCGCCCGCGGTGGCCACCACGTCCAGTCCGGCCTCGGCGAGGTCACGCGAGACGGCGTCCCGCCACATCGGGTGGTCGTCCACCACCATCACCCGCACCGGCCGGTCGGCGGTCGGCTGATCGGTCATCGGCTGGCTGGTCATTGAGTGGCCTTCCTCGGGACGCGCAGTTCGACCTCGACGCCCTCCCCGGGCGCCGAGTACAGCTCGGCCGTGCCGCCGAGGTCCAGCAGCCGGCCGCGGATGGACTGGGAGACGCCGAGCCGGCCCGCCTGCTCGGCCTCGCCCAGCCGGCCCGGGGCGTAGCCGGGGCCGTCGTCGCGGATGCCGACCGTGACGGCCTCCGGCTCGTCCTCGACCAGGATCCAGGCCCGGGCCCGCTCCCCCGCGTGCTTGCGCACGTTGTCGACGGCCGCGCCGACGGCCGCCGCGAGCTCGCCCGCCGCCTGACCGGGCAGCAGCACCGGGGTGCCGGGGGCGGAGAGCGTGATCCGCTCGTCCGTGTACAGGCGCAGCAGCACGGTCAGGTCGCAGGGCGTGTGCGGGTCCGGCGGCTCGGCGGCGTCGGACCGCGACGCGCGCCGCGCCGGCAGCGGACCGCCCGTCATCAGCGCCCGCAGCGCGCGCTCCTGCTCACCGGCCAGCCGGCCGAGCTCGGCGAAGTCCGCGCCGGAGGCCGTCCGCTCGCTCAGCTCCGCGCCGCGCCGCTGGACCAGGGCGAGCACCTGGAGCACGCCGTCGTGGATGTCCCGGGAGAGCCGCTCGCGCTCCCGGGTGGCCGCCTCGACCTGGAGCGCCCGGGTGAGGGTGGCCTCGCTGGCCCGGGCCAGCTCGATCACGTAGCCGATCGCGCAGCCGGCCACCATCAGCAGCACGATGTTGTGGATGTTGTCGCCGGTCGGCCCGCCGTGGCCGAGGATGTTGGCGACGCCGATCACCGAGCCCGAGGCCGCCGCCGGGCGCCAGCCGCCCTTCGCGGCGAAGCCCAGCACCGTGCCGGCCGCCCAGATGGTCGGCAGGGTGGGCGCGCCGTGGCTGATCCGGGCCGGGGAGTCGGTGATGCCGCTCATCACGATGCCGGTGACGGCGAGGGTGAGGTCGGCGCCCAGGACGTACCAGGTGCAGCGCTGCGGGTTGGCGAAGGCCCGGGTGCTGGCCAGGGTCCACAGGGTCAGCGCGCCGAGGAAGATCCAGCCGGCCACCGGGTGCAGGAAGTGCAGGTACGAGTTGAAGTACCGCAGCAGGGCGTAGCACAGGGCCAGCACCCGGAAGTAGGAGATCGCCTTCCACAGCGGGAGTTCGACGGACATGCCGCCGGCCGCCACCGTGCCGCCGACCGCGCCGGCTCTGCCCCCGTCGTCCGTCATCCGCCCCTCCCCTGGGCCCGTCCGGGCGGCCGAGCGGCCGTCCGGGCGCCTACTCCGGCTTCTCCTGCTGCTTCTCCGAGGTGCCCGTCCCGGCGGCCTTCTCCGCTTCGGCGGCCTTCTCCGCTTCGGCGGCCTTCTCGGCCTTCTCCGCCTTCTCGGCCTCGGCGGCCTCCGCCTTCTCCGCCTTGGCGGCGGCCCGCCGCTCGGCGTCGGCCTTCTTCTTGTCGTCCGCGATCTGCCGCTTGGCGGCGGTCGCGTAGATGTCCACGTACTCCTGGCCGGAGAGCCGCATGATCTCGTACATCACCTCGTCCGTCACCGAACGGAGGATGAAGCGGTCATTCTCCATGCCGTGGTAGCGGGAGAAGTCCAGCGGGCGGCCGATCCGGATGCCGGGGCGGATGCCGAAGTTGGGGATCACCTGGCCGGGCGGCTGCACCTTCTCGGTGTCGATCATGGCGACCGGGATCACCGGGGCGCCGGTGGCCAGTGCGACGCGGGCCAGGCCGCCGACCTTGCCGCGGTACAGCTTGCCGTCGGGCGACCGGGTGCCCTCCGGGTAGACGCCGAACAGCTCGCCGCTGTCCAGCACCGCGATGGCGCTGCGGATCGCGGCCTCACCGGCACCGCGCACGCCCGAGCGGTCCACCGGCAGCTGGCCGACGCCCTTGAAGAACGCGGCGGTCAGCCGGCCCTTGAGGCCCGGGGTGTTGAAGTACTCGGCCTTCGCGATGAAGGTGACCCGGCGCCTGATCAGGGCGGGGAAGAAGAACGAGTCCGAGAAGGACAGGTGGTTGCTCGCGATGATCGCCGCACCCTCGGTGGGGATGTTCTCCTCGCCCTCGATCCAGGGCCGGAAGAAGATCCGAAGCAGTGGCGCGACGATCATCTTCATCAGTCGGTAGAACAACCCGGGCCTCCTGTTATGCGGACCGGTCGATCCTAATGCCCCGCGGCCGTCCGCTGTGCCCGCCCCCGCCGTACGGACCGCGTCCGGCCCCTTCGCAGGGGGTGTACGACCCGGCGCGGAGCGTGGGACGATGCGATTTCGCAGCACTTCCCCCTCCAGCGTCCCCTCCCCCAGCGCCACCCGCCCGCGAAGGAGTCCGCCATGCCGTTGCTGCCCGGTGCCGAGCCGTACCGCCACACCGGCGGACCGGTGGGAGTGCTGCTCTGCCACGGCTTCACCGGGTCGCCGCAGTCGCTGCGGCCGTGGGCCGACGAACTGGCGGCGGCCGGCTTCACCGTCTCGCTGCCGCTGCTGCCCGGGCACGGCACCCGCTGGCAGGACATGCAGCTCACCCGCTGGGAGGACTGGTACGCGGAGGTCGAGCGCGAGCTGCTGGCGCTCGCCGACGAGTGCGAGCAGGTCTTCGTCTGCGCCCTGTCGATGGGCGGCGCGCTGGCGCTGCGGCTCGCCGCGCTGCACGGGCCGACGGTCTCCGGGCTGGTGCTGGTCAACCCGTCGGTGCGCTCGGACACCCCCGCGAGCGTGCTGCTGCCGGTGCTGCGCCACCTGCTGCCCAGCCTGCCCGGGGTCGCCAACGACATCGCCCGGTCCGGTGCGGTCGAGGTCGGATACGACCGCACCCCGCTGCACGCCGCCTGGTCGCTGAGCCGGCTGTGGCGGGAGGTCCAGCGGCTGCTGCCGGAGGTGACCCAGCCGGTGCTGCTCTTCCACAGCCCGCAGGACCACGTCGTCTCGCCGGCCAACTCGGAACTGGTACTGGCCCGGATATCCTCGACGGACGTGACGGAGCGGCTGTGCCAGCGCAGTTTCCACGTCGCGACGCTGGACCACGACGCGGCGGAAATATTCGCGGCCGGCCAGGACTTCATCCAACGGCTGGCCCCCGCGCACGCGGCGGGCGTCACCCGGGTCGAATCCGACGATCACCATGGCTGAAGGGCCGGAAGTGCACGAGAGCAGCACGGCGGGCGGCGGGGACGAGACTCCCCGCGAGGACGGCGCGACCAAGGACGGCGGGACGGACGCCGCCACCCCGGGCGGTGCGCCGACGGACCGTACCGGCCCGGAGGGCGCGGCGACGCCCCCACCCGGCCGGGACGCCGCCGCCGGCTCCGCGGGAGAGGCCGCCGGCGACACCGCCGAACGCCGTCCGCGCCGTGCGCCCGAGCGCAGCCAGGCCGAGCAGGACGCGATCTTCGCCGCCCTGGTGGCACAGTTCGACGACCCGGTCGACCTCAACAACCCGAACTGGCCCGAGGTCGAGAACCTCCGGGCGCAGAACGAGCTCAAGGGCGGCTACAAGGAAGGCGGCGCCGGCGGCCGCGGCGACCAGGACGACCTGGCCGACCTCGCCCCGCAGCCCCGCCCCCGCTCCGGCCGACCGGTGATGCCGGCGGGCGGCGCGGGCCCGCGCGACTTCGAACTGGCCGAGGAGACCGACGAGGGGCACTTCGTCCCGCCGGAGCCGCCGCCGCTGCCGGCCGCCGACGTGACCGCCAAGTTCGCCTGGCTGGCGGTGCTCGGCGGCCCGGCGCTGCTGCTGGTCGACGCGGTGGTCTGGCGGGAGATCTCCGGCTGGCCCGCCTGGGTCGGGATCACCGCCTTCCTCGGCGGCTTCGTGACCCTGGTCGCGCGGATGAAGGACCGCGACGAGGACGAGCCGGAGGACCCGGACCACGGCGCGGTCGTCTAGCCCCAGACTTCGCACATGGGGTTTTAGGTTTCCAGCCAGCGGGGTCGGGTTTCGTCGATGTCGAGGAGTTCGAGCAGGTGTGCTTGGACTCCTCGG
>NZ_JBHVRT010000046.1:0-77255 GCF_042885555.1 Kitasatospora sp. NPDC058048 | reverse complement strand
GCCCGGTTACATTCCGAACCCGGAAGCTAAGCCTTACAGCGCCGATGGTACTGCAGGGGGGACCCTGTGGGAGAGTAGGACGCCGCCGAACAATTCTTCAGAAGAACCCCCATCCGGGATCCGGATGGGGGTTCTTCGCGTTTCCGGGCTCAACGGGCCCAACGAGGCCAACAGGCCCGGCGGGCCGGCCGCGGGGAGGGCCGAAGAAATCTCGGCCGGCCGTGTCGAGAACCCGTGCCCGGCACCGTCCCCGGGGTGAACGCGGCCAGAATGGGTCGCACCAAGCTCCGAGGAGACGACGATGGCCAAGTACCTGCTGCTGAAGCACTACCGGGGTGCCCCGGACGCGGTCAACTGCGTGCCGATGGACCAGTGGACGCCGGAGGAGGTCACGGCGCACATCACCTACATGCAGGACTTCGCGGACCGGCTGGAGAAGACCGGCGAGTTCGTCGACGGTCAGGCGCTCGCACCCGAGGGGACGTGGGTCCGGTACGACGGCGAGGGGCGACCGCCGGTCACCGACGGTCCGTTCGCGGAGACCAAGGACCTCATCGCCGGCTGGATGGTGATCGACGTCGACAGCTACGAGCGCGCCGTCGAGCTGGCCGGGGAGCTGTCGGCCGCGCCCGGGGCCGGGGGGAAGCCGATCCACGAGTGGCTGGAACTGCGCCCGTTCCTCGCCATGCCGCCGACCATCACGGAGTGACCTGCCCGATGAACGAGGCCCTGTTGAGGAGCCTCACGCCGAGCGTCATCGGTGTCCTCGTCCGCCGCGGAGCGGATTTCGCGGCGGCCGAGGACGCCGTGCAGGAGGCGCTGGTCGAGGCGGTCCGGGTCTGGTCCGCCGGGCAGCCGCGCGATCCCAAGGGCTGGCTGGTCACCGTGGCCTGGCGCAAGTTCCTGGACGCGGCCCGGTCGGATGCCGCCCGGCGCCGTCGGGAGGACCTGGTCGAGCAGGAGCCGGGGCCGGGGCCCGCGGCCGGTACGGACGACACGCTCCAGCTCTACTTCCTGTGCGCCCACCCGTCGTTGACGCCCTCTTCGGCCGTCGCGCTGACCCTGCGTGCGGTGGGCGGGCTGACCACCCGCCAGATCGCCCGGGCCTATCTGGTGCCCGAGGCGACGATGGCGCAGCGGATCAGCCGGGCCAAGCGCACCGTCTCCGGCGTCCGGTTCGATCAGCCCGGGGACGTCGCCACCGTGCTCCGGGTGCTCTACCTGGTCTTCAACGAGGGATACTCCGGCGATGTCGACCTCGCGGCCGAGGCGATCCGGCTCACCCGTCAGCTCGCGGCGGTGATCGATCACCCCGAGGTGGCGGGGTTGCTGGCCCTGATGCTGCTGCACCACGCCCGGCGGGCCGGCCGGACCGGGCCCGACGGTGCGCTGGTGCCGCTGGCCGAGCAGGACCGCGCCCGCTGGGACACCGGACTGATCGCCGAGGGCATCGGGATCCTGTACGGGGCCCTGGCCCGGGACCGGCTGGGCGAGTTCCAGGCCCAGGCGGCCGTCGCGGCGCTGCACGCCGACGCCCCCACCGCCGAGGAGACGGACTGGGTGCAGATCGTCGAGTGGTACGACGAGCTCGTCCGGCTGACCGCCAGTCCGGTGGTGCGGCTCAACCGCGCGGTGGCGGTCGGCGAGGCCGACGGGCCGCGCGCCGGGCTGGCGGAGCTCACCGAGCTGGACGACGCGCTGCCCCGGTACACGGCGGTGGCGGCGTACCTCCACGAGCGCGACGGGGACGCGGCGACGGCGGCGCGGCTGTACGCGGAGGCGGCGCTCAAGGCGTCCAACCTCGCCGAGCGCGAGCACCTGACCCGTCAGGCAGCCCGGCTCAACGCGGGGTTGAGGGGGCGGGTCCAGGGGTGACGGGACGTCGGAACCGCCTGGGCGGCATCCGGAGGGGCGAGCGGCTCAGAGCCGGCCGGCGGCCTTCAGCGCCAGGTAGGTGTCGGCCAGGGCCGGGGCGATGCGGGCCGGCGGGGCGTCCAGGACGGTGACGCCGTGACGGGTGAGGCGCTCGGCGGTGGCCCGGCGGTCGGCGCGGGTCTGTTCGGCGGCCGCCGCACCGTAGACCGCGTCCAGGGTGCCCCGCCCGGCGGCGAGGACGTCCAGTTGGGGGTCGGCGACGGAGGCGAGGACGACCTCGTGGCGCTTGGTGAGCATGGGCAGCAGCGGGCGCAGCCCGTCCTCGACCGGGGCCGCGTCGAGGCCGGTGAGCAGCACGATCAGCGAGCGCTGGGGGGCCATCTTGAGTGCGGTGGCCACCAGTGAGCGCATGTCGGTCTCGTGCAGGGCGGGTTCCAGCCCGGCCATCGCGTTGGTGAAGGCGGGCAGGACCTCGTGGGCCGAGCTGCCGGCCACGGTGACGCGCTTGCGGGAGTCGTGGGCGAGCAGGTCGACCCGGTCGCCGGCCCGGGTGGCGAGGGCGGTGAGCAGCAGCGCGGCGTCGAGGGCGGCGTCGAGGCGGGGTGCGTCGCCGACCCGGCCGGCCGAGGTGCGGCCGGTGTCGAGGACGACGAGGATGTGCCGGTCGCGTTCGGGGCGCCAGGTGCGGACGGCGACGGTGTTCCGGCGGGCGCTGGCGCGCCAGTCGATGGAGCGGACGTCGTCGCCGGGCAGGTACTCGCGCAGGGAGTCGAACTCGGTGCCCTGGCCGCGGGTCAGCACCGAGGTGCGGCCGTCGAGTTCGCGCAGCCGGGCGAGCCGGGAGGGCAGGTGCTTGCGGCTGGCGAACGGGGGCAGTGCGCGGACCGTCCATGGGACGAGGTGCGAGCCCTGGCGGCCGGCCAGGCCGAGCGGGCCGAGCGAGCGGACCGTCACCCGGTGGGCGTGGTGGTCGCCGCGGCGGGTGGGGGTGAGCACGGTGGTGATCCGGCGCCGTTCGCCGCCGGGGAGGGTCAGGGTGTGCCGGGAGGCGGCCTCGGCGGTGCCGGGGCGCCAGGCGGACGGGGCCCAGGCGTCGCGGACCAGGCCCCGGAGCGGTCGGCCGGACGGGTTGGTGACGGTCAGTTCGACCGTGGCGGGTTCGCCGAGCCGCACGGTGGTGTCGCCGCTCCGTCCGAGCCGCAGGCCGCGGACCGGGGCGGCGAGCACCAGGTCGACCGCGACGGCGACCAGCACCGCACCGGTGACCAGGCCGATCCCGGTCCAGGACGGCAGCAGCAGGCCCACGACGAGCGCGCCGAGTGCGGCGAGCAGGGCGGTTCGCCCGGTGAGGGCCATGCGGTGCGCTCCTTCGGAAGCCCGTGAGTCGGTAGCCCGTGGGCCGGTACCCCGTGGGGCCGGAAACGGGTGTGGTGCGGTGGGGTGCGGTGGGGTGTGCCCGGGTCAGCGGGGTGCGGGCGTCTGGGCGAGGACGGCCTGGATGACGGAGTCGGCGGTGACGCCCTCCATCTCGGCCTCGGCGCGCAGCGCGACCCGGTGCCGCAGGGTGGGCAGGGCGAGCGCCTTGACGTCGTCCGGGGTGACGTAGTCGCGGCCGGCCAGCCAGGCCCAGGCGCGGGAGGCGGCGAGCAGGGCGGTGGCGCCGCGCGGGGAGACGCCGATCGACAGCGACGGGGACTGCCGGGTGGCCCGGCAGAGGTCGACGATGTAGGCGAGGATCTCGGGGGAGACGGTCAGCTTGGCGATCTGCTCGCGGGCGGCGACCAGGTGCTCGGGCCCGGCGACCGGGCGGACGCCGGCCGCGCGGAGGTCCCGCGGGTCGAAGCCGGCGGCGTGCCGGGAGAGCACCTGGAACTCCTGGTCGCGGTCGGGCAGCGGCAGGATCAGCTTGAGCAGGAAGCGGTCCAGCTGGGCCTCGGGCAGCGGGTAGGTGCCCTCGTACTCGACCGGGTTCTGGGTCGCGGCGACCAGGAACGGGACGGGCAGGGCGCGCGCTTCGCCGTCCACCGTGACCTGGTGCTCCTCCATGGCCTCCAGCAGGGCGGCCTGGGTCTTCGGAGGGGTGCGGTTGATCTCGTCGGCGAGCAGCAGGTTGGTGAAGACCGGGCCGGGCTGGAAGGAGAACTCGGCGGTGCGGGCGTCGTAGACGAGCGAGCCGGTGACGTCGCCGGGCATCAGGTCGGGGGTGAACTGGATGCGCTTGGTCCCCAGGCTGAGCGCGGTGGACAGGGTGCGCACCAGCAGGGTCTTGGCGACGCCGGGGACGCCCTCCAGCAGCACGTGGCCGCCGCAGAGCAGGGCGACGACCAGGCCCGTGACGGCGGCGTCCTGGCCGACCACGGCCTTGCCGATCTCGGCGCGCAGGGCGGTCAGCGCGGTGCGCGGGTCGGTGGCGGGGGTAGCGGGTGCCGTGCCGGGGACGGAGCGGAGCTGGGCGGTTGCCTGGTCGGTCACGGGTTCCGTACCTGCCTTTCGAGGGCGTCGAGGTCGTCGGCGAGCCGCAGCAGTGCGGCGTCGTCGGTCGGGGGCGGGCCGTACAGCAGGGCCCGGACGTCCCCGGCGGGCCGGGCGGGAAGCCGGTCGGCCACGGCGACGCAGAGCGCGTCGGAGTCGGGTGCGCCGGCCCGGAGCGGGACGCCCAGGGCGGGGGCGAGGCGGTGGGCGGTGGCGCCGCGCAGCGCCTCGGCGGCGCGGCCGCGGGCCCTGGCCCGCCGGTACAGGCGGGCGCGGCCCTCGGTGGTCTCGGCGGCGCGGACCACCACGGGCAGGTTCTCGCTGACCACGGGGCCGAGCCGGCGCCCGCGCCAGAGGGCGGCGAGCACGGCGGCGACGGCGAGCTGGTAGCCGGCCCAGTGCCAGCCGCTCGGCAGGAAGTCGCCGAAGGTCTTGGTGCGGGCGTCCTCGGGGAGCGGGGCGGAGTAGTCGGGCAGGTGCCAGGTGAGGCGGGGCTGCGAGCCGAGCAGGCCGAGGGCGAGGGAGGCGTCGCCGTCCTTGGTCAGTTCGCCGTTGTGCAGGAAGGTTCCGCTGCCGAGCACGATGACGTCGTGGTCGCCGTCGCCGGCCGGGAGGGCGACCAGCGGGTAGCCGTGGCCGCGGGAGTAGCAGCCCTCGCCGCGGCTGCCGCTGGTGTAGAGCATGCCGCCCTGCTGGGCGCTGCCGGCCCGGACGGCCTCGGTGAGCGAGCACTCGGCGGGGGTGGAGCGGACGGAGGCGTAGGCCGGTCCGCCCGCGTCGTCGGACAGCCGGATGCCGGGGGCGAGTGCGGTGAGCGCGGCCGGGCCGGGGGCGACCAGGACCAGCCGCCGGTGCCGGGCCGCGGCGACGGCGCGCAGCTGGGCGGGGTCGAGGAGGTCGGGTTCGGGCAGCACGAGGGTGTCCGGTCCGGCCGGGGTGGTGGTTGGGTCGGTGCTGAACTCGGCCTTGATGCCCTGGCGTTCGAGCAGGGCGACGACGGCGTGGGCGCCGTCGCGGTCGTACGAGCGCGGGTCCAGCGGCGGGTAGCGGCGGTCCTGGTCGAGGGCGGACACGGCGGCGGCGCCGATCAGCAGGGCGGCGAGGACGGCCAGGTACCAGCGGGCCCGGCGCCACAGGCCGCGCGTGGTGGGGGTGAGGCTGGTCGGGGCGCCGGGCGCCTCGGTGCCGGGCGGGGGCGTGGGGACGGTACCGGTCATGCCGCTCCTCCCGGGGTCGGGGCGGGGACGGCGGCACCGGCGGTGTCGGGCGCGAGGACCGGGCGGGTGCGCTCCAGGGTCCGGTCGAGCTCGTGCAGCAGCCGGTAGGCGTCCTGGTCGGCGGTGCGCTCGCCGTACGCGATGTCGTCGAAGGTCCGGGCGGCCGCGGCCAGTGCGGCGGCGTGCTCGGGCAGTGCCCGGCCGGCCTCGGTGGCGGCCTCGTCGGCGGTGCGGCCGGGGCGGATGTCGAGCAGGGTGCGCTCCTCCAGGCTGCGCACCAGGGCGCGCATCTGCTCGCGGACGGCTTCGGTCCAGCGTCCGGCGGCGGCGTGCCCGGCGGCGTCCGCCCGGTACTGGTCGGCGCTGCGCGGGCCCTCGGCGCCGTAGACGTCCGGGACGGTGCGGGCGGCGCGGCGGGGTGCGCCGAGGCGCCACCAGAGCGCGGCGCCGATCAGCACCGCGACGATCAGGAAGAGGATCAGTCCGGTGGTGCCGGTGGTGCCGTCGCCGGAGATGCTGTCGAGCGCTCTGGCGATGTGGTCGTAGATCCAGTCCGTGATCCGCTGCAGCACGGACGGGTCGTGCTTGTGGTACTCCGCGTCGAGCAGTTCGTCGCGGGCGGCCTCGCGCGCCGGGTCACGCGGCACGGTGACCGGTGCGCCGCCCGCGGCGAGCAGCCCTTCCCCCCAGTTCGGCATCCGGCTCAGCGCCTCGCTGACGTCGGGTCGCCCGGGCCGCCCCAGCCGGTGCCGCCGTGCTCGGGCAGGCCGGCCGCGCGGGCGAGCTCGATGTCCAGGGCCTCGCGGCGGATCCGCTGGTCGATGTAGACCAGCACGCCGACGGCGGCGATGAACGGGGTGGTGAAGGTGCCGGCGATGATCCCGGCGACCGCCAGCAGGAGCAGCATGGCGATGCCCTGGTCGGCGGCGTCGGGCAGGCCCTGGCGGCTGAGCTTCTCGAAGCCCAGCATCAGTCCGATGAGCTGGGCCGGGACCACGACGACCATCGCGACGACGAAGGCCAGCACGTAGCCGAGCACGGTGATGCCGAGGACCCGCCACCAGGCGCCGCGGACCAGGCGCCGCGAGCGCGACAGCGCTGTCAGCACGCCCTGCTTCTCCAGCATCAGGGCCGGGGCGGCGAGGCTGAAGCGGATCCACAGCCAGGCGGCGACCGGCAGAGTCAGCAGACCGAGCAGGCTCAGCAGGCCGGTGACGGCGGCGGAGCCCTGGCCGGCGAGGCCGTACCCGACCATGGGCGCGAAGCCGAGCAGGACCACACCGGGGCCCAGCAGGGCGGTGAGCAGGGTCAGCCCGAGCAGCTGGAGCAGCCGGGGGCGGGCGTCGCGCCAGGCCTCCCCGGCGGTCACCGACCGGCCGAGGACGGCGCGGCTGACCACGATGGTGAGCAGCGCGGTGGCGAACACGTTGAGCAGCAGCTCCAGCGGCAGCCCGGCCAGCATCCGCAGGGTCTGGGTGGACTCGCCGGTCTTCCCCTTGACCAGCAGGTTGACCACGACGGAGCCGGCCTGGGAGAGCACGGCGAGGCCGAGCGAGAGCGCGAGCACGGTGCGCCAGTGCCGGCGGACGGTGGTGACGGCACCGTCCAGCAGTTCGCCGAAGCTCAGCGGGCGCAGCGGGATGACGCCCGGCTTGGGGCTCGCCGGGGCGCCCCAGCCGTACGGGCGGTGGCCGCCGGGAGGCTGCTGCCCCCACTGCTGGCCCCACTGCTGTCCCCACTGCTCTCCGGGCCGGGGGGCGCCGGCCGGGCCGGGGCGGTCCGCGGTGGCCTGTGGTGGTGCCGACGGCCCGGGCACGGCGGCGGGCGCGTCGGCCGGGGGCCGGGCGTCGTCGCGGGGCGGCTCGGACGAGCTGGGCGAGGCCCAGCCCGGGGTGTCGGTCATCACTGCTCCTCGGAGGGCGTCACGGGCGCGACTGCGAACGGATCTTCCGCCCGCGCGCAGCGCCCATCGTGCCATGGGGCCGGAAACCAGCCCCATGGCGATCCGGTTGCTGATCGGCAACGGTCCCCGGCGGCGGGTCGGGTGGTGGTCCGCAGCGGGTCCGGAGGGGGGCCGCGGTGGGTCCGGAGGCAGTCCGGGGGCGTTCCCGGCGGGCACATTCGCCCGGTATGGCCGGAATGCACCGGTGGGGGAGTTGGCCGTTCTGGAGCATTGGCACTGCTGTGCGGCAGGTCACAATCCGGTAATGAGAAGATGGACGCATGAAGGGACGCGTCCTCGTCGTTGATGACGACTCCGCACTGGCCGAGATGCTCGGCATCGTGCTGCGGGGTGAGGGTTTTGAGCCGTTTTTCGTCGCGGATGGGGACAGGGCGCTAGCTGCGTTCCGGGAGACCAAGCCGGACCTGGTCCTGCTGGACCTGATGCTGCCCGGTCGGGACGGCATCGACGTGTGCCGGCAGATCCGGGCGGAGTCGGGCATCCCGATCGTGATGCTGACCGCGAAGACCGACACGGTCGACGTGGTGGTGGGTCTGGAGTCCGGCGCCGACGACTATGTCACCAAGCCGTTCAAGCCCAAGGAGCTGGTGGCCCGGGTGCGTGCGCGGCTGCGCCGCGCCGAGGAGCCCACGCCCGAGCAGCTGACCATCGGCGACCTGGTGATCGACGTGGCCGGTCACTCGGTGAAGCGGGACGGCCGGGGCATCCCGCTGACCCCGCTGGAGTTCGACCTGCTGGTCGCGCTGGCCCGCAAGCCCTGGCAGGTGTTCACCCGCGAGGTGCTGCTGGAGCAGGTCTGGGGCTACCGCCACGCGGCGGACACCCGCCTGGTCAACGTCCATGTGCAGCGCCTGCGTTCCAAGATCGAGAAGGACCCGGAGCGCCCCGAGATCGTGGTGACCGTCCGCGGCGTCGGCTACAAGGCCGGACCCAGCTGACGTGACGGACCGGGCAGACGACACCCCGCCGGGTTCCGCGGCCGGCGGGGCCGGTGCCGTGCGCGGCGACGTGCTGAGTTCGACCACCCGCCGCCGGCGAGGCCCTTCCGCCGTGGTCGCGCTGGTGAAGCGTCAGCTGCGCCGCCCCGTGCACCGGGTGGCCACGCTCTACCGCCGGTCGATCCAGCTGCGCGTGGTCGCGGTGTCCCTGCTGGCGTCCATCGCGGTCGTCCTGGTGCTGGGTGTGGTCGTGGTGGCGCAGGTGCGCACCGGCCTGCTCGACACCAAGATGGACGCCGCCCGCGCACAGGCCCGGATCGGCTTCCAGGTCGAGCAGAAGAAGATCGACGAGGCCCGGGACCAGAAGCTGCGGGGCACCGCCGACCCCACCGTCGACGAGACCGGCACCTGGCTGCTGCGGCAGGTCAACGACCTGGCCGGGAGCGGGCAGACCGTCTACTCGGTGATCGCCATGGCCCCCGGCACCGGCGCCGTCGTCCCCGACACCGCCGGCTTCGCGCCGCGCTACTCGGGCGACATCCAGCCGATCAGCATCCCGGACGCCCTGCGGGCCAAGCTCGCCTCCGAGCCCGGCCAGATGTTCGACCAGCCGACCCGGATCCACCGCTCGCCCGAGAGCGGCGGCAAGTCCGAGCCCGGGCTGGCCCTCGGCATGCAGTTCGTCGGTCCGGCCGCGGCCGGGAACAGCTACCAGATGTTCTACGTGTTCTCCTTCGGCCAGGAGACCGACACCCTCAACCTGGTCACCGGCACCCTGGCGACCGCCGGGGTGTTCGTGGTGATCCTCATGGGCGGTATCGCCTGGGTCGTGGTGCGCCAGGTGGTCACCCCGGTCCGGATGGCCGCCGGAATCTCCGAGCGGCTCGCCGACGGCCACCTGGAAGAGCGGATGAAGGTCACCGGGACGGACGACATCGCCCGCCTCGGCGAGTCCTTCAACCGGATGGCCAACGCCCTCCAGGCGCAGATCCGGCAGCTGGAGGAGCTGTCCCGGGTGCAGCGGCGGTTCGTCTCGGACGTCTCGCACGAACTGCGCACCCCGCTGACCACGGTCCGGATGGCCGCCGACCTCATCTACGACAGCCGCGAGGACCTGGACCCGATGGCGGCCCGCTCGGCGGAGCTGCTCCAGGGCCAGCTGGACCGCTTCGAGTCGCTGCTCGCCGACCTGCTGGAGATCAGCCGCTTCGACGCCGGCGCCGCGATCCTGGACGCCGAGCCGGTCGACCTGCGCGAGATCGTCGCCCGGGTGGTCGAGGCCGCCGAGCCGCTCGCCGAGGCCAAGGGCAGCGCCGTGGTGATCCGCGGCGACGGCGAGCCGGTGCTGGCCGAGGTGGACTCCCGACGGATCGAGCGCATCCTGCGCAACCTGGTGGTCAACGCCCTGGAGCACGGCGAGGGCCGTGACGTGGTGGTCCGGCTGGGGTCCGCGGACGGCGCGGTCGCGGTCGGTGTGCGCGACTACGGCATCGGACTCAAGCCGGGCGAGGCGTCCCGGGTGTTCCACCGCTTCTGGCGGGCCGACCCGTCCCGGGTGCGGACCACCGGCGGCACCGGTCTCGGCCTGTCCATCGCCGTCGAGGACGCCCACCTGCACGGCGGCTGGCTGCAGGCCTGGGGCGAGCCCGGCGGCGGCTCGCACTTCCGGCTCACCCTGCCGCGCACCCGCGGCGGCGAGATCGCCCGGGCGCCGTTCCGGCTGGAGCCGGAGGACTCCCGCAACAACCGGGGCCTGGGCGCGCAGGGCACGCCGTACCGGCGGGCGATCAGCCCGTCCGGGGCGACGGCGACGGCCGCGGTCGAGGACCAGGCGGAGACGCCGGAGGCCGTGGGCAGCAGCCTCGGCAGCGGGCTCGGCGGGGTGCTGAACATCGGCCCAGGGCTGGGCCGGAGCCGACTGCCGGAGGGGCCGCGCGCGGACCCCTCGGGCGTGTGGACGGCCGCCGGGTACGGGGCCACCGGCGCCCAGGTCATGGTGGACCCGACGCCCGGACGGCCGTCGGTGGCACAGCGGACGGCGGAGCCGGACGTGACGGGCGGGACGACGGACGCGGAGGGGTCGCAGCGTGCGAGGGACGAGCAACAGGACTGAGCCGAGGCTCCTCGCGGCGGTCGGCACGCTGGTCGGCGCCCTGGTGGTGAGCGGCTGCGCGACCATGCCGGACTCCGGCGGCATCGCCCGGGTGGAGCTGCCCCAGGGGTCGGCCGACAAGAACCTGCAGGCCCGGGTCTACCCGGTGGCACCCGGCCGGGGCGCCAAGCCGCGCGAGCTGCTGACCGGGTTCCTGGACGCGGTGACCGCCGACGAGGGGTACGACACCGCGCGCAAGTACCTCACCGAGAGCGCCGCCGCGGAGTGGAAGCCCGAGGCGGAGATCCGGGTGCTCTCGTCCACGACCATCCCGGGCGGCCAGGACGTCACCGACGCGGACACCACGGTCTCGGTGCCGGTGAGCGGGCAGTTGGTCGCCACCGTCGACGAGAAGCACTCGTACCAGCTGGTCGCCGGGCAGAACAACGTCTCCTCCGACTTCACCTTCGTCCGGGAGAAGGACGAGTGGCGGATCGACAAGCTGCCGACCGGCGTGATCATGAACGAGACCAACTTCCGGAACAGCTTCCGGCAGGTCGCGCGGTTCTTCTACACCGCGCCCGACCCGTCGGCGGTGGCCTCCGGGAACGTCGGCCAGGAGGTGCTGGTCGCCGACCCGGTCTACCTGCGGCGCCGGATAGACCCGCTGGCCACGGCGGCCCAGGCGGTGGCCGACGGGCCCTCGACCTGGCTCTCGCCCGTGGTCCGGACGGCGTTCCCGAGCGGCGTCAGGGTCGAGCGGGTGACCATCGACGACGGCAGGGTCGCCCACCTGCAGATCGGCGGGGTCGACCTCGGCGAGCCGATGGCCTGCCGGCGGATGGCGACCCAGTTCTTCTACACCCTCGCCGACCAGGGCAAGGGCCAGGTCGAGCGGCTGGAGCTGAAGGGGCCGCACGGTTCCTGCACCGTCGGCCGCGGCGACGAACCGCCCACCGGCCCCGGTGCGCTGGCCGGGCCGACGCCCGGGAAGCAGTACTACCAGCGTGCCGACGGCGCCCTGGTGGCGACCGACGAGGGGGGCCCCGGCGATCCGGTCCGCGGCGTCCTCGGCAAGCCGCAGTCGAACACCAAGCCGCCGCTCGGCGCCGTCGCGGTCGGCCGCAGCGGCACCCAGGTCGCGGCGATCAGCGAGGACGGCCACCAGGTCTACTCGGTGCCGCTGTCGGACAGCGCGGTGACCATGGGCGAGCCGGTGCTCAGCTCTCCGGCCAAGGGCGGCGACAAGGAGGACGGCTTCGCCTCGCCCACCTGGGACGGCCGCGGCGACCTCTGGGTGGTGGACCGCAACAAGCAGGCCCCGCGGGTGGTGATGGTGCGCGGCGCCAAGTCGTACACCGTGCCGGTCGAGGGGCTGACCGGGCAGACCGTGCAGTCGCTGAAGATCTCCTCGGACGGCGTCCGGGTCGCCCTGGTGGCCAGGACCCCGGGCTCGGCCGTCCGCTCGCTGTGGTTCGGACTGGTGGTGCACGACGGCACCCCGCAGGCGCCGACCGTGAAGATCACCGGGCTGCGCCGGGCCGCGCCCACGCTCACCGACGTCGCCTCGGTGTCCTGGGCGGAGACCGACCAGCTGCTCGTGCTCGGCAAGGAGGCCGACCGGACCCAGCAGCTGTACTTCATCAGCACCGACGGCTCGCAGAGCACGGACACCCAGCTGCAGAGCGCCGAGAGCATGACGACCGTCGCGGCCTCGGAGTCCCGGGGGGACAGCCTGACCCAGGCGCCGCCGGTGCTCGCGATGGGCGAGGTCAAGCAGGCGGACGGCAAGCCGAGCGAGATCAAGGCCTTCCGCCTGGTCAACCACCAGTGGCGGGAAGCCTCGCTGATCGACAAGCCCCGGTCCTTCCTCTACGCGGGCTGACGGCGCGTCCGGGCGGGCCGGCGGGCCTTCCCGGGGGCCCGCCGCGGGAGCTGACGCGCGAGCTGATGCGGCGGTGGTCAGCCGGCCGGGCGCGCGGTGGCCGCGACCGTGGCCCCGGCCCGGGCCGGCAGGCCGGCGTCGGCCAGCGCCCGGGCGGCCTCGGCGAGGCTGGCCCCGGTGGTCACCAGGTCGTCCACCAGCACCGGGTGACGGCCCGCGAAGCCCGCGGGCCCGGTCCGGGCGCGCGGCAGTACGGTCAGTGCTCCGCGCAGGTTGCGGCGCCGCTCGGCCGCGTTCAGCCCGGCCTGGTCGGCGACCGGCCGGGTGTGCCGCAGCAGCGGCGCGGCCCGGACGTCCAGGCCGGTCCGGCGCAGTGAGCGGGCGGCCGCCCCGGCCAGCCGCAGCGTCGGATCGTGCCCGCGGGCGCGGACGGCCGAGCGGGCCGAGGGCATCGGGACCAGCAGCAGCGGCGCGGCCCCGGCCCGTGCTCCCAGGGCTGAGCGCACCGCCCGTCCGAGGGCCTCGCCGAGCGGCCCGGCCAGCCGCAGCGCGCCCCGCTCCTTGTGGGCGAGCAGCAGCTGCCGGACCGCACCGGTGTACGGCGCGGCGGCGTGCGTCCAGGGCAGCAGGGTCGGGGCCGGCCGTGCGGTGGCCAGCACACGCCGGCAGGCCGGGCAGAGCTGGGTGCGCTCGCTGCCGCAGCCCGCGCAGTCCGCGGGCAGCAGGACGTCCAGCAGCCCGGCCAGTGCGTGACCGAACGGCCCTTGGGCGGTCGGCGGGCGGGTGGCGGAGGGGGACGACGGCACGGCTGCTCCTGGCGGTGGCAGGCACGGAGAGTCAGCACAGGATCCGCCGTATGGGGGGCGTTGTCCAGGTATTTACCCATACTTCACCCGCGAGAGGGTAGACAGGGTGGACCAGCTTGACCGCCCGACCGCAGTATCGGGTCATACCCTCCTCATCGCCTGGGGAGGCGGAAAACCCGTGTGAGGTGTTCGATAAGGCCCAGGGGGTTTCAACCGTCCCTGGTGGGGAGGAAGTGAGGTGAGGGCCAGTCGTTTCCCGCCGCTGGCGGCGGGGGCGGGGGGCCGGCAGTGGATGGGCTGGTCCAGCTGGGTCTCAGTCCGGTCCGGTAGCACCCGGATCGGCGTCAGCACGAGGGATCGGAGTTCTGCGTGGACATCGTCGTCAAGGGCCGCAAGACCGAGGTGCCCAAGAGGTTCCGCGAGCACGTGGCCGAGAAGCTGGAGAAGGTCCAGAAGTTCGACGCCAAGGCCATCAGCCTCGACGTCGAGGTGTCCAAGGAGCACAACCCGCGGCAGGCCGACCGCTCCGATCGGGTCGAGATCACTCTCCGCAGTCGCGGCCCCGTGATCCGGGCCGAAGCCGCCGCCGCCGACCCGTACGCGGCGCTCGACCTGGCCTCGGCGAAGCTCGACGCGCAGCTGCGCAAGTCCGCGGACCGGCGTCGGGTGCACAAGGGCGGCGCGAACGGCCGCACCCCGATCAGCGTCGCCGAGGCGACCGCGGCCCTGGCCGCGCTCCCGGCCACGACGGCGCCGGAGGGCGAGACGAACGGCGCCGTCCGCAAGACCATGATGGGATCCCTGGAAGTGGAGGGCGAAGGCCCGCTGGTGGTCCGGGAGAAGACGCACCCGGCCGCCCCCATGGCGCTGGACCAGGCGCTCTACGAGATGGAGCTGGTCGGCCACGACTTCTACCTCTTCGTGGAGAAGGACAGCGGCCTGCCGAGCGTGGTCTACCGCCGGCACGGTTACCACTACGGCGTCATCCACCTGCAGACCGACCTCGCGGCCGGGCCGGGCAGCGGGGCGGGCGGCGCGATCGGCGGGTCCGACGACGAGGACTGACCGTCCGAACGGTGATGGAGGGGTGACCCCGGCGGCCCTGGCCGCCGGGGTCACCGGCGTTCGGGCGCGTCCGCCGGTTCGGGGCGCCCGGTGAAGGGGTCACCCGATGCGGGGGAATCGACACCGGAGGGTGACCGCAGCGGGTTCGGGGCGTGGAATGATTGGCGCACGACGACCCGCGAAGGGGGAGGAGCGGATGGGGGATCACTTCGGGCTGGGGCCCGGGTCCGGGCCAGGGCTGCCGTTGGGGGCGGAGGACGAGTCCGCGTACGAGCCGCGCCGGAGTGAGCCGATCCGCGTCCTGGTGGTGGACGACCACGCGCTGTTCCGCCGCGGGCTGGAGATCGTGCTCGCGGAGGAGCAGGACATCAAGGTCGTCGGCGAGGCGGGGGACGGTGCCGAGGCCGTGCTGAAGGCCGCCGACCTGCTGCCCGACATCATCCTCATGGACGTCCGGATGCCGCGCCGCAGCGGGATCGAGGCCTGTACGGCGATCAAGGACGTGGCGCCCAGCACCAAGATCATCATGCTGACGATAAGCGACGAGGAGGCCGACCTCTACGAGGCGATCAAGGCGGGGGCCACCGGCTACCTGCTCAAGGAGATCTCCACCGACGAGGTCGCCACCGCGATCCGCGCGGTCGCCGACGGGCAGTCGCAGATCAGCCCCTCGATGGCGTCCAAGCTGCTCACCGAGTTCAAGTCGATGATCCAGCGCCGCTCGGACGACCGGGACCTGGTGCCCGCGCCCCGGCTCACCGACCGGGAGCTGGAGGTGCTCAAGCTGGTGGCGACCGGGATGAACAACCGGGAGATCGCCAAGGAGCTGTTCATCAGCGAGAACACCGTGAAGAACCACGTGCGCAACATCCTGGAGAAGCTCCAGCTGCACTCCAGGATGGAGGCCGTGGTGTACGCGATGCGGGAGAAGATCCTCGAAATAGGGTGAGCCGGGCGGGACTCAGCGGTCCGTCAGCAGTTTCTCCAGGGTCGGGCGCAGCCGCTCGTCGTGCAGCGTCCCGACCCGCACCCCGTCGCAGCCGACCCAGTCGGCCGCCTCGCGCAGCGCCGTCGCCAGTGCCTCGACGTGCCGGGCACCGCCGCCGTCCAGCGAGATCTGCCGGGCGACCAGGGTGCGCCCCTCGCGGGCCGGGTCGACCCGGCCGACCAGCCGGCCGCCGGTCAGCAGCGGCATCGCGAAGTAGCCGTGCACCCGCTTGTGCTTGGGCGTGTACGCCTCCAGCCGGTGCGTCATGCCGAAGATCCGCTCGGTGCGGGCGCGGTCCCAGACCAGTGAGTCGAACGGCGAGAGCAGCGTGGTGCGGTGGCGCCCGCGCGGGGCGGTGGCGAGGGCGGCCGGGTCGGCCCAGGCCGGGGCCGGGGCGCCGTCCGGGCCCCAGCCGGCCACCTCGACCGGGACGAGCCCGCTGTCGGCGAGCACCGGGTCCAACTGCTCGGCGCGCAGCCGGTGGTAGTCCAGCAGATCGGCCCGGGTGGCCACGCCGAGCGCGGCGCCGGCCTGGCCGACCAGGGTGCGCAGGCAGTCCTCGTCCGACCGGTCCTGTCCGAACAGCTCGGCCGGGACGGCCTGTTCGGCCAGCGCGTAGACCCGCTTCCAGCTCCGGCGCTCGGTGCAGACCACGTCCCCGAAGGCCAGCGCCCGCTCGACCGCGATCTTGGTGTCGGACCAGTCCCACCACTCGGCGGTCCGCTTGGCGCCGCCCAGCTCGGTGGAGGTCAACGGCCCCTCGGCGCGCAGCTTGTCGAGCACGGCGCGGTAGGTCTCGGGTGCGACCTGGTGGCCCCAGAGGTGGCCGCGGTCGCGGTAGCGGCGGCGCCGGAAGGCGAACAGCGGCCACTCCTCGACCGGCAGGACGCAGGCCGCGTGCGACCAGTACTCGAAGCTCGTGCCGCCGCCCCAGTAGGCCGCCTCGACGGCCGGGCGGCCGACCGCGCCGAGCCGGGCGTATGGCACCAGCTCGTGCGAGCGGGCGAGCACCGAGATGGTGTCCAGCTGGACGGCGCCCAGGTGCCGCAGCACCCCGCGCACCCCGCCGCGGCGGTCCGGCGCGCCCAGCAGGCCCTGGGCGCGCAGGGCGATCCGGCGGGCGTCGTCCGCGCTGAGGACGGTGACGGGGGCGGGGCGGGCGTCGGCGGCGGTCATGCCGGGGAGCGTAGCCCCGGGCACCGACAGCGCGAGCCGGGGGCGGGGTGCGGACCGCAACGGACCGCAACGGCCGGCAGCGGCCCTCGGGCCCGGGCCGGCCCCGAGGTCTCAGGCCAGGTCGGAGGGCAGCAGGGAGGCGATCCAGGCGTCGTGGAAGACGCCGCGCTGCTCGGCGTACGAGCGCAGGGTGCCCTCGAAGCGGTAGCCGGCCTTCGCGGCGACCGCGCGGGAGCCCTCGTTGCCGACGTAGGCCTGCCACTCCAGGCGGCGCAGGCCGAGCTCGCGCAGGCCGAAGAGGGAGACGGCGCGGGCGGCCTCGGTGGTGTAGCCGCGGCCGCGGAACTCCTTCACGGCCCACCAGCCGATCTCGGCGGAGCCCGGGTCGTGGGCGCGCAGGACGAGCCCCTGGGACCCGACCAGGGCGCCGGACTCGCGCTCGAACACGCACCAGATCCGGTTCGCTCCGGTGCGCCAGCCCTCGATGGCGAGATCGCGCACGAAGAACTCCGCGTCCTCGCGCCGGTACGGAGACGGAACGACCGTCCAGCGCTGGATCTCCGGATCCTGGCACGCCGCGAAGACGGCGTCGACGTCGGATTCCTGCGGGGCGCGCAGGACGAGCCGCTCGGTGGTCAGGACGACCGGTTCGGTGCTGGTTTCTTCCATGAACGGATTATTTCGCCGGGTGAGGCGGCCGGGCATCCGAATATCCCGCCGGTCCGCCCGCCCGGCGGGAGGCCGATTCCGGGGCTCGCCGACCGTTTTGCCCCGGTGGGCGGTGCTATCGGGCCATGTGCCCGCGGGGGTGACACGGGAATACCGTGCTGACGCACCTCCCGGGGGGTTGGACTCCTCGCATACGATGGCCCGTGCGGTGGGGTGACCCGCCGTGCAGTCGTCCAGTGCCAATACAGGCAAGGAGCCCGCTCACGTGTCCGTCTTCGACAAGATCCTGCGCGCCGGCGAGGGCAAGATCCTTCGCAAGCTGCAGCGGATTGCTGCCCAGGTCAACTCCATCGAAGAGGACTTCGTCAACCTCACCGACGCCGAGCTGCGCGCACTGACCGACGAGTACAAGCAGCGGCTCGTCGACGGCGAGAGCCTGGACGACATCCTCCCCGAGGCGTTCGCCACCGTCCGCGAGGCCGCCAAGCGCGTGCTCGGCCAGCGGCACTACGACGTCCAGCTGATGGGCGGCGCCGCCCTGCACTACGGGTACGTCGCCGAGATGCGCACCGGTGAGGGCAAGACCCTCGTCGGCACCCTGCCCGCGTACCTGAACGCACTGACCGGCAAGGGCGTCCACCTGATCACGGTCAACGACTACCTCGCCGAGCGCGACTCGGAGTGGATGGGGCGGGTGCACCGCTTCCTCGGCCTCGAGGTCGGCGTGATCCTGGGCAGCATGACGCCCGTCGAGCGCAAGCGCCAGTACGGGATGGACATCACGTACGGCACGAACAACGAGTTCGGCTTCGACTACCTGCGCGACAACATGGCCTGGTCGCAGGACGAACTCGTCCAGCGCGGCCACTACTTCGCGGTCGTCGACGAGGTCGACTCGATCCTGATCGACGAGGCCCGCACCCCGCTGATCATCTCCGGCCCGGCCGACCAGGCGACCAAGTGGTACGCCGACTTCGCCAAGCTGGTGCAGCGACTGAAGATCGACCGCGACTACGAGGTCGACGAGAAGAAGCGCACCGTCGGCATCCTGGAGGACGGTGTCAGCCGGGTCGAGGACTACCTGGGCATCGACAACCTCTACGAGTCGGTGAACACCCCGCTGGTCGGCTTCCTGAACAACGCCATCAAGGCGAAGGAGCTGTACAAGCGGGACAAGGACTACGTCGTGATGAACGGCGAGGTCATGATCGTCGACGAGCACACCGGCCGCATCCTGGCCGGCCGCCGCTACAACGAGGGCATGCACCAGGCGATCGAGGCCAAGGAGGGGGTGGAGGTCCAGAACGAGAACCAGACCCTGGCCACCATCACCCTGCAGAACTTCTTCCGCCTGTACGACAAGCTCGCGGGCATGACCGGTACCGGCACCACCGAGGCCGCCGAGTTCCACCAGATCTACAAGCTCGGCGTGGTGCCGATCCCGACCAACAAGACGCCGCTGCGCATCGACCAGCCCGACCTGATCTACAAGTCGGAGCCGGCCAAGTTCGCCGCCGTGGTCGAGGACATCGCCGAGAAGCACGAGAAGGGCCAGCCGGTGCTGGTCGGCACCGTGTCGGTCGAGAAGTCCGAGTACCTGTCGCAGGAGCTGCGCAAGCGCGGCATCCCGCACGAGGTGCTGAACGCCAAGCACCACGAGCGCGAGGCGCAGATCGTCGCGCAGGCCGGCCGCAAGGGCGCCGTCACCGTCGCCACCAACATGGCCGGCCGTGGTACCGACATCATGCTCGGCGGCAACTCCGACCACCTCGCGGCGGCCGAGCTGGCGCAGCGCGGGCTGACCCCGACGGACACCCCGGACGAGTACGAGGCCGCCTTCCCGGCCGCACTGGAGAAGGCCAAGGCCTCGGTCAAGGCCGAGCAGGACGAGGTCAAGGAGGCCGGTGGCCTCTACGTCCTCGGCACCGAGCGGCACGAGTCCCGCCGGATCGACAACCAGCTGCGCGGCCGCTCCGGCCGTCAGGGCGACCCGGGCGAGTCCCGCTTCTACCTGTCGCTGGGCGACGACCTGATGCGCCTGTTCAAGGCCGGCATGGTCGAGCGCGTGCTCTCGATGGCCAACGTCCCGGAGGACGTGCCGATCGAGTCCAAGATGGTCACCCGCGCCATCGCCTCCGCGCAGACCCAGGTCGAGCAGCAGAACTTCGAGATCCGCAAGAACGTCCTCAAGTACGACGAGGTGCTCAACCGCCAGCGCGAGGTCATCTACGGCGAGCGCCGCCGGGTGCTGGAGGGCGAGGACCTCCAGGAGCAGGTCGGCCACTTCATGGACGACACCGTCGAGGCGTACGTCCGGGCGGCCACCGGTGAGGGCTTCGAGGACGACTGGGACCTGGAGAAGCTCTGGACCGCGCTCAAGCAGCTCTACCCGGTCACCCTGGACCTGGAGGAGCTGGAGGAGGAGGCCGGCGGCCAGGCCGGTCTGACCCCCGAGCTCCTGATCAAGTCCATCCAGGAGGACATCCAGGGCCAGTACGGCGCCCGCGAGGACCAGCTGGGCGCTGAGATCATGCGCGAGCTGGAGCGCCGGGTCGTGCTGTCGGTGCTGGACCGCCGCTGGCGCGAGCACCTCTACGAGATGGACTACCTCCAGGAGGGCATCGGCCTGCGGGCCATGGCGCAGCGCGACCCGCTGATCGAGTACCAGCGCGAGGGCTTCGACATGTTCACCGCGATGATGGAGGGCATCAAGGAGGAGTCCGTCGGCTACCTGTTCAACCTGGAGGTCCAGGTCGAGCAGCAGGTCGAGGAGGTCCCGGTCGAGGACGCCCAGGTGGTGCTCGACAAGCTGGAGAAGGACGCCGCCCGCCCGGAGATCAAGGCCAAGGGCCTGGAGGCCCCGAAGCCGCAGCGGCTGCACTACACGGCCCCGTCGGACGAGGTCGGCGGCGGTGTCATCGAGGGCGACTTCGAGGACCTCGCGCCGGAGGACGAGGGCGACGGGCTGACCCGCGCCGAGCGCCGCAAGGCCGCGAAGTCGGCCAAGGGCCGTCGCCGCAAGGGCTGAGCCGGCCGCCGGACACCAGCCAGGACGCCACGCAGGGCGCCGTTCCCGGACCGGGACGGCGCCCTGCGCCGTCGTGTACCGCCGGGGGTGCGGCGGGGCGCTCACCGGGCCTCCACGGCGGTGCACTGCCACTGCCCGGCCGGGCCGCGCTGCTCCAGCCGGAAGGCCACCACGTGGTGGCGCCGGCCGAGGTCGACCCGCACGCAGGCCTCGACCGCGTCCGGGGCGGGCGAGCGGTCGTGCACCGGGCCGAGCCGGGGCCGGTCGGCGGGGCCGCCGCGGCGCAGCGCTCCGGCCCGGACCAGCGAGGCGAGCTGTCCGTAGCCGGCCAGGCTGGTGTGCCGCATCAGCTGGCCGGAGGGCCGTGCGCCGGTGAGCACCTCGACCAGCCGGTGGGCGAAGCGGGCGGCCAGCGCCCCGGAGTCGGGCCCGGGGGAGTCGGGTCCGGGGGAGGTGGTGCAGGCGGCGCGCGGGTGGCGCGGCCGGCGGCCGGCCGGGTCGCAGCCGCCGGTGTCGCGCGGACGGCGGTGCGGGTGGGCGGTGGGACGGGCGGTGAACCGGACGGTCACGGCGTGGCTCCTCGGCTGGGTGGTGCGGGTACGGACGGGTCCAGGCTGGAGGCGTCCGGCATGGGGTGGCAACGGGTTTCCGGGATGCCCGGGGCAGGCTTCGAAGTTCACCTATCCGGGGGAACCGGCCAGTGCGGCGACGGGCCGGACGGGCCCGTCGGCGGCGCCCGGTTGACGTGCGGGGACGGACCGTACGGCCCGAAAGGGGACGTTGCGACTGGGCGGACCGGGTGGCGGCGCGCGGCCGCCGCGTTGCGCCGTACCGGCCCGGAGCGCACCATCGGACCCTGACCGGGAGCGGACGGCCGGGCTCCCACGACGAGGGGCGGCCGGTATGGCGACACGGGTGGTTGCGGCGTCGGCCGCGGGCACCGCTCCGCCCGCCGCGGGCGGTCCCCGGCGCGGCCTGGTGCTGGGCGGCGGCGGGATGCTCGGCGCGGCGTGGACGGTCGGTGCGCTGTGCGCCGTCGAGGAGGCCACCGGGCGGCAGCCGGGCGAGGCCGACGTCCTGCTCGGCACCTCGGCGGGCGCGATCCTCGCCGCGATGCTGGCCGGCGGCGTCCGCCCCGAGCACCTGCGCGACCACCAGCGCGGCCTGCCGATCACCGAGGGTCCGCTGGCCGGGGTGGCCTTCGACTACGACACCGCCGTCGGCGGTGCGCTGCCGCCCCGCCCGCGGGCCGGCATCGGCTCGCCGGGGCTGCTGCGCGACGCCGTCCGGCATCCGCGCGAGTACCCGCTGCTGACCATGGTCTCGGCGCTCGCACCGCACGGCCGGGGCTCGCTGGCGCCGGTCGGCGAGCTGGTGCGCGGCCTGCTCGGCGACACCGGCCTGCTCGGCGGCACCGGACCGCTCGGCGGCGGTGGACCGGCCGGCGACGACGGCCGGCCGGAGCCCGGCGGCGGGGGATCGCCGCTGCGGGTGGTGGCCGTGGACTACCGCAGCGGCCGCCGGGTCGTCTTCGGCGACCCGGGCGCCCCGGCCGTCCCGGTGCCCGACGCCGTGATGGCCTCCTGCGCGATCCCCGGCTGGTTCGTGCCGGTGCGGCTGGACGGCTCGGCGTACGTGGACGGCGGCTGCTGGTCCGCCACCAACGCCGACCTGATGCTCGGCCGGGGGCTGGACGAGGTGTACGTGCTCGCCCCGATGGCGCTGCGGCTGGACCCCCGGCCGGGGCGGGCCGGGCGGCGGGGCGGGCTCGCGTCCGGCCGTGACACCCTGGCCGCCCTGCGCGAGTGGCGCGCCCGGGAGCGCCCCCGCGGTGTGCTCGCCCAGCTGGTGAGCCGCTACCGCCACGCCGTCACCCGGCAGCTGCTGCGCGAGGCCGCACTGCTGCGGGCCGAGGGCGTCCGGGTGCTGCTGCTCGCGCCGACCCCGGCGGACCTCGCGGCGATGGGCCCGAACATGATGGACCCGGCCCGCCGCGGCGAGGTCCTGGAGAGCGCCCTGCGCACCGGCCGGGAGGCGCTGCGGCCCCGGCGGTGAGGGTCCGGCCCGGGACCGGAGGCGATCACGGGCCGTCCGGCGGCGCCTATTCTTGGGGCGCTGGAGTCTTGGGGCGCCGGAGAATCCGTGCCGCTGGACTAACCCCGCTGGACGAACCCTGCTGGACGAACCGGAGAGTGCCACCGATGCGCGTGTACGTGCCCACCACCCTGACCGGCCTGGCGGCGGCGCGCGAGGGCGGCGCCCTGGATCAGTCCGCCGCGTACGCCGTGACGCCCGCGCTGCGCGAGTGGTACGTGAGCGACGACCTGGAGGAGCTGGAGTACGCGGCGCTGAACCGGGCCGCGCAGTCCTCGCTGCGGCTGCTGGCCGCCGACCCGCAGGCGCCGTGCCGCCGGGTGGTGGTGGCGCTGGACGTGGCCGACGCGTCGGTGCGGCCCTTCCCCGGGGACGAGTACCAGGACCAGGCCTCGCTCGGCCGGGTGGTGCTGGCCGGCCCGGTGCGGCTGGCCAAGGCGGCCGCGGTGCACGCCGACGTGGCCGACGACGAGGTGGTCACGGACGTGGCGGCGGCGGTGGCGGCGGTGGCCGCGGCCGACGCGGGCGACCAGGACGCCCAGTTCACCGTGGACGGCGCAGAGGACCACGACCTGCTCTGGTACGCGACCCAGGAGATCCCCGCTCTGCTTGCGTGAGGTCCGTCCTTCCGGCGGGTCACCCGGTCGGGTTACCGTTTCACCCTGTGCGCACTCACATCGTTTGGGACTGGAACGGCACGCTCTTCCACGACATGGAGGCGGTGCTCGGGGCGAGCAATGCCGCGTTCGCGACCGTCGGCATCGAGCCGATGAGCCTCCAGGAGTACCGCGAGCAGTACGAGATCCCGATCCCCCGCTTCTACCAGCGCCTGCTCGGCCGGATGCCCTCCGCGCAGGAGTGGCTGAGGCTCGACGACGCGTTCCACGACCGCTACCGGGAGCTCAGCTCCTCCTGCGGGCTGACCGAGGGCGTGCGCGAGCTGATGGACGGCTGGCGGTCGGCCGGGAACAGCCAGTCGCTGCTGTCGATGTACGAGCACGACGCGCTGCTGCCGCTGGTCGACACCTTCGGCCTGACCGGCGGCTTCCTGCGGGTGGACGGCCGCAGCGGCCCGTCCGGCGGCCAGAAGGCGGAGCACCTGACCCGGCACCTGGCCGCGCTCGGTGAGCGGGTGGACCCGGCCCGTACGGTGCTGATCGGCGACGCCGCGGACGACGCCGTGGCGGCGCTCGGCGCGGGCGCCCACGCGGTGCTCTACACCGGCGGTTCGCACACCCGGGAGAAGCTGGAGCCGGTCGGCGTCCCGGTGGTGGACAGTCTGGCCGAGGCGGTCGAGCTGGCCGGCCGGATCGCGGGCTGAACCCCGGGCCCTTCCGTCCCCGGCCGGACCGCGGGCCCTCCCTCCGTCCCGGGCCGGACCGCGGGCCGCCGGAAGTGGCGGGCGCCACGTCCGCCGTCCGCGTGTCTGAACGGGCGGATCGTGCCCCGGCTGGTCAGGCTGGTGTCACACCCGACCAGCCGCCAGGACGGAGCCACCATGCCCATCGACGCAGTCACCGAGGTCCCGGTGCCGGTCAACGAGCCGGTGCACGCGTACGCGCCCGGCAGCCCGGAGCGGGGCCGGCTGGTCCGGCGGCTGGACGAGCTGGCCGCCGAGCAGGTCCCGCTGCCGATGACCATCGGCGGCGAGCAGCGCTTCGGCGGCGGCGAGCGGATCGAGGTCGTCCAGCCGCACCACCACGCCGCCAAGCTGGGTGTGCTCGGCAACGCCACCCGGGAGGACGCCCGGGCGGCGGTGGACGCGGCGCTGGCCGCCGGGCGGCAGTGGCGCTCGCTCTCCTTCGACGACCGCGCGGCGGTCTTCCTGCGTGCCGCCGACCTGCTCGCCGGCCCCTGGCGGGAGACGCTCAACGCGGCCACCATGCTCGGCCAGTCCAAGACCGCTCAGCAGGCGGAGATCGACTCCGCCTGCGAGCTGATCGACTTCTGGCGGTTCAATGTCCACTTCGCCCGGCAGATCCTGGCCGACCAGCCGGCCTCCTCGCCCGGCGTGTGGAACCGCACCGACCACCGCCCGCTGGAAGGTTTCGTCTACGCGGTCACCCCGTTCAACTTCACCGCGATCGCCGGCAACCTGCCCACCGCCCCGGCGCTGCTGGGCAACACCGTGGTCTGGAAGCCCGCGCCGACCCAGACGCTGGCCGCCCACCACCTGATGCGGCTGCTGGAGGCGGCCGGCCTGCCGCCCGGGGTGATCAACCTGGTGACCGGCGACGGCCTCCAGGTCTCCCCGGTGGCGCTGGCCGACCCGGCGCTCGCCGGGCTGCACTTCACCGGCTCCACCGCCACCTTCCAGTACCTGTGGCAGACCATCGGTGCCAACATCGGTGGCTACCGCACGTACCCGAGGATCGTCGGCGAGACCGGCGGCAAGGACTTCCTGCTGGCCCACCGCTCGGCGGACCCGGAGATCCTGAGGACCGCGCTGATCCGCGGCGCCTTCGAGTACCAGGGCCAGAAGTGCTCGGCGCTCTCCCGCGCCTACCTGCCGCGCAGCCTCTGGCAGCGGATCAAGGACGACTTCCTGGCCGAGGTGGACGCGCTCGCGGTGGGCGACGTGACCGACCTGTCCAACTTCATGGGCGCCCTCATCGACCGGCGTGCCTTCGAGCGGAACCGGGACGCCATCGACCGGGCGAAGGCCGATCCGACGATCGAACTGGCGGCCGGCGGACAGTACGACGACGCGATCGGATGGTTCGTCCGGCCGACCGTGCTGGTCTCCTCCGACCACCGGGGCGAGATCTTCCGGACCGAGTACTTCGGCCCGATCCTCGCCGTCCACGTCTACGAGGACTCCCGCTGGGACGACGTGCTCCGCCGGGTCGACGCCGGCGCTCCGTACGGCCTGACCGGCTCGGTGATCGCGCAGGATCGTTACGCCATCGCCCAGGCCGTCGAGGAGCTGCGCTTCACGGCCGGCAACTTCTACATCAACGACAAGCCCACCGGGGCCGTCGTCGGCCAGCAGCCCTTCGGCGGCGGCCGGGCCTCGGGCACCAACGACAAGGCGGGGGCCGCGCAGAACCTGCTCCGCTGGACCTCCGCACGGTCGATCAAGGAGTCCTTCGTCCCGCCGACGCACCACGGCTACCCGCACATGGGCTGAGAGTGAACACCGGACTCCGGTTTGGACATGCTGTCCAGGACGGACCCGACTTCCTGCGGGTTTGCGCCTACCTGTCCCTGTGCACCTTCGATTGATCCGGTTAGGCTGGCTGGCGTCGTCGGGTGGCTGCAGGACGAATGAGTCGTCCTACCCGCTGGGAGGACGTTTCATGCGTGCCATGAGCCCCTTTCAGTCGGATGGTGCGGCAGGATTGCGGTGACCCGTCGGTGTACATCCACACACCACCGAGTCACGCAACGGCGCGCGACAGGAGCCAAGAAGTCATGCAGACCAAGCTGGACGCAGCCAAGGCCGAACTGCTCAAGAAGGCAGCCGCAGCCGCTGAGAACAGCCAGGTGGGGGGAGCGGCGCCGGGGGAGGGTCTGAGCAATGGCGCTCTGACCGCGTACCTGCACCACTACTACCTTCACACCGCGCCCGAGGACCTGGTCGACCGCGACCCGGTCGACGTCTACGGCGCGGCAGCCTCCCACTACCGGCTGGGCCTCAAGCGCCCGCAGGGCACCGCCGAGGTGCGGGTCCACACCCCCTCGGTCGAGGAGAACGGCTGGTCCTGCGGCCACACCGTGGTCGAGGTCGTCACCGACGACATGCCCTTCCTGGTCGACTCCGTCACCAACGAGCTGTCCCGCCAGGACCGCGCGATCCACATCGTGATCCACCCCCAGCTGGTCGTCCGCCGTGACATCACCGGCAAGCTGCTGGAGATCCTGGACGTCGACGCCTGCTCCCGCAGCCAGGCCGCCGGCACCGACTGGCCGGCCGACGCGACCGTCGAGTCGTGGATGCACATCGAGGTCGACCGCGAGACCGACCGCGAGGACCTGCGCTCCATCGAGGCCGACCTGCGCCGCGTGCTCGGCGACGTCCGCGAGGTCGTCGAGGACTGGGGCAAGATGCGCGAGAGCGCGCTGCGCCTGGCCGACGAGCTGGCCGAGGAGCCCCCGGCCGGCCTGCCCGAGCAGGAGGTCGGCGAGGCCTGGGAGCTGATGCGCTGGCTCGCCGACGACCACTTCACCTTCCTCGGCTACCGCGAGTACGACCTGGTCGAGCACGAGGGCGAGGAGGTCCTCAAGGCCGTCGCCGGGACCGGCCTCGGCATCCTGCGCGCCGACCCGCACAGCCACGACGACGCCCACCACGCGGTCAGCGAGGCCTTCGGCCGGCTCTCCGCGCCGGTGCGCGCCAAGGCCCACGAGAAGAAGCTCCTCGTCCTGACCAAGGCCAACAGCCGGGCCACCGTGCACCGCCCGTCCTACCTGGACTACGTCGGCGTGAAGAAGTTCAACGCCGCCGGCGAGCCGATCGGCGAGCGCCGCTTCCTCGGCCTGTTCTCCTCCGCCGCCTACACCGAGTCGGTCACCCGCATCCCGGTCGTGCGCCGCAAGGTCCAGGAGGTGCTGGAGGAGTCCGGCTTCTCCAGCGAGAGCCACGACGGCCGCGACCTGCTCCAGATCATGGAGACCTTCCCGCGGGACGAGATCTTCCAGACCCCGGCCTCCGAGCTGCTCTCCATCGCGACGAGCGTGCTCTACCTCCAGGAGCGCCGCAAGCTGCGGCTGTTCCTGCGCCAGGACGAGTACGGGCGCTACTTCTCGGCGTTCATCTACCTGCCGCGCGACCGCTACACCACGCGCATCCGGCTACTGATCACCGACATCCTCAAGGAGGAGCTGAACGGCGCCACCATCGACTACACGGTGTACGCCACCGAGTCGGTGCTGACCCGCCTGCACTTCGTGGTCCGGGTCGCCCCGGGCACCGAGCTGCCGCACCTCTCCGACACGGACATCGAGCGGATCGAGAACCGGCTGGCCGAGGCCGCCCGGTTCTGGATGGACGGCTTCCACGACCAGCTGCACACCGAGCTGGGCGAGGAGAAGGCGGCCGAACTCGGCCACAAGTACGCCAACGCCTTCCCCGACGGCTACCGCGCCGACTTCCCGCCGCGCACCGCCGTCGCCGACATCAAGCAGATCGAGTCGCTGCACGGCGAGGGCGACTTCCGGCTCAACCTGTACCAGCCGGTCGGCGCCGGCGACGACGAGCGCCGCTTCAAGATCTACCGGGTCGGCGGCCCGATCTCGCTCACCGAGGTCCTGCCGGTGCTCCAGCGCCTGGGCGTCGAGGTGCTGGACGAGCACCCGTACGCGCTGCGCCGCTCCGACGGCACCACCGCGTGGGTCTACGACTTCGGCCTGAAGCTGCGCGAGGCCACCGAGCTCACCGACGAGGCGCGCGAGCGCTTCCAGGAGACCTTCGCCGCCACCTGGACCGGCAAGGCCGAGAACGACGGCTTCAACGAGCTGGTGCTGATCGCCGGGCTGACCTGGCGCCAGGCGATGATGCTGCGCACGTACGCCAAGTACCTGCGCCAGGCGGGCTCCACGTTCTCCCAGGACTACATGGAGGACGCGCTCCGCAACAACACCCACACCACCCGCCTGCTGGTCAACCTGTTCGAGGCCCGGCTGAGCCCGAGCCACCGTTCGGGCGCCCTGGAGCTGACCGAGGGCATCCTGGAGGAGCTGTCCGGCGCGCTCGACGAGGTCGTCTCGCTGGACGAGGACCGCATCCTGCGCTCCTTCCTGAACCTCATCAGGGCCACCCTGCGGACCAACTTCTTCCAGCGCACCGCCTCCGGCGAGTGGCACTCCTACGTGTCGATGAAGTTCGACCCGAAGGCCATCCCGGACCTGCCGGCCCCGCGCCCGGCGTTCGAGATCTGGGTCTACTCGCCGCAGGTCGAGGGCGTCCACCTGCGCTTCGGCAAGGTCGCCCGCGGCGGCCTGCGCTGGTCCGACCGGCGCGAGGACTTCCGCACCGAGATCCTGGGCCTGGTCAAGGCGCAGATGGTCAAGAACACCGTCATCGTCCCGGTCGGCGCCAAGGGCGGCTTCGTCGCCAAGCAGCTGCCGGACCCGACGGTCGATCGCGACGCCTGGCTGGCCGAGGGCGTCTCCTCGTACAAGACCTTCATCTCGGCGCTGCTCGACATCACCGACAACCTGGTCGGCGGCGAGGTCGTGCACCCGGCCGACGTGGTCCGCCACGACGAGGACGACACCTACCTGGTCGTCGCCGCCGACAAGGGCACCGCGACCTTCTCGGACATCGCCAACGGCGTCGCCGAGTCCTACGGCTTCTGGCTGGGCGACGCGTTCGCCTCCGGCGGCTCGGCCGGCTACGACCACAAGGGCATGGGCATCACCGCCCGCGGCGCCTGGGAGTCGGTCAAGCGCAACTTCCGCGAGCTCGGCGTCGACACCCAGACCGAGGACTTCACCGTCATCGGCATCGGCGACATGTCCGGCGACGTCTTCGGCAACGGCATGCTGCTCAGCGAGCACATCCGCCTGGTCGCCGCCTTCGACCACCGCCACATCTTCCTGGACCCGAACCCGGACGCGGCCTCCTCGTACGCCGAGCGCCGTCGGCTGTTCGAGCTGCCGCGCAGCTCCTGGGACGACTACGACAAGTCGCTGATCTCGGCCGGCGGCGGGGTGTACCCCCGGTCGGCCAAGGCGATCCAGCTGACCCCGCAGGTCCGGGCCGCGCTCGGCGTCGAGGCGGCCAAGCTGACCCCGGCCGAGCTGATGCGGGCGGTCCTCCAGGCCCCGGTCGACCTGTTCTGGAACGGCGGCATCGGCACCTACGTCAAGGCCTCCACCGAGACCAACGCCGAGGTCGGCGACAAGTCCAACGACGCCATCCGGGTCAACGGCGAGCAGGTCCGTGCCCGGGTCATCGGCGAGGGCGGCAACCTCGGCTGCACCCAGCTCGGCCGGATCGAGTACGCGGCCACCGGCGGCCCGGAGGGCACCGGCGGCTGGATCGACACCGACGCGATCGACAACTCCGCCGGTGTGGACACCTCGGACCACGAGGTCAACATCAAGATCCTGCTCAACCAGGTCGTCGCCGAGGGCGACATGACGGTCAAGCAGCGCAACGTCCTGCTGGCCGAGATGACCGACGAGGTCGGCCACCTGGTGCTGCGCAACAACTACGCGCAGAACGTCGTGCTGGCCAACGCCGTCGCCCAGGCGCACAGCATGGTCAACGTGCACGCCCGGATGATCAGCCGCTTCGAGTCGGCCGGCCAGCTGGACCGCGGCCTGGAGTTCCTGCCCACCGAGCGCCAGATCCGTGAGCGCCAGCAGAACGGCCGCGGCCTCTCGCAGCCCGAGATGTCCGTCCTGCTCGCGTACACCAAGATCATCCTGGCCGAGGAGCTGCTGGCCACCGAGCTGCCGGACGACCCGTTCTTCCGCAGCGCGCTGCACGAGTACTTCCCGAGCGCGCTGCGGGCGAGGTTCGCCGACGCGATCGACAACCACGCGCTGCGCCGCGAGATCATCACCACGCTGATCGTCAACGACACGATCAACCGCGGTGGCTGCACCTTCGCCTTCCGCCTGAAGGAGGAGACCGGCGCGACCTACGAGGAGATCGCCCGGACGCACACCGCCGCGCGGGCCGTCTTCGACCTGGAGCCGATCTGGGCCGAGATCGAGGACCTGGACAACAAGGTCCCGGCCCGGGTGCAGACCAAGATGCGCCTGCACTCGCGGCGCCTGGTCGAGCGCGCCACCCGGTGGATGCTCAACAACCGCCGCCAGCCGCTCGACATCGCCGGCACCATCGAGTTCTTCCACGACCGCGTCAACCAGGTCTGGGCCTCGCTGCCCAAGCCGCTGCGCGGCGAGGACCTGACCTGGTTCGAGTCCGTGTACGGCGAGCTGGCCGCGGCCGGGGTGCCGGAGGAGCTGGCCACCCGGATCGCCGGCCTCTCCTCGGTCTTCCCGACCCTGGACGTCGCCGAGGTCGCGGACCGCTCCGGCAAGGACGTCGCCGAGGTCGCCGACCTCTACTACGACCTGGGCGACCGGCTCCAGATCTCGCACCTGCTCGACCGCATCATCGAGCTGCCCCGCACCGACCGCTGGTCGTCGATGGCCCGGGCCGCGATCCGCGAGGACCTCTTCGCGGCGCACGCGGCGCTGACCGCCGACGTCCTGGCCTGCGGCGCCGAGGGCGCCACCCCGGAGGAGCGGTACACCGCCTGGGCCGAGCTCAACTCGACCCTGCTGAACCGCGCCAAGAGCACCCTCGACGACATAAGGGGTTCGGACAACTACGAGCTGTCCAGCCTCTCGGTCGCGATGCGCGTCATCCGCACCCTGCTGCGCACCGGTTCGATGCGCTGACGGACGGCTGTACCGGAGGGGCCCGCGTCCACGGACGCGGGCCCCTTCCGCATGCGCGGCCGTCGTGTCCGGCGGGCCGCCGATTCCGGGGTGTGACGGCGCAATCACCCTGCGCGCGAATCGAAGTGTGGTCGGGACGTGTCCCTGTGGTTAACGCGGCGTCACGAATGCCGTCATTTCTTGTCAGAGTTCCCAGCAAGTCGTGGAATTTCGCCCCAACTGCCCTTTTTGGTATCTGTTCTGACATGGCATGAGTTGCAGTAGGCTGACTCCGCGATAGGCGTCGCCGCAGGTCTCGTGCCGGAATGCACTTCGATGTGATGTGACATCAGGTGCCTTTCGGGGAGGTTCGGGCCGCCAGTCCCATTCGCGTTTCGGGGCCCGGACCGGCTCCACGCGATGCCACCTGAAGAGAGTTTCATGACGTCATTTGTGCAGGAACCCTTTTTCTGGGTCTTCATCGTGGTGATGCTCGCAGCCGTCGGAGCGGCCCTCCAGGCCCGCAGGACGAACCTCGCCCTGCGGCGGCGCAACGCCTCCCTGGAGGAGACGAGCGCCCTGGCACAGCGCCGGAGCGACGAGCTCGCCGCGCTGCACGACCATCTGCGGGGCCAGCACGCGTCCGAGCTGACCGCCGTCCGCCGGGACGCCGAGGAGGACACCAAGGCCGTCCTCAAGGCGGCGATGCGGACGCTGCAGGGCCTGGCCGACGAGCAGCAGGTCGTCATCGACAAGGTGCAGCGGAAGTACGGCGACAGCCCGCAGATCCTCGCCGACCTGATGACGATCGACCACACGAACAGCCAGTTCGGCCGGCGCGCCCAGGGCATCGCGGTGCTCTGCGGCGGCTGGCTGGGCCGCCGCGAGAGCGTCGCCTCGGTCTACGACGTGGTCCGCAGCGCCCAGGGCCGCATCCGGCACTTCGACCGGGTGCGGATCCATTCCAGGGTCAGCGTCTCGCTCGCCAGCAAGGTCGTCGAGCCGGTCGCCGTGGTGCTGTCCGAGCTGCTCGCCAACGCGACCAACTACTCCGCCCCGGACACCCCGGTGGAGGTCAGCGTCCAGGCCGTCCCCACCGGCGTCTGCCTGATCATCGACGACGCCGGCCTCGGCATGGGCCAGGAGGAGAAGGACCGCGCGGCACTGCTCCTCAACCCGGGCGCGCCGATCGGCCTCACCAGCCTGGGCAACCCCCCGAAGTTCGGCTTCGCCGTCTCCGGCATGCTGGCCGCCCGCTACGGCTTCCGGGTCTCCGTCGACTCGGTCTCCCCGTACGGGGGCGTGCGCGCCGTGGTGCTGCTGCCCGCCGAGCTGCTCAGCAGCGAGGTCGCGGCCCCGCCCGTCGCCGAGCACACCGACTACACCGACTACCAGGCCCAGGCGGCGCCGGTGGAGCAGCCCGCGCAGTCCTGGGCGCCGGGAGCCGGCCAGCGGCTGGTGTCGCTGTCCGAGCCGGCGGCGCCCCTGGCCCCGGTGCCGGCGCCGTACGCGGCGACGGCGGGACCGGAGACCACCGCGGACGGACTGCTGCCCCGGCGCCGCCGCCAGCGCCCCGTGTCGGTCGTCCCCAACCCGCTGGACCCCGGTCGGGCCGAGGAGCCGGTGCGGAGCGCCGGCCAGCACACGCCGTCCCGCCTCGGCGCGTTCCAGCGCGGCACGCTGTCCGGGCGCAACACCATGACCACGGAAGGAACCGAGATCCAGTGAGCCGTGATCTTTCCTGGGTGCTCAACGACGTACTCCAGGTACCCGGCGCCCGGCACGCCATCCTCGTCTCCGCCGACGGCCTCCTGCTCGAACGCTCCAGCGAGATCGGACGCGACGAGGCGGAGACCAATGCCGCCGCGATGAGCTCGATGCAGTCGCTGAGCCGCGCGGTCGCCCCGTTCGTCGGCGGAGGCGGCGGGCTCTGGCGCCAGACCCTGCTGGAGTACGACCACGGCTGGATCTTCCTGATCGCGGCCGGCAGCGGCGCGTACCTGGCCGCCTCCACCGCCCCCGACGTCGACATGGAGGCGATGTCCTTCCGGATGCAGCAGCAGGTGGGCGCGCTCGGACGGGCGATGTCGGCGGCGCCGCGCCAGAGCACGCTCAGCGGCTCATGACGGCCGGCGGCGAGGAACAGCGGGTCACCGGCGGCTTCATCCGCTCCTACGTCATCACCGGTGGACGCGAATTACCGAATGCGGACGACCTGTCTCTGATCACCTTGGTCACCATCGCGCCCGAGCAGGACCTCCCCGCCCTGCCGAGCCCGGAAACCCGGGCGATCTGGGAGCTGTGCTCCGGCGGCTACCTCTCGGTGGCCGAGGTCGCGGCCCGGCTGGAGCTGCCGGTCGGGGTCGTGAGGCTGCTGCTGACGGACCTGATCCGGGAGGGACGGCTGCTGCGCCGGTCGGCCCCGCCCCCGGCCCAGGCCCCGGACCCGAGACTTCTAGAGAAGGTACTGCATGGACTTCAACGCCGGTTCGCCTGAGGACATCTACGTCCCGGGCGCGGTGACGACCGCTGTCAAGATCCTGGTCGTGGGGCACTTCGCGGTCGGCAAGACCACGCTCATCGGGGCGCTGTCGGAGATCGCCCCGCTGAGCACCGAGGAGAGCATGACGCAGGCGTCCATCCGCGTCGACGACCTCCGCGGCGTACCGGACAAGAAGACCACGACCGTCGCCCTGGACTTCGGCCGGCTGACCCTCGGCGACGACCTGGTGCTGTATCTGTTCGGCACGCCGGGACAGCAGCGGTTCATGCAGCTCTGGGAGGACATGGCGCGGGGGGCGCTGGGCGCCCTGCTGCTGGCCGACCCGACCCGCCTCGCGGACACCTTCCCCGTCATCGACCTGATCGAGCAGTACGGCCTGGAGTACGCCGTGGCGGTCAACAGCTTCGACCGGCAGAGCGACTACACCGAGGACCAGCTCCGCGAGGCGCTCGACCTGCTGCCGCACACGCCGGTGGTGTTCTGCGACGCGCGGGACCAGCGGTCCTCGGCCGACGCCCTGCTGACGCTCGTCCGGCACCTGCTCGAACGCGCCTCCTGACCTCCCCCACGCCTTCCTCCCCTCACGTCTCCCGGGTCCGCACCCGCCCGGGGCCACCCCCAAGGAACGACCCATGGAATCTCTGCAGCGACCCGTCCCGCAGTCGCCTCCGCCGGGCTGCCCGATGCACGTCGGCGTGAGCACGCCGCTCTACGGGGAGATGTTCTCGGCCGACCCCGACGCGGTCTACGACAAGCTGCGCGCCCACGGTCCCGCCGCGCCGGTGGAGTTGGCCCCCGGGGTGGACGCCACCCTGGTCACCTCGCACGAGGCCGCCCTGCGGGTGCTGCAGAACCCGGGGATGTTCGCCCGGGACTCGCGGCGCTGGGCGGCGCTCAACGAGGGCCGGGTGCCGATGGACAGCCCCGTCCTGCCGATGATGTTCTACCGGCCCAACTGCCTCTTCACGGACGGCGCCGAGCACCTGCGGCTGCGCAAGGCCGTCACCGAGAGCCTGGACCGGCTCAACGACAACCGGCTCAACCGGCACGTCGAGCGGATCGCCGGCTACCTGATCGACCAGTTCAGCGCGCTGGGCCGGGCCGACCTGCTGAACGACTACGCCAAGCTGCTGCCGCTGCTGCTGTTCAACCAGCTGTTCGGCTGCCCGGCCGACATCGGCGACCGGCTGACCCGCAGCATGTCCGCGCTCTTCGACGGCCTCGACGTGATCCAGGCCAACGAGGAGCTGACCTCCTGCCTGATGGACCTGGTCGCGCTGAAGCGCCGCCAGCCGGGCGACGACATCACCTCCTGGCTCATCCAGCACCCGGCCGGCCTGCGGGACGAGGAGCTCAAGGACCAGCTGGTCATGCTGATGGGCGCCGGCGTCGAGCCCGAGCGCAACCTGATCGGCAACGCGCTGCTCCTGCTGCTGTCCGGCGAGGGCGGCCCCGGACTGCGCATCGAGGACGCCCTCGACGACGTGCTGTGGAACAACCCGCCGATCGCCAACTACGCGACGCACTACCCGATGCAGGACCTCAACCTGGGCGGCGTCCCGATGGACGCCGGCAGCCCGGTGGTGATCAGCTTCGCCGCCGCCAACAGCGACCCCGCGCTCACCGACGCCCGGCTGACCCTCAGCAAGGGGGCCCACCTGGCCTGGGGCGCCGGCCCGCACGCCTGCCCGGCCAAGTCGCCGGCCCAGCTGATCGCCCTGAGCGCCATCGAGTGCCTGCTCAACGCGCTCCCGGACGTCACGCTCGCGGTTCCCGCGGAGCGCGTGGAGTGGCGGCCGGGGCCGTTCCAGCGCGGCCTGGTCTCGCTGCCGGTGCGGTTCAGCCCGGTGGCCGCCCGCACCGCGCGGCCGGTCGCGGATCCCGTCCCGGCCCCGGCGCCGGCCGGCTCCGAGCAGGCGCCGGCGTACCCGCAGCCTGCCGCCGCGCCCGCCCGGGCGCCGCAGAAGAAGGGCTGGTGGAGCTCCTTCCTGGACGTCTTCCGGGTCTGAAGCCGGGTCTGAAGCCGGGTCCGATCCCGGGCCCGGATCCGGGCCTGATTCCGGGCCCGGGCGTCCGGGGCCCCGGGGGTCCCGCTCCGACACGCCGCCGGAAGCCGCACGGTCACCGCGAGGTGAACGGCGTGCGACGGCGGTGCAGTACGTGACGTGGGCAACACGGATCGACGCTTGAGCGCGCTGTTGCTGGGTAGTACGCCGCCGTACTGCCCGCCCGCGTGTTGAAGGAGCCCGTGTGACCGCCATGTTGGAAGCCCGCCCCGCGGAGTCGGAGCGCCCTGACGGAAGGGCCGACCGCCGTGCCGCCGTACCGCTGCTGCGGAGGCTGCGCTCGGCCGAGGGGCTCGCCGATCCGAGCCCGGTCTACGACGAGCTGCGGGCGCTCGGCGACCTCGTCCCGGCGCCCTGGGGCGGCTACCTGGTCACCGGCTACGAAGCGTGCGACCAGGTCCTGCGCGGCAGGACCTGGCTCGTCCCGGACTTCGCCTGGCAGGAGCGGCAGAGCGGGACGGACCGCTGGGAGGCCGTCGCCACCCAGGAGATGAGCCGGACCCTCTCCCGGCTCAACGCCCCCGAGCACACCCGGCAGCGGCGCAGCCTCGGGAGCCTCTTCGACCGGAACACGCTGCGGGACATGGCGCCGGAGATCGAGGCCGACGTCACGGGGCTGCTCGACCGCCTGGCCGAGCGAATACGGACGGACGGGGAGGCGGACTTCGCCACCGTGGTCGCCGAGCAGCTGCCGATCGGCACCGTCGGGCGCTGGCTGGGCATCGCGCCCGCGGACTACCCGCACATCCTGACGATGACCCACAACCAGGTGCACGCCCAGGAACTGCTGCCCACCAAGAGCCAGCTGGCGGTCTCCGAGCAGGCCACCATGGACCTGCGCGAGTACTTCACCCGCCTCGTCCGGGAGCGCCGCGAGAACGACGGCGACGACGTGATCGCCGGCTGGATCCGCACCTGGGACGGGCTGGAGTCCGACCGCGAGGCCACCGACCGGATGGTCTACCAGCTCACCATGTTCGTCACCATCGCCTCGCTGGAGACCACGGCGACGCTGCTCTCCTCGCTGGTGTGGCAGCTGCTGCAGTCGCCGGGCCGGTGGGAGTGGCTGCGGGAGCGGCCCGAGCACATCGACGAGGCGATCGACGAGGCGCTGCGCTACGACCCGCCGATCCGCGTCAACAGCCGCGTCGCGGGCGAGGACACCGTGCTGGCCGGGACGTTCCTCCCCAAGGACACCATGGTCCACGTGATGTACGGCGCGGCCAACCGCGATCCGCGCCGCAACCCGGACCCGCACACCTTCGACCCGCTCCGCCGGGGCACCCACCTCACCTTCGGCGGCGGCGCCCACTACTGCCTCGGCGCGGGCCTGGCCCGGCTGGAGGCGCGCGCCCTGCTCGGCCAGCTGCTGGAGCGCTTCCCGACGCTGCGGGCGGCGAGCCCGCCGGAGCACGCGCCCCGGATGGTCTTCCACCGGGTGACGTCCCTGAGAGTGGCCGCATGAACGTCTCCTCGCAGGCTCCCCAGTACCACCCGTACGCGATGCGGCCCCCGTACCCGGCGAACCCCCCGGCGCCCACCGGCTGGTACGCCGAGCCCGAGCCGGCACCCGCTGGGGCATTTGAGCCGGCCCCCGGGCCCGCGCCGGTCCGTACGGTCCGTTCCGAGCTCCGGGGAGCGGTGCTCCACGTCGAGCTGGACAGCCCGGAGACCGGGAACGCCGTCACCTCCGCCATGCTGGACGAACTCCTCGCCGTCCTCGCCGTGCCCGACCCGGCCGTGCGGGTGATCGTGCTGTCCGCGGCGGGCCGGGACTTCTGCCTCGGCGGCGACCGCGAGGAACTCCTCGCGGGCCTGGACGCGGACCCGACCGGCGGCCGGATACGAAGCTACGGAGACAAGGCCCGCCGGGTCTGCGACGCCCTCACCAACAGCCCCGCCGTGACCGTCGCACGGGTCCAGGGCCGGGCGACCGGCGCCGGCTTCGCCCTGGCGCTCGCCTGCGACCTGCGGGTCGGCGCCGACAACGCCGTCTTCCGGCTGCCCGAGCTGGCCCTGGGCCTGCCCGTCGCCTGGGGCGGGCTGCTGCCCCGCCTGCTCCACGAGGTCGGCGCGGCCCGGGTCCGGGAGATCATCCTCACCGGCCGCCCGGTCGGCGCGGTGGAGGCGCGGGAGCTCGCCATCCTGCAGCGGGTCGTCCCCGAGCAGGACCTGGACGGGGCGGTGGACGAGTGGGCCAGGCCCGTCACGCGCCGCCCCGAGGCCGCCCTGCGGGTCACCAAGACGCTGCTCGCCTCGCACGCGTCGGCCACCCGGCTGTCCGACGCCTCCGTGCTCGACTCCGAGCTGATGGCCTCGGTCCTCGCCGCCGCCCACTACGCCCGCGGTCTCGCCGCCCGGCCCCCGGTCGACTGACCGGCGCATGCGAAGGGGCCCGCGTCCTCGGACCCGGGCCCCTTCCGTGCGTGGGGGAACCGGTTGTCGATCGTGCCCGCACGTTCGCTACCGTGTGCGGTCGACGAAGGAGAGATGATCATGGTGGGGACGACGCGCGGCGGGCGCGTGGCCGGGGCCGTACTGACGACGGCGCTGGTCATGGCCGGAGCGGCGGCCTGCGGGGGAGACGGAGGCGGCGCTGCCGAGGCGGCGACCAGTACACCGCCGCAGCCGTTCGGCGCCGCCGGCTACCGCGGGCTCCAGCTCTCGATGACCAAGGAGGAGGCGCTCACCTCCGGAGCCCTGGAGCCGTCGCCGGTCTCGCTGCTCAACGGCTGCACCGACTACGCGTACAAGGGCGGTCCGGCGCCGGACCCGGTCCGGATGGCGGCCGAGGCGGAGGTCCGTACGAAGGTCGACAAGGCCCTGGCCAGGATCGACGAGATCAAGGCGGCCAGGAAGCCGCTCGCGCCCCTGGCCCCCGGGGCCTCGTCGAAGGAGCGGCAGGAGTACCTCGCGGGCCTTCGGGAGCAGCTCGACCAGACCGAGGCGGGGCGGCAGGAGATGGCCGTGCTCTACAAGGACCTGGACCTCCTCGGGCCTGCCCGCAAGAACCGGGACCAGGCCTTCCTGACCACCGGCCGGGTCAACTTCGGCACCGAGGGCCTGCGCCAGCTGGTCGCCCCGGCGGGCGCCCGCACCGCCGAGGGCATCGGGGCCGGCTCGACGGAGGAGGAGCTCAAGCGCGCCTACGAGGGCAGGGACCTCAAGCCGGTCAAGGAGGGCGGTTACGAACTCCCGTCCGAGAGCGGCGGCGGCGGCCCGGACTGGTTCTACGAGTTCACCGTGGCCGACGGCAAGGTCGCCGGGCTCGCCCTGGTGAAGCACAACACCTACTGCGCCTGAGAAACCGGTTGTGGATCGTGGCCGCACTCTCGGTACGGTGACCCTTGAAAGATCACGTGGGGGTTTGTGACATGGGGAAGAACCGGGCCACGGTCCGCGCGGTGGGCGTGGGCATCTCGGTAGTACTGCTGGCCGCCTCAGCGACGGCCTGTTCGTCCGATGACAAGAAGGACTCGGCGAAGGCCGAGGGCGCCGCTGCGGCACCCTCGGCGGCGCCCACGACGAAGGGCCCGGAGGCCTTCGCGGCGGCCGGGTACCAGGGGCTCAAGCCGGGCATGGCCAAGGAGGCCGGGCTGGCCACCGGTGCCCTGGAGCCGTCACCGGTCTCGCTGCTCGGCGGCTGCACGGACTTCGTCTACAAGGGCGGCCCGGCACCGGACCAGGCCCGGATGGCCGCCGAGGCGGCCACCGAGGCCCGGTACAAGGACCTGAACGCCAAGGCCGACGCGGCCAGCGGGAAGGCGCCCGCCCCGCAGGGCACCCTGCCGCCGAACGCCTCCGCCAAGGACGCGGCGGCCGCCGCCGCGGGCTCGGCCGCCGGGGCCAAGGACTCGGCCGCCGCCGCCAAGCTGATCGCCGACTCGACGATGGCCCTGGTCGACCTGAGGGTGGCACAGGAGGCCAAGGACAAGGCGTACCTGACCACCGGCCGGGTCTCCTTCGCGGAGGCGGGCCTGCGCGAGCTGGCCGCCCCGGCGGAGGCGAAGACGGCCGAGGGCATCGGCGCCGGCTCCACCCTGGAGGCGCTCCAGCAGGCGTACGGCGCCAAGGGCCTCCAGCAGGACAAGAGCGGCAAGTACGTGCTGCCGGTCGAGGGCCAGCAGGGCTGGCAGTACGAGTTCACCGTGGACGGCGCGAAGGTCGCCGGGATGGCCGTGGTGAACCGCGACATCAAGTGCGCCTGACGGCCTGACCGGCCTGACCGGCTGACGAGGGCCCCGACGAACCGTCCGGTTCGTCGGGGCCCTCTGCCGTGCTCCGGCGGGAACCCGGCGGCCCGTTGCGGACAGGTGGGGGTGTGGAACTGTCACAGCGGGCGCGATTGAGGAGCGGCGACCAACGGGCGTTCGGGGAGCTGTTCGCCGGCCCCGGCGCCCGCCCGTAGCGGGACCGCAACTGGGGGAGAGGCCGTGGAGTGCTGAACCGGCGCAGGGCGTGCGGAGGTCAACCGCTGCCCGCCGCGATGAGCGGTTCGTGCCACCCCCGCAGGGCCGAGCGGGCGCGGGCGACGCCGCCGGGGGTGGCGGGGGCTCCCGTGCCGACGGCGACGGTTCTCGCGCCGAGGCCCGCGCAGGCGCGGCAGATCCCGGGGCGCGGCACCGGGTCGTGGCAGCGGCCGCACTCGGCGTACGGCGTCGACGGGGGAGCTTCGGGGCGTTCCGGCGGAAGCTTGCGCCGCAGCCGGTCCCGGAGGATCGCCGTGGGGGAGTGCATCGGCTGCGGCAGCCCGGGGAGCAGGGCGTGGGCCAACTCGGCTTCGTCGCAGCCTCGTTCCAGCCACTGCGAGACGAGCGGTGCCAGCGTTTGCGCCTCGGCCTCGCCGAGGCGCAGGCGGGGTTCGGGCCGGATCACCCGGAACAGGGTGGCCACGGCGGCCCGCGTCCGTTCATCCGGGAGGGTGGGTTCTTGCCCCGGGTCCTTTACGGGAGGGGTGACAGTGGCGCCGGTCCCTCGCCCACCGGAGGCCGGGCGGGGGACAGTCGGTTCGGGTTGAGGGGTGTCGAAGACGTGGGACTCGGACCGGACCGTCCCATCGGGCATCCGGACCCTGTCGACCCGGTAGTACCCGGCGTCCTTCAGTTCTTTGAGCGCCCGCCGGACGGCACCCCGCCCCTGCGGACTGCTGTCCGCCATCTGCCGCCCGTCCTCCCGCCACCCGTCCGGCCGGGAGAGGAGGTCGGCAAGGAGGCCCCGAGCGGTGTAGCTGAGCCGACGGTCCTGCAACAGGCCGTTGGGAAGCACGGTGAATGCGCGCACGTGCGCGCTACGATGAATCTGCATCTGGAGTCCTGCTCCTGGTGCCCGACCCCGGGGTGTGTCACCACCGCCGGGGTCTCCTATGTTCTGTTGATGCTGCGGAAAGTAGCACAACGATTACATGGAGTGCGAGTCATTCGTGTGAGGCCCGGGCCCCGCAGCAAGTACGCCCCCCACCCTTGCGTGGGAAGTCGGCCCCGCCGACTTCCCACGCATCCCGTCCCACCCGGCGGCCTTTTTCCGTCCTGTCCGTCTCGGGTGTGGTCGGTGCGGGGCTCGCTGCGCCAGTGCGGTGAGGCGCGCTACGCCTCCGGCGGCATGCTGTAGCGGCTCAACACGCCGTCGGCCGTGGACTTGTCCAGTAGGCGCAGTTCCCAGGGCCCGGTGTTGATGTCGAACTCCTTGCCGAAGCCGACCCACTTGCCTGCCATCCGGCGCCCGGTCGGATCGACCAGCAGCTGAAGGGCGCCGTGGTACCTGGCTCCCTGGTAGTAGCCGTCCTGTGCGGTCTGTTCCACCCATGAGCCCGTCACGACGTTCCGATCGACGGTGAGATCGAACGACAGCGGTGAGTCGGGATTGGACGACGCGCCGGGGAGCGACCGGCCGGTGATCCGGTTCCCGCGCTGGGACAGGATGACGTGGTGCAGGCCGGTGAACGTGTTCTCCCGGCTGCTGAAGAACTCGTAATGGCTGATCCAGATCCCCGAGTAGTCCTCACCCGCGGGAGCGGGTGCGGCCTGCACGGGCAGGTCCGGTTCATCGCTGGTCATGTCATGGCCTCCCGTACCGTCCATGCTGACCCTCGACGGTAGCTGTGGTGATTCGAAGTCGAGGCGGTCCACGGAAAGTTTGGTGACAGCCTCAAGGGCTCGAACGTACACCGGGCGGGGGGACCTGACCTCCCCTGACTCCCAGCGACGTCCCGGCCTCCCTCACCGACACCGAACTCGCCGTCGTCGACCTCTTCCTGGTCGCCATCGACGCCATGGGCGGCATCCGACCCGGCCACCAGCACGGCCTGCACCGCTGGTTCACCACCGGCAACCTCACCGCCGCCTACCTCTCCCTCGCCGCCGCCCGACCCCTCCCCCGCACCGGCAACCCCACCACCTACTGGACCACCCTCGTCACCGCCGGCGAACTCCTCACCACCACCCCCAACCCCGACACCCGCCTCAAATACGCCGTCACCCACTGCCGCACCCAAGCCACCACCCGCCCGTAAGCGCAGGAAGTCGGCCAGGCCGACTTCCTGCGTCGGGAGGACAAGATGGCCGCTCGGCGGTCCGCAGCTTGCTTCGGCGGCCCCGGCCACTTCTGGCCGGGGCCGCCGAGACCTTCGTTCCGGGTGGGCTCGTGTGCTCACACACGAGCCCACCCGGTTCCGCAAGGGCCGCTGCCGCTGTCTCCGAGTCGGTCAGGAACGCCGAGCGAGCCGATACGGGCCGAGGAAATAGGACAGGGCGGCGTGCGACGGCCCATCAGCGACCTCGCCGCCCGTCAGGAGCTTCACTACTTCGCTTTCAGGTACCCACGCCACGCGGGTCGCCTCGGACACGTCCTCGGGCTCGCCGACCCGGGCGCAGTCCGTGACGTGGTAGGCGTGGAAGTGGGCGTCGCCGATGCCGGCCATGGCGTCGTACTCGGTCAACAGCTCGACCCGGCCGGGACGCCAGCCGGTCTCCTCCTCGACCTCGCGGACGATGGCCGCCGCTGGCTCCTCGCCGGGCTCGGTCCATCCGGCCGGCACCTCCCAGCCCCAGCGGCTGGTGATGAACCGGTGCCGGTAGAGGAGGAGGAGCTCGCCGGCCTCGTTGGTGACGACGGCGGTGGTCGAGGCGCGGGGGTAGCGGACGACATGGTGGTCGATCCGGCCGATGCCGGGGATCTCGACGTCATCGAGCCAGACCTCGACCCACGGGCTCCCGTAGACCTGCCGACGCCCGAACACTTCCCATTCCACGAACAGCCCCTCCCTTACACGCGCACCAGTTGAGTTCCCAACTCTCTCACCCGTGCGGCGAGCTCCCGAGGCAACAACGGGAAGACCCCATTACCCGCCTGCGGGTAATGGGGTCTCGGACAGCTCGAACGGTGCGTCAGACGTCGTTGAACTCGCCGGAGCGGACGGCGGCAACGAAGCTCGACCAGGCGTCGACCGGGAAGGCCAGAGCAGGACCCTCGGGGTCCTTGGAGTCACGAACGGGGACGATGCCGGGCATGCTGTCGGATACCTCGATGCACTGTCCACCGTTGCTGCTGTAGCTGGACTTGAACCAGTCGAGGGTCATACTCGCCTCCGTAGCTCGCGGATCATCGCCACCGAGTCCGCCTGTGAAAGGGCATGCGTTTGCAGCTGATAGTAGGCCGCCAACTCGGCTGTCACCGCCTTGATATCCCGCTCCAAGCGCCCTTGGTGTGCACTCTCGGCGTAGGAGACCAGCGACCGGTCCGGCAACGTCAGGATGGACACCGGAAGATCAAAAGCCCTGTTCTCGCCGAGCTCGAACGGGGCTATCTGGAGTCGCACCGTGGGGTCGCCGGCAAACTCAACGAGGTGGTCAAGCTGAGCCGCCATCACAGCATCCCCGCCCACAGGCCGACGAATGCAACTCTCGTCCATGACGACATGAACCAGCGGTGACGGTTCCCGGCGCATACCAGCCTGGCGGTTTATGAGGACTCGCACCCGTTCGTCTGCCTGGTCCTGCGTGATGCTCCTCCGGCGCACAGCACCCGCCGCAATGGCGGTTGCGTACTCCCTCGTTTGCAGCAAGCCCGGCACGATGCCGAGTTCGAAGAGTCGCAGTTCAGCGGCTCGACGTTCTTGGGTGACGAACTCGGCGAACCCTTCCAGCAGTGCGCTGTACTTGACGTCGCCGGCCTTGTGCTTGAACGTGCCCGCCTGCGATGTGTCAAATGCTCTGTCAAGAGCCGCAGCAATCCGTTGAGTTGGTTTCCGCCGACCATTTTCAAGAGCTGAGACGAAGGAAGAGGTGCAGCCGATCAATCCGGCAAGGTGCTCCTGCGTCCACCCCCGCTGCTCGCGCAACGCCCGGAGAAAGGCCCCGAACTCGGCGGAAGGGGAGGCCTGGGGGTCAAGTTCGCGTTTGTTCAAGGCGATTCACCCTACCAATCAAACGGCAAAGTCAAGTTGAACAGCTCCGAAGTCTAGAGGACATTGGGCGCACTGGGTAGTCGCATCACTACGGACCGGAGCGAAGCTGTGATGTGCAAGCCCTCAGCCAGACGCCGAAGGTGCACCGCCCGAGGCTGACCGAGCCGCTCAGACCTCACCCCATCCGAGGTGCCTCCATGCTCAAAACCCCCCGCCCCCGCGCATTCGTCGCCCGCCTTGACTCCCGGGTCGAATTCACGCCCCTGGCCCGCTACTTGCTCCGGGCCTACCTCTCCGGACTGCCCTCCGGGGACCGCTACCGCGACACCGCCGAGCTGTTGCTCGGCGAGCTGTTCGCCAATGCCGTCCGGCACGCCGACGCCCCCGACGACTGCCACATCGAAGTTCGCTTCACCGTCACCGGCTCCCGCCTGCGCCTCGAAGTCCACGACGCCGGCAGCGGCCGCCCATCGCTCCTCGTCGCCGCGCCGGACGACGAGCACGGGCGCGGACTGCTCCTCGTCAACGAGCTCGCCGAGCGCTGGGGCTGCGCCAACCGCCCCGGCGGCATCGGCAAGTTCGTCTGGGCCCTCGTCGCCCCCGCCCCCGGCCCCGCCCTCGTCACCGCCTGAAAGCCCGAACCCCCATGCACCTCACCACCCTCGCCGGCCACGCCCTCTCCCGCGGCCGCACCCCCGCCGACACCTACGCCCTCCTCGCCCGCCGCACCCACAAGCCCCTCCCCTCCGCCCGCGCGGTCTGCCTCGCCCTGACCATCCCCCTCGCCGAGACCCTCCGCCGCCTCAGCGAGTGCCACGACGCCCTCCTCGCCAACCCCCGCACGGGCTCCGAGACCGACACCGGCGAACTCCTCGAAGCCCTCGGCGTCTTCGACGTCCCCGCCTCCCTCACGGACACCGAACTCGCCGTCGTCGACCTCTTCCTGACCGCCATCGATGCGATGGGCGGCATCCGACCCGGCCACCAGCACGGCCTGAGCCGCTGGTTCACCACCGGCAACCTCACCGCGGCCTACCTCTCCCTCGCCGCCGCCCGGCCCCTCCCCCGCACCGGAAACCCCACCACCTACTGGACCACCCTCGTCACCGCCGGCGAACTCCTCACCACCACCCCCAACCCCGACACCCGCCTCAAATACGCCCTCACCCACTGCCGCACCCAAGCCACCCGCACCTGAACTCGTCTCCGCTGTGCAGGAAGTCGGCCCCACCGACTTCCTGCACAGGAGTGGCGGTGCACCGTGCCGCTGCCGCTTCGGCCCTGCCGAAGCGGCAGCGGGCTCTGGGGCGCCATGAATGGACTCGGCTGTCTCGGCCAGGGCTGCTGGGTTGCCTCATTTTTGGGCGGCCCGGCCAATCTTGGCCGGGCCGCCCATGACTTTTGTGGAAGGGGTGGGTGGGCGGGCGTTAGGTGTTCTTGGGCGGGCCCGTGTGCTTGCCCGCGGGCCCGCCCTCGACCTGGTTCGCTCATCGTCTGCGCAGGAAGTCGGGTCGGCCGACTTCCTGCGCGCAAGGTGGCGACGGGCGGGCCCGCGGGCAGGTCAGCGGGACTTCCGCCCGCTGGCGGAGCTGTTCACCATGCTCAAGCGGGCCGGCGCGGACCGGATCATCACCTGTGCGGCCCTGGACCTGGCCCGCCTGCGTGCCTAAGCAGCGGCGGTGGGCCGGACCTCCGCCAGGATGCCCTCCGCGTCCTGGTCCAGTAGGAGGCCCGCCACTCGAACGCCCAGCTTCTCCGGCTCGCCCAGTGGGCCGGAGAAGCTGGCCTCCACCTGCCGCTTGCCGTCCACGGACGTGACCTGCCCGCGCAGGGTCAGCACGTCGCCGTCGGCCTTGCCGAACGCGCCGACCGGCACCGAGCATCCGCCGTGGAGCTCCGCCAGCATCGCCCGCTCGGCCCGCACCTCCGCGTCGGTCGCCGGGTCACCGGAACCGGCCAGGATCTCGCGAGCCGACTCGTTGTCCTCCCGGATCTGGATGCCCAGCGCGCCCTGCCCGGGCGACGGGGGAAACGGCCCGATCGGCAGGATCTCGCTGATCTCCTCGCTGCGGCCGAGCCGCTTGATCCCGGCGGCCGCCAGGATCACGGCGTCCAGTTGCTGCGTCCGGAGCTTGCCGAGTCTGGTCGGGACGTTCCCCCGGATCTCCACTGGCACCAGGTCCGGGCGTACGTGCAGCAGTTGGGCGATCCGGCGCGACGCCGACGTGCCGATCCTGCCCCCGTACGGGAGATCGGCCAACGTCGAGCCGCACAGCGCGTCGTGCACATCCGCGCGGGTGGGCGGGGGCAAGAGGATCAGGCCGGGCGGGTTCGTGGTCGGCAGGTCCTTGAGCGAGTGCACGATCACGTCGACCTCGCCGGACACCAGCGCGTTCACCTGGTTCACCGAGAATGCCGAGCCGCCGCCGCGCTCCGAGACGTCCCTCAGGGCCGACCTGCGGTCCTGATCACCGGCCTCCGTGATCACTCGCTGACGGAAGACCACATGGGGGAAGCGCTCCCGCAGCGGCACCAGGAACTCCCTGACCTGAGCCCGCGCCAGGTGACTGGCCCGCGACCCCACCACCAGCGTGCTCATAAGCCTAACTCCCAGTAGCTAACAAGGTGTTGGCCGAATGCTACTCGCACCGAACACGCCCGGTTTCCGACGTTATGCCGGAAACCGGGAAGGAGTCTTTGGAGTCGCACACCAGCCAGGTCATTCGTATCGCCGAGCCCGCCTGGGCAGCCCCCCGCCGAACCCGTTCGGCGGGGGGGGCTGGAGAGCACTGGATCAAGTCCGGCCCGACCAATGGTCGTACTGCTCCTCCTGGTTCTGCGCAGGAAGTGGTCGTGTCCGTTGCCGCTTCGGCCAGGCCGAAGCGGCAACGGATGGTAGGGCCGCTTGAATGGGCCCAGCCGTGGCCTCGGTGGCGCGTACAGGCTGCCGCCCCGCGACTACCGCCACAGTGCCGCGACGACCGGCGGTGGACTCCGAGCGAAGCGGGAGTGGACTGACCGCTGACGACAACTCCCTTGGGGAAAGCGCAAGCTGATAATGCGTCCAGCACAGGGGACCAGGTGGTGGGCGCGAACCCACCGGCACCTTCGAAGGGGGACCCTCCATGTCCAGCAACGGACTCCGCAGCACCCGGCGCTCCGCCGCCGCCATCGGCCTCGCCGCCCTCACGCTCACCCTCACCGGCCTCGGCGGCGGCCAGGCCTTCGCCGACTCGCACACCGGGGAGCCGAGCCTGCACACCGCGCTCGCCGAGCTCGGGAAGGGCGTCTCCGCCGACCTCTCGGGCACGTTCGTCATCAAGAACAGCTCCGGCAAGTGCCTGGAGATCACCAACTACTCCACCGCCAACGGGGCCAACGCCCAGCAGTGGCTGTTCTCGGGCCAGCCCGGCGCGGTGTGGCACTGACCCTCGGACGGGTGGGGACGGGGCCCTCAAGCACGATCGGCCAGGACCTCGGCGATCACGTGGCGGGCGATGGCGGTCATCCTCGGGTCGCTGTCCCGGTAGTAGGCCACCTCCAGCAGGGCGATCGACAGGGCCCAGCCGCGGGCGCGGGCCCAGGCCGCGTCGTCGGGGGCCGCGGCCTCGCGGAAGGTCCCGCGGGCGGTGGCGGGCAGGACGTACCAGGCGGGGATCAGGTCGACGGCCGGTTCGCCCAGGCCCGCGCAGCCGAAGTCGATGACCGCGCTCAGCCGGCCGTCCGGGGAGACCAGCAGATTGCCGGGCTGGAGGTCCCCGTGGAGCCAGACCGGCGGGCCGGTGGGCGCGGGGGCGCGCAGGGCGTGTTCCCAGGCGGCGGTCGCAGCGGCGGCGTCGACCAGGTCCGGCACGGCCGCGATCGCCTTCCTCGTCCCGGTGTCCCGGTCCGCCAGCGACTCGCTGCGGTAGGCGGCGGGGGCGCCGGCCGGGTCGATCCGGCGCACGGCGCCCACGAAACCGGCCAAGTCCCGGGCCAGCAGCTCGGGTTCGGCGGGCCGCCCGGCGTCCGGGGTGGCGCCGTCCAGCCAGCGCAGCACCGACCAGGGCCAGGGGCAGCCGTCGACCGGCCCGCCCACGGCCAGCGGGACCGGCACCGGAACGGGCAGCCGCGGGGCCAGGCGGCGCAGCCAGACGTCCTCCTTGGCGATCTCCTCGACCACCCCGGGGATCCGCGGGATGCGCACCACCAGCTCCGCCCCGAGCCGGTACATCGCGTTGCTGGTCCCGGCCGGCACCACCGGCTCGACCGGCAGCCCGGCCCACTGCGGGAACTGCTCGGCGACCATCCGGCGCACCAGGGCCTCGTCGATGTCCAGTTCGTCGGCGTGCAGCTTGCGGGAGGGGGCCATGGCGCCCGACCCTGCCACCCGCGGACCGGGCCCGGCAACCGAATTGGTGCCGGACCCGACGGCCGCCCCGAGGGCGGGACCTACCCCTGGTGAACCGCGCCCGCGGCGATCAGCCCGGGCAGGTCCCGCATGTCGTCGAAGACCACGGTGCCCGGCCCGGCCAGCCGCTCCGCGACCGTGACGCCGCCCGCGTAGCCGAGCGCGCGCATGCCGGCGGCGCGGGCGGCCTCGACGCCGGGCCGGCTGTCCTCGACCACCACGCAGGCGGCCGGGTCGACGCCCATCGAGCGGGCGGCGTGCAGGAAGAGGTCGGGGGCGGGCTTGCCGCGGCCGACCTCGGTGGCGCTGAAGATCCGTCCGGCGAAGTGGTCGTGGAGGCCGGTGCGGCCCAGGGTGTGGCGCATCTTCTCGTGGGTGCCGCTGGAGGCCACGCAGGTGGGCAGGGTGATCGCGGCCAGGGCTTCCGGCAGGCCGGCCACGGGGGTCAGCCCGGCGTCGACCGCCTCGGCGTGCAGTTCGACGAAGCGCTTGCTCCACAGGACGGCCGTCTCGGCGCCCAGCCGTTCGGCGACCGTCGCCCGGTTGGCGGCCTCGGACCGTCCGACGAAGAGCTCGATCGCCTCCGCCCCGGTCAGCGGCCAGCCGTGCTCCGCCCCCAGGCGCACCAGCACCCGGACGGCGATCACCTCGCTGTCCACCAGGACGCCGTCGCAGTCGAAAATCACCAGCTCTATCGGCTTGATCATCCGATCAGCATAGGCCGGTGCGCACCCGGGGGCGGTGACCGGCGAACCGGCCACCGCCCCTTGGGCGTTACCCGGTCAGCCGGTCTGGACGGAGGTGTCGTCGATCACGAAGCTGGTCTGGAGCGAGGCGTCCTCGGTCCCGGCGAACTTCACGGTGACGCTCTGGCCCGCGTAGGCCGACAGGTCGAAGGTGCGCTGCTGGTAGCCGGCCGCGGCGTCCACGTTGGAGTAGGTCTTCAGCGTGGTGCCGTTGACCGAGACGGTCAGCTTGTCGTACGCGGTGGTGCCCGACTCGGCCGTGTCGATGTGCAGCCAGAAGCTCAGCGTCGCCTTGCAGCCCGACGGGATGCTCACCGTCTGCGACAGCGAGTCCGAGTGGGTCGAGCCGTAGCCGTTCATCCACGCCTTCCAGGAGCCGCCGTGGGCCGCCTGCGAAGAGCTGTTGTCCACCACGCCGCTGGACGTCGTCCACGGGGTGGCGGTGCCGGTCTCGAAGCCCGCGTTGCCCAGCAGCTGCGCCGGGGTGCAGCTGCCGCCACCGGTGGAGACCGCCCAGGTGAAGGAGGTGGAGGCCGACTTGCCCGCGGCGTCCGTGACGGTGACGGTCACGGTGGAGCTGCCCGCGGTGGAGACGGTGCCCGCGATGACGCCGGTGGAGGAGTTGATCGACAGCCCGGCGGGCAGGCCGGTCGCGGCGTAGGACAGCGGGGCGGTGCCACCGGAGGCGTTGATCTGGAGGTTGACCGCGCCGCCGACGACGGTGGACTGGTTGCCCGGGCTGGTCACCGAGACGGCGCTGCCGGCCGGCTTGGTGAGCAGGCAGCCGGCCACGTTGAGATCGATGGCCCGGGTGGAGGAGTTCAGGCAGGTGGTGAACCAGTACGTCTCCTCGCCGTAGCTCTGACCCTTGTAGGCCTTGGTGGTGCCGTCGGCGGCCACCTCGCACGGGTTGTTGAGGGTGCACATGGCGCCGTCGTCGTTGCCGGTGTTGTTGATGCCGATGATCCGCCCGCTGGCGGAGTCGACGATCGGCGAACCGGAGGTGCCGTGCGTGGTGTTGCACCCGGAGCTGTAGCGCAGCGAGTCGTGCCAGGTCCAGGCGTCCTCGCGCAGGGTCGGCACGAAGCCGTTGACGGAGCAGTTCCAGACCTGCTTCCAGTACGACGAGGGTATGTACATCGACGCGCCGTCGGTCGGGTGCGAGTCGCTGATCGTCAGCGCGGTGGCGCCGTACTTGGAGCTGATCGACCCGTAGGTGTCGGTGAGTTGGTAGAGGGCGACGTCGGTGCCGGTCATCGTCGCGTAGAGCAGCTTGTCGGCCTGGACGGTGCCCAGGCTGTTGCCCGCGCCGTCCAGCAGGGTGCCGCTGCGGCTGGCGGTGGTGTTCTGGATCACCTGGCCGGCCGAGGGCATCGTCGGCAGGCAGTGCCCGTTGGTGAGCATCAGCGCCCGGTCGCCGGCCACCGAGGTGGGGTAACGGACCAGCGAGGCCGAGCAGTTGTTCAGGGCGATGGTGGACGTCAGGTCGGCCGCCTGGACGGCCTGCGCGGGGGCGGCGGCGAAGGCCAGCCCGCCCGCGACGACGGCACTGGTACCGGCCACCGCGACAAATCTCTTGAACATGGCTCTCCTTGTGGGGGATCGCGGGGTGTACGACTGGTCGCCGACGCCCGCGCCGCACGAAAGTGCCATGGCCACTTCAAGAGGTCAAGGATTGTGACCGAACTCGCCACTGCCCGGCACGGGTCGTGCCATCCGAAGGCAACGACCCGTCCCGGTATGCCCGTTACGGGCAGGGGCTACGCGGCGGCTACGGCTGCGGGGCGGTGGCCGCGGTCAGCCAGGCAGCATTGCCGGTGCCCTCGCCGCCCTCCGCGCGGAGCTTGAAGGTCCAGGTCGTCCCGGACGGCTCGAACTCGTGCTTGTCACCGACCTTGACGAACCGGCAGTCCTGGGTGAACTGCTTCACGTCGGCGTCCCAGTCCACTCCGGTGGTGTAGTGGAAGGCGTACGAGCCCGACTTGATGCCGTCGATGGTGGCCTTCCGCCCCTTGGCCACGTACATCGAGGCCACAGCCTGGCCGTCCTGGACGACCGAGACGACGGCGTCCACGTCCCCGTTGTTGGTGACGGTCAGCTCCCCCTTGCCGCGGTTCCCGCCGTCGCGGACCGGGAATCCGTTCTCCTGGGCCCGCGGCTGCGGCTGCGGCTTGGGCAGTTGCGGGACGGTGAGGGCGGCCGGCTGGCCGGCCGTCGCCAGCTTCGCGAGCGCGGCGGGGACCGCCACCAGTCCCTGGCCGCCGCCGAGCTGCGCCTGGATGACGCCGACGGTGCAGTACTTCTTGAGGTTGAGGTCGGTGCGGATCGTCAGCGCCTCGGCGGAGAGCGTGTTCAGTCCGGTCACCAGTTCGGTGCGCGCCGCGTCGACACCGTCCGGTGCGCCGGCGGCCTTCAGGCTCCGGACAGCTCGGTCGGCATTGGACTCCACGATGGCGAGCGCGGTCTCGACCTCCTTCATGGTCGTCGCCGCGGCCACCTTCGACAGCCCGGTGCCGACCGGCTCCAGGGACTGCGCGAGCGTCGTCCCGAACGGCGTCGCCGAGGCGCTCGGCACGACCGTCGCCGAAGCGCTCGGCGCGGCGGCACCACCACCCCCGCCGGAGCAGGCCGCGAGCAGCAGCACCCCGCCGACCGCCAGACCCGCCCCACCCGAAGAACCCGCGAACCGCATCGACTTCACAACCCCACCCCACTGTCATCCGCCGCGCACTCCCCGTACGCGTCGGGGCGACATGCTGCCGAGCACGAACCACCCGGGTCAACTCGATAAGGACGATCATCGGAAGGGGTCGCCCCGGGGCCTCCACGGAGGTCAACTACGATCGGGCTCGTGCTCAGTCTCACCGGACTCCCGCTCCAGATCATCGCCTCCCTCCTCGCGATCGCCGTCTTCGCCGCCACCATGTGGCTCTGGCCGCGGTTCGGCGGGAAGGGCTGGAAGGCGTGGCTGGGCCGGATCGGCGCGTTCCTCGCCACCCAGGTGTCGGTCCTGGCCGCGATGGGCCTGATCGCCAACAGCTACTTCGGCTTCTACAGCTCCTGGACCGACCTGCTCGGCACCAGCGGCGGGCTCGGCACGGTGGTCGACCACCAGCCCAACGCCTCCGGGGTGGCCGTCACCGGCGAGCAGAAGTTCTACTCCGCCCAGGGCTCGGACCCGGAGCGCTCCGGCCTGATCCAGAAGGTCGACGTCAAAGGGGCCGGCAGCGGTCTGACCACCGAGGCGTACGTCTACCTGCCGCCGCAGTACTTCCAGCCGGAGCACGCGAAGCAGCGCTTCCCGATGGCCCTGGTGCTCACCGGCTACCCGGGCACCCCGGAGAAGCTGATCTCGCTGATGCAGTACCCGGCGTCCACGCTGAACGCGATCGAGCAGAAGAAGCTGCCGCCGACCGTCCTGGTGATGACCCGCCCCACCCTGGTCGGCGACCGGGACACCGAGTGCGTGGACGTGCCGAACGGCCCCCAGGTGGAGACCTTCTTCACCAGCGACCTGCCCAAGGCCCTCGCCACCACGTACCGGATCGGCACCGACCCGGCCAGCCGGGCGGTGATCGGCAACTCCACCGGCGGCTACTGCGCGCTCAAGTTCGCGCTGCGCAAGCCCGACGCCTACCGCTCGGCGGTCGCGCTCTCCGGCTACTACAGCGCCGCCCACGACGCGACCACCGGCGACCTGTTCGGCGGCAACGACCGGCTGAAGCAGGAGAACGACCTGCTGTGGCGGCTGAAGAACCAGCCGCCCGCCCCGGTCAACCTGCTGCTGACCACCGCGTACGACGAGAACAACTACGACGAGACCAAGGCCATGATCGCGGCCTTCAAGGCCCCCACCACGATGTCCTCCATCACGCTGGACACCGCCGGCCACAACTTCCACACCTGGACCCGGGAGATCCCCCCGGCCCTGGAGTGGCTGGGCAAGCACCTCGCCGTACCGCCGTCCGCCTGACTTTCCGGATCACACGCGCCTCACACCCCCGTCTCACGGTTCTCTCAGGCACGCCACCGACGGTATGGCGCATGACCACGAGCAGCTACTCCCCTCCGGCCGGCGAACCGTGGCCCGAGGCCGCGAACTTCCCGCCACCGGAGGTGCCGCCCGGCCCGGCCCGGCCGGACCCGGCGCCGCTCTTCCCCGAGCAGCCCCTGCCGCCCGCCGGCCCCAAGGGTCCGGCGTCCTGGTCCGGCCGGCTGCGCACCCTCCCGGCCCGCGCCTGGCGCGGGCGCGCGGACGACCCGCGCTGGGTGCGCCCGGCCCTGCTGGCGCTGCTGGCCGCGACCACCGTCCTCTACCTGTGGGGCCTGAGCGCCTCCGGCTGGGCCAACTCCTTCTACTCGGCCGCCGTGCAGGCCGGCTCCCAGAGCTGGAAGGCCTTCTTCTTCGGCTCCTCGGACGCGGCGAACTTCATCACCGTCGACAAGCCCCCGGCCTCGCTGTGGCCGATGGCCCTGTCGGCGCGGCTCTTCGGCCTCTCCTCGTGGTCGGTGCTGGCCCCGCAGGCGCTGATGGGAGCGGCCACCGTCGGCGTGCTGTACGCGACGGTGCGCCGCCGCTTCTCCCCGCTCGGCGGCCTGCTGGCGGGCGCCGCGCTGGCGCTCACCCCGGTCGCGGCGCTGATGTTCCGCTTCAACAACCCGGACGCGCTGCTGGTGCTGCTGCTGACGCTGGCCGCGTACGGGCTGGTGCGCGCGGTCGAGGCGGCGGGCACCCGGTGGCTGGTGTTCACCGGGGTGGTGTTCGGCCTCGCCTTCCTCACCAAGACCCTGCAGGCCTTCCTCGTGCTGCCCGCGTTCGCGGTGATCTACCTGGTCGTCGCGCCCACCGGCCTGTGGCGGCGGGTGCGGCAGCTGCTGCTCTCGGGCGCGGCGATGGTCGTGGCCGGCGGCTGGTGGGTGGCGGTCGTCGAGCTGCTGCCCGCCTCGGCCCGCCCGTACGTCGGCGGTTCGCAGGACAACAGCTTCCTCTCGCTCACCTTCGGCTACAACGGCCTCGGCCGGATCAACGGCGACGAGACCGGCAGCGTGGGCGGCGGCGCCCGGATGCCGGCCGGGCTCGACCTGCCGGGCGGTGCGATGCGCGGCGGCGGCCACGGCTGGGGGCAGACCGGGCTGACCCGGATGTTCGGCACCGACATCGGCGGGCAGATCGCCTGGCTGCTGCCGGCCGCGCTGATCCTGCTGGTGGCCGCGCTCTGGGCGACCCGCCGCTACGCCCGCACCGACACCGCCCGCGCGGCCTTCCTGGTCTGGGGCGGCTGGCTGCTCTCCACCGCGCTGATCTTCAGCTTCATGTCCGGGATCTTCCACCAGTACTACACGGTGGCGCTGGCCCCGGCCGTCGCGGCGCTGGTCGGCATGGGCGTGGACGGCCTGTGGCGGGCCCGGCACCGGCTGCCCTGGGCGCTGGTGCTGGCCGGAACGCTCGCGGTGACGGCGGTCTGGGCGTTCGTGCTGCTCGGCCGCAGCCCGGACTTCGTGCCGTGGCTGCGCTGGGCGGTGCTGGTTGGCGGGCTGCTCGCGGCGGCGGCGCTGGCCGCCGGTCCGCTGGTCGTCGGCTCGCCGGTCGCCGGGTCGCCGGCCGGGCGGTTCTCCGGCCGGACCGGCGCGCGGATCGCCTCGGTGGCGGGCCTGGTGGGCCTGGCGGCGGCGCTCGGGGGTCCGGCGGCGTACGCGGTGGACACCGTGAACACCCCGCACACCGGCTCGATCGTGACCGCCGGGCCGGGCGTGGACGGCGCGTTCGGACCGGGCGGCACGGGTCGCAAGGGCGGCAAGGGCTTCCCGGGCGGCGGCAACGGGCGCGGCTTCGGCCAGGGCTTCCCGGGCGGCCAGAACGGTCAGAACGGCCAGCCGGGCTTCCCCGGCGGGCAGGGCTTCCCGGGCAGCGGCGCGGGGGCGGGCACCGACCACGGCAACGGCCGCCACGAGCGCGGCAACGGCACCGGCAACGGCAGCGGCAACGGCTTCCCCGGTGCGCAGGCCCCCGAGGGCACGGGCACCGGCGTCCCCGGAGGCCTCCCCGGCAGCGGCACGGCCGGCGGCCCGCCCCCCGGCGGCATGGGCGGCCTGCTCGACGGCCCCAAGGTGACCGACGAGGTCGCCGCCATGCTGAAGGAGAACGCCGACCACTACACCTGGGCGGCCGCCACGGTCGGCTCGCAGACCGCCGCCGGCTACCAACTCGCCACCGGCGAACCGGTGATGGCCCTCGGCGGCTTCAACGGCACCGACCCCTCACTGACCCTGGACGGCTTCCGGACGTACGTCCAGGAGGGCAAGGTGCACTGGTTCATCGGCGCCGGCGGCTCCCACCGCGGCTTCGGCGGCGCGGGCGGCGACGAGGGCGGGCAGCAGAACGAGTCCGCCCGGATCGCGTCCTGGGTGACCGCCCACTTCACCGCGAAGACCATCGGCTCGACCACCTTCTACGACCTGACGGCCCCCACCTCCTGACGGTGGGCCCGCAACCCCGGAGGGGGCGTGCCGCGTTCGCGCGGCGCGCCCCCTTCCGTCGTCCCCTTCCGTCGTCCCCGGCCGCCCGTCCTCAGTCGGTCGCGCAGTGGGTGCCCGCCTCCGGCAGCCGTCCGTCCACCAGGTAGGCGGCCACCGCGTCCCGGACGCAGCTGCTCCGGTAGTAGGCCATGTGCCCGTCGCCGTCCCGGGTGAGCAGCACGCCGTGCTCCAGCCCGCCGGCCAGCCGCTGCGCCCAGGCGTACGGGGTGACCGGGTCGCCGGTGGAGCCGATCACCAGGACCGGCGCGCTGCCCTGCGCCCGGACGGGCTGCGGCACCTCGGGCGAGCGGTACGGCCAGGCCCGGCAGTCCGGGACGAGCAGGGTGCCCGTCGGGTCGTGCCCGGTGGTCAGCGGGGCGCGGGCGGCGAGTTCGGCGAGGGCCGGGCGCAGTTCCGCGTCGGTGGGCGGCGGCGGACCGTCCGCGCAGGAGATGGCGGCGAAGGCGTCGGCCACGCTCTGGTAGCGGCCGTCCTCGCCGCGTCCGTAGACGCTGTCGGCGAGGGCGAGCAGGCTCTCCGCCTCGCCCCGGGTGACGGCCGGGTCGATGGCGTCGCGCAGCCCGGACCAGGACTGGTGGCCGTCGGCGAGCGCGTCCAGGACGGCGCCCCAGCCGAGCGCGGCGGTGAGCGTACGGCCGTCGGCGGTGCGCAGCGGGTGCTCGCGCAGGCCGTCGAGGAAGCGGGCGAGGCGCTGCGGGGCGGCGGCCGGGTCGGGGCCGAACGGGCAGGAGTCCCCGTCCTCGGTGGCGCAGTCGGCGGCGAAGGCCCGGAACCCGTCCTCGGCGGCGACGGCCTGTTCGATGCCGAGCCGGGCGGTGGGGACGCCGTGCTCGACGGCGCCGTCGAGGACGAGCCGGCCGGTGCGCTCGGGGAACTCCTCGGCGTAGCGGGCGCCGAGGTGGGTGCCGTAGGAGAAGCCGAGGAAGTCCAGGCGGCGTTCGCCGAGGGCGCCGCGCAGCACGTCGAGGTCGCGGGCGGTGTCGCGGGTGCCGAGGTGCGGGAGCAGGTCGGCGTGCCGGGCCTCGCAGGCCTCGGCGAGGACCCGGCCGCGGCCGTAGTCCGGGTCGTCGGTGGCGTCCCACTCGTCGCGCGTGGTGTCGTCCAGGCACTGGACCGGGACGGTGTCGCCGGTGCCGCGCGGGTCGAAGCCGACCAGGTCGTAGCGGTCGTGCAGCGGCCCCTGATAGTTCTTCCAGCCCCAACGGACCATCTTGACACCGGAGTTTCCGGGCCCTCCGGGGTTGAGCAGCAGGGCCCCGAGCCGGTGCTCGCGGTCCGCGGCGGGCACTTCGGTGACAGCGACGTCGATGGTGCGGCCGCCCGGATCGGCGTAGTCCAGCGGCACCTTGAGGGTGGCGCACCGCACGACGGCCGTGTCCGGGTCGGTGCCGTCGTCGCCGGGGCAGGGCTGCCAGTCGATGTGCTGGTCGTAGAGCGCGCGCAGGGCAGGTGTCGCGGTGGCGGCGACCCGCTCGTCCAGCGGAGGCCGGGCGGCGCCGCCCGTGCAGCCGCTCGACAGCGCGAGGGCGAGGACGGCGGCGAGGGCGGGCACGGCGCGCCCGGACGAGCGGGGGAACCGGGAAGTGATCGGGGGCACCGCCCACGAATACCATCCGACCTGCGTCCGAAGCACATCGCACCCGCCCCCGGCCGGGGTCAACGGTCCGTCAGCCGTCGCACTGCTGGAGCATGGCCTTCTTGTCGGCGTCGGTGACGGGCAGCTGGTACTTCAGCGAGACCTGGGCGAAGCGCACCGCGTAGGAGCAGCGGATCCCGGTGTCGGCGGGCAGCCAGGTGGCCGGGCCGGAGTCGCCCTTGGAGGCGTTCTGCGAGCCGTCGGCGGGGATCAGGTTGAGCGGGTCGTTGGCGATCTGGACGCGCTTGGCCTTGTCCCACTTGCTGGCGCCCATCTGCCAGTCGTAGGAGAGCGGCATCACGTGGTCGATCTGGATCTTGGAGGCCTGCTGCTTGGTCCACTGGACGCTCTTGCCGGTGTACGGGTCCCAGATGGTCATCGCGGTGACCGTGCAGTCCGAGCCGTCCTTGTGCTCGACGCCGGTGCCGTCCCGGGCGAGCAGGTCGTTGCGGGTGTCGCACTTGTTGCCGCCGAACGGGACGCCGTCGACGTTGTCCGTCCAGGCGGGGCCGAACTCGTTGCGGTCGTAGCCGTCCTTGGTGCCGACGGCGGCGGTGGCGACCTTGGCGATGACGTCCCGGCCGGCCTTCCGGTCCTCGGGGGTGGTCAGCGGCGCCAGGCCGGGCTTGGTGCCGTCCGGGTTCTGCAGCGGGCTGGTGCCGGTGGCCCCGGCGACAGCGCCGCCACCGGGCTTGGGGCCGGTCGACTTGTGGTCGCGGCCGCCGATCAGCCAGCCGACCAGCGCGAGCGCGCATATCAGGAACACGGTGGCGGCGGACAGGGTGGTGCGGCGGGCGGGCACGGAGAACTCCCGGGATCGGGGGCGGGGTGACGGCGAACCAGCAGATCAGCACCCCGAGAGCAGGTCAAGCCGACGCCACGGGCCGGCCCGGAGCATGTCGAAGCTCACACCCGCTCATGCCGCCCCGCCCCACCGGGGCGTTCAGCCGCCGATGGCCGACATCGGACGGTCGGGCCGGACGAACCGCGCGCTGCCGATGGCGTGCCCGGGCCCCTTGCCCGCCACCGCCACCCGCCAGGCCGCCTCGATCGCCGCGTCGTCCGCCCCACCGCGCAGCAGTGCCCGCAGGTCCGACTCCTCGGTCGCGAACAGACAGGCGCGCAGCTGCCCGTCGGCGGTCAGCCGCACCCGGTCGCAGCCACCGCAGAACGGCCGGGTGACGGAGGCGATCACCCCCACGACCGCGTCCGTGCCGGCGATCCGCCACTCCTCCGCCGGGGCGTTTCCGGGCCGGCCGACCGGCCGGAGGTCGAACCGCTCCCCCAGGCACTCCAGGATCTCCTCCGCCGTCACCATCGCCGAGCGTTCCCAGGCGCCTTGCGCGTCCAGCGGCATCGACTCGATGAAGCGCATCCGGTACCCGTGCGCGAGGGCGAAGGCGGTCAGCTCCACGATCTCGTCGTCGTTCACCCCGCGCACCGGCACCGCGTTCACCTTCACCGGCCCCAGCCCGGCCGCCTTCGCCGCCGCCAGCCCCGCGAGCACGTCACCGATGCGGTCCCGCCGGGTGATCGCCGCGAAACGCTCCGGGCGCAGCGTGTCCAGGCTGACGTTCACCCGCCCCAGCCCCGCCTCCCGCAGCCCGGCGGCCGTACGCGCCAGCCCGATCCCGTTCGTCGTCAGCGACAACTCCACGCCCAGCGCCGCGATCCGCCCGACCAGCCCGGTCAGCCCCCGCCGCAGCAGCGGCTCCCCGCCCGTCAGCCGCACCGAGCGCACCCCCAGCCGCTCCACCGCGATCCGCACCAGCCGCACGACCTCGTCGTCCCCCAGCACCTCGGCACGCGCGAGCCAGGCGGGCCCCTCCGCCGGCATGCAGTACGTGCAGCGCAGGTTGCAGCGATCGGTCAACGACACCCGCAGATCGGTGTGGACCCGGCCGAAGCGGTCCACCAGCGGGCGGGGCGCGGCCCCGGGTACGGGTGGGGGTGCGGTGTTCATCGCCCCAGTACAGGGGGCCCGGGCCAGGCCCGGCCAGCGGCCGAACCGCCGGGCCGCGGCCGCCGCGCGCGGCTTCCCCTTGTGGCTTCCCACAATGCGCGCCCCGGCCCCGACCGGGCAGGCTGGCCCCATGCAGACTGCGCCGACACCCGCCGGGCCGGGCCCGGTCGCCGCCCTGGTCCTGGCCGCCGGGGGCGGGCGGCGCCTGGGCGGGCGGCCCAAGGCCCTGCTCCGGTACGGGGGCCGGCCGCTGGTGGAGCACGCGGTGGCGGTGGTCCGGGCGGGCGGCTGCGCGGACGTCACGGTGGTGCTGGGCGCGCAGGGCGGGCGGGTGCGGGCCACCGCGCACCTGCCGGGCTGCCGGCTGGTCGGCAATCCGGACTGGGCGCAGGGCATGGGCTCCTCGCTGCGGGCCGGCCTGGCCGCCCTGCCGCCGCACGCCACGGCGGCGCTGGTGATGCTGGTGGACACCCCGGGCGTCACCCCGGCCGCGGTGGCCCGGCTGCTGGCCGCCCACCGGGCGGGCGCCGAACTGGCCGCGGCGGCCTACGGCGGGCGGCGCGGGCACCCGGTGCTGATCGGCGCCCGGCACTTCGCCGAGGCGGCGGCGGGCGCCCGCGGCGACGCCGGGGCCCGCGCCCTGCTGACGGCGCACGCGGCGGAGCTCGTCCTGGTCGAGTGCGCCGACGTCGCCGCCCCGGACGACCTCGACACCCCCGCCGACCTGGCCCGCTGGTCCGCCGGGTGAACGTCCCGGTCCGGCCCGCCGGACATCCCCCTCGGGGAGGATTCCGCCCCCACCCGAGCGGGCAGGATTCCCTGATCCGTCCCTGAGGATTGCCTCATTCCGCGCCCGGCGCCGGACATTTCGGGGAGCATGGGAAACGTCCCACCCACCCGCCCCCGACGGACGGAGCCCGCGATGGCCGGACTGCCCGACGACTTCACCGGACACGACCCCACGCGGCCGGGGCCGGGCGGTGGCGCCCGGGCGATCCGCTGCCCCGCCTGCCGCCGCGAGCACCTCTACGAACCGCCCTCCCTGCCCTGCCCGTGCGGGGCCTCGCTCAAGGTGCCGCTGCTGCGCGGCGGGGTGCCGGTGCAGGTGCGCTTCCGGTCCTGGGAGGACTCCTGGCTGAGCATGCGCTGCCCGCACTGCGGCCGCTCCGACCAGTGGCCGCAGCCCGAGTTCACCTGCAACTGCGGCGCGACCGTCCGGCTGCCGGTGGACCGCGCCACCCGGCTGGGCGGCGGCACGGCCGCCCCGCTCGCCGCCCCCGGCCCGCAGGCCGCCCGCCCGTACCCGGCCCACCCGATGAACGCGCCCGCCCCGGCCCCGCCCGCACCTCCCTCGGCCGGCCGCCCCCGCCCGTTCCGCCACCGCGCGCCGTTCCGCCCCCATCCGGTGCGCACCTCGCAGGACGCGGTGTTCACCGCCGCCCGCTACCTGGAGTGGCTGGGCTTCGACGACCTGGAGCTGACCGAGGCCCAGGAGCGCGACGGGGTCACCCTGCTCGGCGGCCGGATGGTCGCCCAGGTGGACACCTGGACCGAGCCCGCCGACGTGAAGTCGGTCGAGTGCCTCTGGCTGCAGACCCTGCACGCCGAGGAGATGGCCGCCGCGATGTTCACCCTCGCGGGTTATTCGCACCAGGCCACCGTGCGCGGCGAACAGCTGCTGGTCGCCCTGTTCAGCCTGGACCTGGCGGGTGTGCCGCAGCCCGCGAACGGCGCCGCCGAGGCCCTGATGGAGACCGGCTGGACCTCCTGACCCACCGGGCGGCCCGCCGGGCCGCCCCCACCTCCGCCCCCACCTCCCCCTCCCGTGTCTCCTCCGGCGTCTCCTCCCGTGCGCACCCCTAGATCATTTTTCCTCCAAAAGCAACAACCTTCGCTCGTGATCTGGTGCACAAGCTCACCCCCGTGTTGAATTGCGGCCACAGCGCGGGCCTTTCGCCCTGTCGTCGCCATGCGTGCGGGTCGTGGCGGCAGGGCCTCAGGGGCAGGTCCGCGCGCTTGCCGGATGGCGCACACAAGGAGGTGGCGTTGTCGGAGCACGGATGGAACCCGAGCGGCCCGGAGGAGCGGGGGCGGGCGGCAGCGGAGGAGCCGGGCGACACCGTGTGGCGGCTGAGGTCCCGGGGGTGCTGGCAGGAGGCCGCCGAACTGCTGCGGCCGCCCGCCGAGCACGACCCGGAAGCGGCCCTGGGGCGGGCCGAACTCCTCATCGAGCAGTGCCTGTTCACCGCGGCGCACTGGACCCAGGCGGAACAGGCGCTGCGCCTGGCGGAGGCACTGGCCTCCGGCACCGAGCAGCGCGCGGCCGCCGCCTGCGCCCGCGGCTTCCTCGCGTACGTGGCGAGCGTGCTCGGCCCACGGGACCGGCTGGACGAGGCGCAGGCCGCCCTCGGCCGCACCTCGGCGCTGCTGCCGCCGGACGCCCCGGGCCGCCCGCTGCTGGACTTCCGGCGCGGACTGGTGGCCGAGAACCTGCTGCGCGACCGCAGCGCCGCGTGGATCGCCTATCGCCGGGCGCACGAGGGCGCCGGCGAGCGCGGGGACGAACTGCTGCGCTCGTACACCTGGCGGCACCTGGCCGCGCTGGCGCTCTCGCGCGGGGACCGCGGGAACGCCCGGGAGGGCTTCGAGGCCTCTCTGCGGCTGCGCGAGCAACTCGGCTTCACGGTGGGGGTGGCGCCGGCGCTCGCGGCGCTCGCCGAGGTGTCCGAGCCGCCCGAGGCCGCGCGGCTGCGGGCCGAGGCTGCCCGGCTGGTGGCCGGCCTGGGCGGGGTGCCGGTCTGGCTCGCGCGCCAGTTGGCCGCCTCCCGCGCGCCGGGGCCTCCCTCGGACGGGCGCATCGCGAGCGAGACCGGAGGAACAATCAGCTAAGGTGAGGCTAACCTGGCCGGGGGGAGCAGTACCCCGGCCAGGTCGCCTTGCCGTTCCCCGGGCACCGCCATGCCCCGGTCCGGCCGCGTCCGACGGGCCCGTGCCGCCGGGCACCGCCGGGCGGACCATGGGCGCCCCGGTCGACCCGATGGGGCCGCCCATGACCGCGAGCAGCACCCGGCCCGGCCCCACGCCGCGGGTCCCCCGCACCACCGGGACGCGCACCGCCGTCCCCGCCCCCGCTTCCACCACCCCGGGCGCCCCCTCGTACCACCGGCTGTCCGGACTCACCCCCGTTCTGACGGTGCGCTGCGCCCCGCCCCGGCGCCGCGACGGCTGGCTGCCCGCCGCCGACCTCACCACCCGCCCCGAGGCGGTGCGCGAGCTGATCGCCCACGACGCCCGGCGGGGCCTCACCCGCTACGGGCAGCCGCTGCGCCCGGACGTCGCGGCCGGCTTCGGACTGCACCGCTTCGTCTGGCCGGTCTCGCTGCTGTTCACGCTGCCGTGGTTCCTGGAGCGGCGCGTCCCGCTGCTCGCCCTGCGGGACGTCGCGCTGCGCAGGCGCCCCGACGCGGTCGAACTGACCGTCCGCGCGGCGGAGTTCGCCTGCCTGCCGGAGGACCGGGCGGCCGGCTCCGGGCAGGCCCGGACGGTGCCGGACGAGCCGGCGCTGGCCGCCGCCCTGCGGTCCGCCCTGGGCGCCTTCCTGGCCCCGGTGCTCACCGCCTTCGGCCCGGAGGCCCGGCGCGGACCCCGGGTGCTCTGGGCGATGGCGACCGACGCGGTGGTGGAGGGGCTCTGGTACGCGGGCGGGCTGCTCGGGGAGCAGGAGCGGGCGCGCACCGAACTGACCGCGCTGCTGGCGCCCGGCGGGGCCCTCGACCCCGCGCGCACGCCCGGCGCGGACGACCGTCCCGCCCCGGCCCCGGCCCCCTTCACCCCGGGCGCCGGTTTCGCGCCCCCGGCGCCCGGAGCGGAGGGCGCCCCGCCCCCGGACCGGTCCCGGGCCAGCTGCTGCCTCGTCTACACCGCCGATCCGAGGGACATGTGCGGCGGCTGCCCGCGCGTCACGCGGCGTTGACGAAAAGCCGTTCGACATCGGGTTCGAAAAGCCCGCCATTCCTGGAAAAACCCACGTCGCATTCCTATGACCATGCGATGGTCACCGGGTCAGAAATCCCTCTCCTCAGCGCATTGACGGCGAATCGGCCATTCCTCCGCGCGAAATCCGCCATGATGGTCCCCGCCATCACGGCGCAGAAAAGCGACGCAGGAAAGCGAGGCCGGTTCCGGCGATGAAATTGTCCGACATACCGCTCGGATGGGCGATCACCGCGGTCGTGGGGCTGCTGGTCAGCGCACTCCTGGCGGCCCTGCTCCGCAGCCGGGGGGCCACCTCCTCCACCGCCGGCCCCGATTCCTGGGAACGTTCCGAGGAACGGCGCCGCCGCAAGGAATCCCTGTACGGCGGCGCCTCCTACACCCTGTTGTTCTGCTGCGCCGGCGTCGCGGCCGCGCTCTCCTTCCACGGCCTGGTCGGCTTCGGCGTACAGAACCTCGGCCTGTCCGGCGGCTGGGAGTACCTCGTCCCGTTCGGGCTCGACGGCGCCGCGATGTTCTGCTCGGTACTCGCCGTCCGCGAGGCCAGCCACGGCGACGCGGCGCTCGGCTCCCGGCTGCTCGTCTGGCTCTTCGCCGGCGCCTCGGCCTGGTTCAACTGGGTGCACGCCCCGCGCGGACTGACCCACGCCGGCGCCCCGCAGTTCTTCTCCGGCATGTCCCTCTCGGCGGCGATCCTCTTCGACCGGGCGCTCAAGCAGACCCGCCGGGCCGCGCTGCGCGAACAGGGCCTGGTCCCCCGCCCGCTGCCGCAGATCCGCATCGTCCGCTGGCTGCGCGCCCCGCGCGAGACCTACGCGGCCTGGTCGCTGATGCTGCTGGAGAACGTCCGCAGCCTGGACGAGGCGGTCGACGAGGTGCGCGAGGACAGGCGGGAGCGCACCGTAGAGAAGCAGCGCCGCAAGCTGGCGGGGCGCCGGGAACGGGCCGAGATCCGGGCGATCAACCGCTCCAACAGCGCCTGGCGGCGCGTCGGCGGTGCGACGGCACGGCGGCTGGAGTCCGGCCCGGAGCCCGCCGTGGCCGCCGTGGCCCCCGGCGCGGGGCGTCCCGGGGTGGAACGGGCCGCCGCGGAGCGGGTCCGGGCCGAGCGTCCCGGGATGGAGCGGGCCGCCGCGCCGCGCGAGGTGGAGCCGGCCGAGGGCGCGGTCGTCCAGCCGGGCCTGCCGGCGCGTCCGGAGCGGCGCACCATCGACCTCACCATGGAGGAGGACACCGTCACCCTGCCCCGGCTGGACTCGCTGGAACGCAAACTGAAGGACCTGGAGCAGCAGTTCGGCTGATCCCCTCGGGCCCGGCCCCCGGGCGGCGCGCCGCCTCCCCGGGGAGCCGGAACCGGACGGGGGGTCAGGCCGCTGCCGCCGCCGTCCCGCTGAGTTCGAACCACATCCGCTTGCCGGTGCCGCGCGGCTCCACACCCCAGGAGTCCGCGAGCGCCTCCACCAGCATCAGCCCGCGCCCGGAGGAGGCCTGCTCCCCCGGCGTCCGGCGGGTCGGCCAGAGGTCCGACTCGTCCTCCACCTCGACCCGCAGCCGGGCCCGGCCGCCGTCCGCCTCCGGCTCCCGGTAGAGCCGGGCGGTGAACATGGCGTCCCGGTCGGTGTGCCGGATGGCGTTGGTGACCAGCTCGGAGGAGAGCAGCTCGGCGGTGTCGATGAACTCGGCCACGCCCCAGCGGCGCAGCGCGTCGCGCAGCTCGGCCCGCACCTCGGCCACCCGCGCCAGGTCGGCCTGGCCGATCCGGCGGCGCAGCTGCTGGGCGGTCAGGCCGCCGGCCGGGCCGTCCCAGCGCAGGAGCAGCAGCGCTATGTCGTCCTCGCGCTCGCTGGAGTCGGCGGCCTGGGAGGCGATCCGGTCGGCCAGCTCCTCCAGCGGGTCGCGGGCGGCCTGCGCGGCGTCCGGCAGCGGGCGGGCGAGCGCCCGGGTGAGCCGGGCGACGCCCTCGTCCAGGTCCATGCCGCGCGCCTCGACCAGGCCGTCCGTGCAGAGCAGCACGGTCTCGCCCGGGTCCAGGCTGAACCGGGTGACCCGGTACTCCTGGTCCGGGTCGATGCCCAGCGGCAGCCCGCCGGCCACCGGCACCACGGCGGCGGTGCCGTCCGCGCGGCGCACCACCGGGTCGAGGTGGCCGGCCCGGACGGCGTAGACCACGCCGTAGTCCACGTTGACCTCGGCGTAGGCGCAGGTCGCGAAGTGGTCGGTGTCGAGATCGGCGAGGAAGCGCGAGGCACGGGCCATCACGGCGGCGGGCGGGTGGCCCTCGGCAGCGTAGGCCCGCAGCGCGATCCGCAGCTGGCCCATGATCCCGGCGGCGTGCACGTCGTGCCCCTGGACGTCGCCGATCACCAGGCCGACGTGTCCACCGGGCAGCGGCACCACGTCGTACCAGTCGCCGCCGATCTGGAGGCCGGAGCCGGCCGCGAGGTAGCGCACCGCCGTGGTCACGCCCGGAACGGACGGGACGGTGCGCGGCAGCATCACCCGCTGGAGGCCGGCCGCCAGCTCGTGCTCGGCGTCGTGCAGCCGGGCCCTGGCCAGCGACTGGGCGACCAGCCCGCCCAGGGTGGTGAGCAGGGTGCGCTCGTCCGCGTCGAGCTCGCGCTCGTCGTCGAAGCTGACCACGCACACGCCGATCGCCCGGCCGCTGGCCACCAGCGGCAGGTACGCCCAGGAACCCCGGCCGGTGCGGCTGGTCGGCTCCCACACCTCGGGGTAGCCCTCGCGGAACTCCTCGCGGGTCGAGACGAAGACCGGCGTACGGTGGCGCAGCGCCTCGGCCGCCGGGTGCCCGGGCGGCAGCACGGTGCGGTCCCAGACCGCCAGCGTGTCGGCGCGGTAGCCGGAGGCCCCGAGGATCTGCGCCCGGCCGGCCTCGAAGGAGGCCAGCACCAGGCCGTCCGGCGGCAGCCCGGGCAGCGGCAGCTCGGTGAACACCCGGGCCACGTCACGCACGGTGACGGCTTCGGAGAGGGCGCGCGCCGCCTCCTTGATGAACCGGGAGCGGTCCTCGCGCAGCAGGGCCATCCGGTCGGCGTGGTCCCGCTTGTGCAGCTCGACGGTGGCGTCCCAGACGAAGCCGACCATCCGGGAGGCCCGGCCGAAGGCGTCGGCGAGCACCCGGCCGCGGAAGCGCACCGCGCGCATGCCGCCCTTCGCCCCGACCGTGCGGTAGTAGGCGCCGCACTGGCCCAGCTCGGCCACCGCGCGCTCGACCCGGCGGCGCACCACGGGCGCGTCCTCGGGGTGCAGCAGGGCCAGGAAGGAGGCGGCGGTGCGGTCGAAGCGACCCTGCTCCAGGACGTCCAGTCCGACGATCGTGCAGGCCCGCTGGTCGCCCTCCAGGACGTCGCGGCGGATGTCCCAGTCGAAGGAGCCGATGCCGTTGGCCGCCATCGCGGGCTCCAGCCAGTCCGGCATGGTGTCCGCGGAGGACGGCGGCAGTCCGCCCGACAGCACGGGCGCCAGCCGGGCGGCGGCGAGGCTCGGCGACGGGCGCACCGCGGAGCCGCGGCGCGTGGACTGGGCGGGCGGCCGGGCCCGGCCGGTCCCGGTGGTGGTGGCGCCGGCGACGGGCTGCCCGGCAGTGCGCGGCTCCGGGGCGCCCGGCTGCTCGGCGACGCGCGGCTCGACGGCCCGCTGTCCGACCGCTCGCGGCCTGGCGGCTCTCGGGTCGGCGGTGCGCGGCTCCACGCTTCGCGGTTCCACGGTTCGCGGCTCGACGGCGGGCGCCGCGCCGGGAGGAAGTGCCGGCCCCGGCGACTCGGGCTCAGTGGGCATGCTGCTCCTGCCGCTGCCGTGGCGGACCGCGCCGACCGTCCGGACGGGCCGCATGGCGGTGTGATGGGTCGTGCTGGATAGGACGGTGCGACGGACGGTGGCCAGTCGAGGTTCGGTCTCCCCGCTGCTTCCCGCACGTGGACACACATTCCCACCATCCTGGCCAATGTTCGGCCGAGCGGCAATGCCAACGGGCCGGAAACCTTCCGTTCCGCCTTCTGTTCCGGGCTTCCTTCGACAGCGAATCAATCGACGGCGAACAATCGTACGACCCCGGCGGCGGGCCCGGTAGCGACCCTGGCGGCGACCCCGGTGACGGGCCCGGTGACAGGCCCGGGGCCGTCGGGCCGTGGCCGCGCCGACGCCGAGACCGAGACCGGCGCCGATGCCGGTGCCGATGCCGGTGCCGATGCCGAGAGACTGTGCCGGCGCCGGGGCCGGGATCAGGGCGTGGCGAGTTCGAACCAGGTGACCTTGCCGTCGCCGCGCAGCTGTACGCCCCAGGAGTCCGCGAGCGCCTCCACCAGCAGCAGGCCGCGCCCCGAGGTCGCGTACTCGGCCTCCGGATCGCGGCGGCGCCCGGGAAGTCTGCTGGTGCCGTCCTGCACCTCGATCCGCAGCCGGTGGTCCGAGTCGAGCACCGCGTCGAACACCGCGCCCTTGCCCGTGTGCAGCAGCGCGTTGGTGACCAGCTCGGAGGAGAGCAGCTCGGCGGTGTCGGACAGCTCCGGCACCCCCCAGTGGCTCAGCGCCGAACGCAGCCGCCGCCGGACCGCGCCCACCCCGACGAGGTCCGCCGGGTCGAGCGTGAGGTGCAACCGCCGGTGCAGGGCACAACCCGGAGCCGGTGCACCCGGCAGGGTCGTCCCGGCGCTGCCGGTCGGCCCCTGGACCGGCCCGGACCGGTAGGCGTCGCCGGAACTCGTCCGCTGCCGCGGGAATCGCGACTGACCGTCCATCAACCCATGCCCCCGCCCTGAAATCCGGGCCCCCGCCTCCGGATCCCCCGCCGGCCGGGTGGCCCCCTCGTTCTGACCACTCATCCTCATGCCCAGTTGACGGCGTTTGCAACAGTGTGCGTCCGATCACGTGGGGTGAAAGGGGCACGGGGTGGTTCGCGTGATCCAACTGCCCGCGCCGGACAGGTTTGCGAAGCGCAGAGGCGATTTTCGAGGGCGCCATCACCCGATCCCGCGCACACCCGGCGCCCGTACGGACCGTGCGCCCGACCGCGCGCCCCCGCCCCGCCACCGCCGCGCGCCGACCCGGGCGCCGACCCGGGCGGCGGGTCCGGGCGGCGGGTCCGGGCGGCGGGTCCGGGCGGCGGTCCGCGGACCCTCCCGGCCCGCCGCCCCCGTCCCGTCCCTCACCCCCATCCCCCGCCCAGCAAGCCGAACCCCCGCGGAGCGGCAACGCTGGACAGGGCGGCCCGGTGCGGGTTCAATGACCCGAGATGTTTGAACGACGTTCTAACATTGCCCCTGGCGGCCCCCAGACCCCCGAGCCGACCCCCTCCCCGGCGACCGCGAGCGAGGAACCGTGCGACTGACCCCCACCGAGCGGGACCGGCTGCTGATCTTCACAGCAGCCGAGCTGGCCCGCGCCCGCCGCGCCCGGGGCGTGCGCCTCAACATCCCCGAGGCCACCGCCCTCATCGCGGACGCCGTCTGCGAGGCCGCCCGCGACGGCCGGCGCCTGGCCGAGGCCATCGAAGCCGGCCGCTCCGTGCTGACCGCCGACGACGTCCTGCCCGGCGTGCCGGACGTGGTCACCGTCGTCCAGGTCGAGGCCGTCTTCGAGGACGGCACCCGCCTCGCCGTCGTCAACGACCCGTTCAAGGGCGCCGGCTCCCTCGGCGACGAGGCCCCCGGCGGCACGCTGATCGGCGACGGAGCCGGCTACGACCCGATCGAGGAGACGCTGCTGCTCCCCGTGCACAACACCTCCGCGGTACCGATCTCGGTCACCTCGCACTTCCACTTCTTCGAGGCCAACCCGCGGCTGGCCTTCGACCGCGCCGCCGCCTACGGCACCCACCTGGCCGTGCCGGCCGGCTCCTCGGTGCGCTTCGACCCCGGCGCCACCGTCGAGGTCGGCCTGGTACCGATCGGCGGCGGGCGGGTCGCGATCGGTTTCGCGGGGCTCGTGGACGGCCCGCTGGACGCGCCCGGCGCGAAGGAGGCCGCCCTGGCGAAGGCCCGCGCCACCGGCTACCTCACCCACTTCGACGACGCGGAGGTCGAGTCGTGACGTCCATCACCCCGCACGACTACATCTCGGTGCACGGCCCACGCGCCGGGGACCGGGTCCGGCTCGGCGACAGCGGACTGATCGTCCGCGTGGAGTCCGACTCCCAGGCGCCCGGCGACGAGTTCCTGGCCGGCTTCGGCAAGACCGCCCGCGACGGCCTGCACCTCAAGCCCGCCGCGGTCCGGGACACCTGCGACGTCGTGATCAGCAACGTGCTGGTGATCGACGCGATCCAGGGCATCCGCAAGACCTCGATCGGCCTGATCGGCGGCCGGATCGCCTCGATCGGGCGGGCCGGCAACCCGGACACCCTGGACGGCGTGGACGTGGTCGTCGGCACCGGCACCACGATCGTCTCCGGCGAGGGCATGATCGCCACCGCCGGCGCCGTCGACACCCACGTCCACCTGCTCTCGCCGCGGATCATGGAGGCCTCGCTGGCCTCCGGCGTCACCACCGTCATCGGCCAGGAGTTCGGCCCGGTCTGGGGCGTCGGCGTCAACTCGCCCTGGGCGCTGCGCCACGCCTTCAACGCGTTCGACGCCTGGCCCGTCAACATCGGCTTCCTGGGCCGCGGTTCGTCCTCCGACGAGGCCCCGCTGATCGAGGCGCTGGCCGAGGGCGGGGCGTCCGGCTTCAAGGTGCACGAGGACATGGGCGCGCACACCCGCGCCCTGGACACGGCGCTGCGGGTCGCCGAGGAGTACGACGTCCAGGTCGCCCTGCACACCGACGGGTTGAACGAGTGCCTGTCGGTCGAGGACACCCTGAAGGTGCTGGAGGGCCGGACCATCCACGCCTTCCACATCGAGGGCTGCGGCGGCGGACACGTCCCCAACGTACTCAAGATGGCCGGCGTGCCGAACGTCATCGGCTCCTCCACCAACCCGACGCTGCCGTTCGGCCGCGACGCCCTCGGCGAACACTTCGGCATGATCGTCTCCGCGCACGACCTCAAGGTCGACCTGCCCGGCGACGCCGCGATGGCCCGCGACCGCATCCGGGCCGGCACCATGGGCGCCGAGGACGTCCTGCACGACCTCGGGGTCATCGGCATCACCTCCTCCGACGCCCAGGGCATGGGCCGGGCCGGCGAGACGGTGCGCCGCACCTTCGCCATGGCCGGCAAGATGAAGGCCGAACTCGGCCCGCTCGACGGCACCGGCTCGTACGGCACGACGGAGAGCGGCGACGACAACGAGCGCGTGCTGCGCTACATCGCCAAGCTCACCATCAACCCGGCCATCGCCCACGGCCTCTCCCACGAGGTCGGCTCCATCGAGATCGGCAAGCTCGCCGACATCGTGCTGTGGCGCCCGGACCACTTCGGCGCCAAGCCGCAGCTGGTCCTCAAGGCCGGATTCCCCGCGTACGGCGTCACCGGCGACCCCAACGCCTCCACCGACCGCTGCGAACCGCTCGTCCTGGGGCCGCAGTTCGGCGCCCACGGCGCGACCGCCGCCGACATCTCGGTGGCCTTCGTGGCCCAGGCCGCCGCCGACGGCGCGTACCTCGACCGGGCCGCCGACGGGCTGCCCACCCGCCGCCGCAGAGTCGGCGTCCGGGGCACCCGCGGCATCGGACCGCGCGACATGGTGCGCAACACCCGCATCGGCCACGTCGAGGTCACCGAGACCGGGCTGGTCTCGCTCGACGGCTCGCCGCTGCGCTCCGAACCCGCGGACAGCGTCTCGCTCAGCCGCCTCTACTTCCTCTGACCCCCCGCCAAGGCCCCAGACTCTTGAGGACTCGATGATGACCACCCCCACGCCCGCCGCCCTCGGCTACCGGATGCCCGCCGAGTGGCACCCGCACGAGCGGACCTGGATGGCCTTCCCCACCACCAACCCCACCTTCGACGGCCCCGAGCAGCTGCACGCCGCCCGCCAGGCCTGGGCCGCCGTCGCCGACACCATCGTCGGGTACGAGCCGGTGACGCTGATCGTCAACACCGGTGAGACCGAGGAGGCCCGCAAGTACGTCTCCGAGCGGGTCGACATCGTCGAGCGCCCGCTGAACGACGCGTGGATGCGCGACATCGGCCCGTCCTTCCTGATCGACGGCAAGGGCTCGCTGGCCGCCGCCGACTGGATCTTCAACGGCTGGGGCGCGCAGTCCTGGGCCCGCTGGGACAAGGACCAGCACATCGCCGAGCACATCGGCGAGCTGACCGGGGTGCAGCGCTTCGCCTCCCGGCTGATCAACGAGGGCGGCGGCATCCACGTCGACGGCGACGGAACGGTGCTGGTCACCGAGACCGTCCAGCTCGGCGAGGGCCGCAACGCCGACTGGACCAAGGAGGAGGTCGAGGCCGAGCTGCACGCCTTCCTCGGCACCACCAAGGCGATCTGGCTGCCGCGCGGACTCACCCGCGACTACGACGAGTTCGGCACCCGCGGACACATCGACATCGTCGCCTCCTTCGTGCGCCCCGGCGTCGTGGTCGCCCACGTCCAGCCCGACCCCTCGCACCCGGACCACGAGGTCTGCCGCGAACTGGTCGCCGTGCTGCGCGCCTCGACCGACGCCCGGGGCCGGCCGCTGGAGGTCGTCGAACTGCCCGCCCCCACCGTCCTGCTGGACGAGGACGGCGAGCCGGTCGACTACTCCTACATCAACCACTACGTGGCCAACGGCGCGGTCGTCCTGTGCGCCTTCGACGACCCGCGCGACCAGGAGGCCGCCGCCATCCTCGCCGAGGCCTACCCGGGCCGCACCGTCGAACTCGTCGACGCCCGCGAGATCTTCGCGAACGGCGGCGGCATCCACTGCATCACCCAGCAGCAGCCGAAGGCGCTCTGACGCCCCGTCCGGGCGGGGGCCCCGCGCCCCCGCCCGGACGGCTTCCGAAGCCCCGTTCCACCGAGGAGACCCGCACATGGCCGACCCCCGCCCGCGCCGGCCGGCCCGCCCCCGCGAGGAGGTCTTCGCCACTGCCCGGGCCGCGATCGCCGAACACGGGCTCGCCGGACTCACCATGGCCGGGCTCGGCAAGCAGCTCCAGATGAGTGCCGGGCACCTGCTCTACTACTTCGGCAGCAAGGACCAGCTGCTGCTGGAAACCCTGCGCTGGAGCGAGGAGCAGCTCGGCGCCCGCCGCCGCGAGGCCCTCGCCGACCGCACCCTCGACCCCTGGCAGCGCCTCGACGCCTACCTGCGCCTCTACCTGCCGGAGGGCGCGGGCGACCCGCGCTGGATCCTCTGGGTCGAGGTGTGGGGCCGCTCCCCCGCGAGCGCCGAGATCCGCCAGGGCCAGCAGGAGATCGAGGCCCCCTGGCAGGCCGACCTGGTCGCCCTCATCGAGGAGGGCGCCGCCGCCGGCCACTTCACTCCCGGCCCCGCCGCCGACCGCGCCCTGCAGATCCGCGCCCTGCTCGACGGCCTCGCCGTCCCCATCGCCATCGGCCTCCCCGACGCCCACCGCCCCGCTGCCCTCACCCAGGCCACCGCCGTCACCGGCATCCTCCTGCGCACCTGAACCCTGCCCGCGCGAGAAGTCGGCCTGGCCGACTTCTCACGCACAAGCCCGGCCGGCCAGCCGGCCGGGCGGCCATCGAAGAGGCTCGGGGGCAGCCCCGCGCACAGGAAGTCGATCAGGCCGACTTCCTGCGCACCACCTCGATGGAGCGAGCAGAGAATATGCAGACCGGTCTACAGATTTAACGGGAGCACAGCCGACGCATGCGCCCCCACGCGTGCGCGAGAAGTCGGACAGACCGACTTCTCGCGCACAAGCCCAGTCGGTCAGCCGGCCCGGCGGCCATCGAAGAGGCCCCTGGGGCAGCCCCGCGCACAGGAAGTCGACCCGGCCGACTTCCTGCGCACCACCTCGGTCGGGCGAGCAGAGAATATGCAGACCGGTCTACAGACTCGGCCCCGGCGCGGCCGGTGCCGTGGTGCCTGCGCACGCGCATCCGGCGCGCGAGAAGTCGGCCGGGTCGACTTCTCGCGCGCGGGGCGGGGGTGGGGCCGGATTGGGTCTTCGGGCGGGTTGGGGTCGGGGGGTGGTGCGGGGTCACTCGGTCCAGATGGCGGCGGCCGTGCGGTCGTCGGCGTAGCCCTTGGCGCGGACCTGGACCTGGCGGAGGAAATCGACGGTGCCCGGCGGGTGGGGGTGGGCCCAGTGGGTGGAGAGGAAGTGCGCGACGGCCGGCTCGTCGGCGATGGGCCGGGCGAGGCCCGGGGTGCACAGGAGGAGGATGTCGCCCGGCGTCGCGGGGACGAGCCGGAAGCGGAACGGGCGCGGGCCGGGCACCGGGCCCTCGGGGAGCGGCGGCTGACCGTCCGGGTGGTGCAGCAGCCGGGCCGCGTAGGCATCGATCCAGTGGCCCGAGCGCAGCAGGTAGAGCCCGCCCGGACCGACGCCGAAGGCCGCGCGGTAGCCGGCCTCCGGGTCCAGCGACACCATCAGGCAGTGCAACGACGCCGGGGACGGGGTGTCGTCCCCCTCCGGCTGCGGCGCCAGGGCGCGCAGCGGGGCGGCCGCACCGGTGGCCAGGCGCTGAAGGCCGTAGCGGAGCCGGTCGCGGGCACCGTCGCGCAGGTCCGCGGCCAGGCCGGCCCGGCTGCGCCCGATCGCGGCGGCGAGCTGGTGGCACGCCTCCCCGCTCGCGGCCGCGATCGCCCCCGGGGTGACCGTCTCCTCCTCCGCGGCTCCGCCCGTACGGTCGAAGCCGCCGAGGACCGCGAGCAGCAGCCCGTCCGGGCCCTCGCCGAACCGGGTGACCAGCAGGGAGTCGCGGCGCGGCTCACCCCGGTAGCGCGCGGAGTCGCCCCGAACGGAGGCGGCGCGCAGGACGGACGGACCGTACTGGGCGCCGTCCAGCACCGTGTCCGGGACGAGCGCGCGCAGTGCGTTCGGGTCCGCCTCGGGTACGGCCGTCGGCTCGGGTCCGTAGGTCGGGGGGCGCTCGCCGACGTGCGGGACCGCGGCGCCGCCGTCGGCGAGCGGTGCGCGGACGGCCAGGCGGGGGTCGGGGACGGCGGCGGTCTGGGCCACGGGCTCCGGGTCGGGTTCCGAGGCGTGGACGGGTTCGGGCTCGGGAGCGGGAGCGGGAGCGGGAGCGGGAGCGGGAGCGGGAGCGGGAGCGGGAGCGGAGGCGGAGGCGGAGGCGGGGGCGGGCGGCTCGGACTTCTCCGCCTCCACCAGCGGCACCGGTTCCTCGGGGTGCTCGGGCTGCTCGGCAACGGCGGGTACGGGGTTCGGCTGCGCCGGTTCGGGGGCGGGCGGCGCCGGTTCGGGGGCCGGCGGCGGGGTGGGCTTCTCCAGCGAGACCGGGTCCGGGTCCGGGACCTGCTCGGGTTCCGGCTCGGGGTCGAGCTCGGGTGCCGGTTCCGGTTCCGGTTCGGGTTCCGGATCGGGTGCGGGTTCCGGATCCTGCGTGCGCGCCGCCCTCGGTGCGTCGTCGGCGAAGTCGGGGGCCGGGAACCGGTGGGTCTCCGGAGAGGTCCGCTGACGCCCGATCCCCTCTGCTCCGCCGATCACGCCGACCGCGGTGTCGAACCAGTCGTCGATGCTGTCCCGGCCCGCCGAGCGCTCCGAGCCCTCAGAACCCGCCGCGCCGTCGGGCTCCCCGCAAGCCGCTACGGCCGCGTCCGCCTCCGGCTCGAACTCCGGCTCGGGCTCCGGTTCCGGTTCCGGTTCCGGTTCCGCCGAGCGCTGCTGCCCGATGAGCCCGGCCGCCGTGTCGAACCAGTCGTCCACGCTGCCGTCCCCCGGGTCGGCGTGCGGGGTGTCCGGGAGGGTGCCCGTCGGGCCGTCGTAGACGGCGTCCCACCAACCGTCGTCCGGCCGGTGCGGCTGTGCGGGTGCACCCTGCTTGCTCATCTGGCGGCTCCTGGTCGTTCCGTGGTCGCGCCGCCCCCGGCGGGCCGGGCTGACGACATTGTTCTCCACCTGCGACGACCCTGTCCGGGTTTCGGCGACAACCGGTCACCCACCGGAACATCCCGGCCACCGCGCTCACCAGGCGGTTCACCGGGCCGTCCGCGGTGGCGTCGCCCGGTCGTCCGCTCCCGTTCCGTCCGTGCTTGCCGGATGTGTCCGGAGCAGGGCGTTTCCTGGCCATCCGGGTGTGCGGGCCCCCGAAAATGAGGGCCGATGGGGGGCATCGCATCACTCGTTCGGCTGATTAAATGTGCGCATGACCGCGTCGGCCCCCAGTTCGCCCCGACCGGGGAGGGCCGCATCCGCGGGCCGCCCGGCAGGTGGGCTGTTGGTCCTGCTGCTCGTCACGCTGTTGACGCTGCTGCCCTGCGCGGGCCAGTCGAAGGCGGTGGACGGCTCCGGCCAACCGGCGCCGCACGCGGCCCCGGTCAGCGCCGTCACCGTCGTCAGCGTGGTCAGTGTCCAGGTCGCCACCGGGCACTCCTCCTACACCGGTCACGCCGCGAAGGTCACCGAGTCCGCGAAGTCCTCGGACCACCACCGGACGGCCGAGGAGCAGGGGCACTGGATCCTCTGCACCGCCGACGGCCAGCCGCCGCGCAACAACGGCTGCTCCAGCCATCCGTACTGCTCGCAGGACGCCCAGCTGCCGAACCCGCCGCCGCAGCCGCAACCCGCCGTGTCACCGCTGACCCCGGCCGCGCCCGAGGCGCTGCCCCGGGTGGTGCCCACCGGTCTGCTCGACGGCGCGCACCCGGTGCCCGATCTGCACGAACTCCAGGTCCACCGGTCCTGAGTGGAACCCACCGCCGGCGCAGCCGCCGACGGATCCGTTTCTCCTCTCACACCAGCTGACCGCCGCCACCGACCGGTGCGGCGGGGACAAGGACGACCACCATGGGTTCCGCCTCCAAGCAGTCCAACAAGCCCGGCGGCAAGCAGGACGGCCTCGACCGCCGCGCCCGGATCGCCGAGCTGCGCGCCGCCGAGCAGCGCCGCGACCGCCGCAACAAGATCGTCGCCTCGGTGGCGGCCGGCGTGCTGGTGATCGGTGCGATCGCCACCGGCACCTGGATCGTCATGGACCAGAACCAGAAGAAGAAGGACAAGGAGACCGCCGCCAACGCGGACATCCCTGGCGTGAAGACCTTCGGCGAGCTGAGCCGCACCCACGTCAAGGACAAGGTCACCTACCCGATGACCCCGCCGGTCGGCGGCGACCACAACGCGATCTGGCTGGACTGCATGGGCCACGTCTACGACCAGCCGGTCGAGAACGAGCGCGCCGTCCACTCGCTGGAGCACGGCGCCGTCTGGGTGACGTACAACGGCAAGGCCACGCCGGACGACGTCAAGACCCTCTCCGACCGGGTCAAGAAGACCCCGTACTCGCTGATGAGCCCGTACCCGGACGAGCAGGGCACCATCACCCTGAACGCCTGGAGCACCCAGCTGACCGTGGACAGCGCCAGCGACCCGCGGGTGGAGCAGTTCTTCACCAAGTACGTCCAGGGCAAGCAGACCCAGGAGCCGGGCGCCTCCTGCACCATGGGGCAGATGTGACCGCCGACGCGGGCCGCCCCGGCGAAGCCGTGACGGCGGACAGCGCGGGCGCCGTGGACGCCGTGGACGCCGTGGACGCCGCGGCGGACGGCGTCCAGGAAGTGGGGGCCCCGCGCCGCCGCCGCATGTGGTGGCCGGCCGCGCTGGCCGCCACGGTGGCGCTGGCGCTCGGGGTGCCGGCCCTGGTGGCGAGCGGGACCTCGGCGTCCGGCTCGTCCACGCTGTCCGTCCCCGCGAACGACTCCCCCGAGGCCGGGTTCGCCCGCGACATGGCGACCCACCACCAGCAGGCCGTGGACCTGTCGTTCGTCGTCCGGGACCGCACCGCCGACGAGCCGACCCGCACCCTGGCCTTCGACATCATCAACACCCAGGCCAACCAGCGCGGGATGATGATGGGCTGGCTCGACCAGTGGGGGCTGCCCCAGCACTCGACCGCCACGCCGATGGCGTGGATGAAGATGGGCCACGAGTACCAGGCCCACGACGGTTCGCTGATGCCGGGCATGGCCACCAACACCCAGATCGCGAAGCTGCGCACGCTCAGCGGGCGGGACGCCGAGGTGTACTACCTCCAGCTGATGATCGAGCACCACAAGGGCGGCGTCGAGATGGCCCAGGGCTACGTCGACAAGGCCCGGAACGATGCCGAGAAGCGGCTCGCGCAGTCGATGGTGGTCGCCCAGACCTCCGAGCTCCAGCTGATGACCGACATGCTCAAGGAGCGCGGCGCCGAGCCCGGCGTGCCCGCCTCCTGAGTGCTCGTTCCGCGGGCTCGCCCTGCGGCTCGTACGTGTCCCTCGGGTCCGGGTGTCCCCGGGTCCCACAGGTCCCGTACGTCCTGTACGCCCCGCAGGTTCCGCGTGTCCCCGGACGGCCGGGGCGCCGGCGGGGACGGTCCCGTACCGTCCCCGCCG
>NZ_JBHVRT010000045.1:0-89883 GCF_042885555.1 Kitasatospora sp. NPDC058048 | reverse complement strand
GCCCCGTCGGTCGCGCCCACCCCCCAACTGCGGGGCCCAGGGCCCGTCACGCTTCTTCCGTGCGTCGACCGGAGGCAAAAGTTGAGGATTCGACCTCAATCGGAGGCAGCCGTACGAGGAGGAACCATGGAGCAGTCCGTCACCGACAACACCGAGAAGTCCCGGCTTCGAGATCCAGGACGACGGCGAACTCGCCGGGCACCGATGCTGCTGCTCGGCCGTGGGCATCACAGGTGGGGGGCACCGGGCAGGCGGCCGAGGATAGGCAGAGCTGTGAATGCCTCGGCACAGTCGGCACCGCTGCGCCTTCCCCACAGTCGCCCGGCCTGTTCGGCCACGGGGCCGAAGTGGTCGTCGATCGGCTGGGACTGGTGCGTGCGCAGGGCGCGCATCTTGGTGTCGAAGGTGTCGGTGACGTCGACCAGGGCGGTGGGGGCGCCGGGGCGCCGAGCAGAGCGGCCCGGCTGCGCGCCACCACGTCTTCCACCGGCACGGGCAGCGCCGCGTCGGCTGCAAGTGCTGCGATCACCTCGCACACGGGCAGGCCCGCCAGCCGGCGGTAGCGCTCGGTGGGGACGGCGATTCCGTGCGGTGCGAGCGCGGCTTCCAGAGCCATGCGGCGGGCGGCGGTGTTGTCGGCCACGGTGCCGTCCCAGTCCACGATCACCGCCTCAACGCCGACCAGGTGCTGCTCGGAGTCCGGCATGGGTGACCGTCCTACGGTGGAGGACTTGACCGTCGGGGCCAAGGACGGCAACTTCGGCGGGCGGGGGCGGAGCGTCCCGGGGCCACAGCAGTACGCCGAGACCGGGAAGGCGGACCGGCCGGCTGCCGGACGGGACGGTGACCGGGCCCGGGAGATCGCCGGGGAGCAGTACGCCCACCAGGCGTCAGGGCGTTGGTGACGCAGGGGATGCCGAGTTCGCGGGTGATGATCGCGGTGTGGGAGAGCTCGCCGCCCGTGGTGGCCACGACGGCGGCCGGACCGGTGAGCAGCGCCGGAACCGCTTCGGGGCCGAGCACCTTGCAGATCAGCACGCTGGCGGCGATATCGGCGCCGGCGGATAGGACGGTGGGCCTGGTGGCGGTGCCCCGGGGGCAGCCGCGATTCCGTGCAGCACCTGCTCGTCGGCGAGTTTCGCCTGGGTGGCGGTGGTGATGTCAGTGAGCGGTGCGGTGAGCGGGCGGGCCTGGACGAGGTGGAGCCTGTCGTCGAAGTCGATCGCCCACTCGATGTCGACGCGTTCCAGTCTGAGGGCCTCGGCAGCCCGGGCAGCGGCAACCAGGAGCCGCTCACGCCTCTCGGTGCTCCCGGCAGCGGCGAGGCGGGCGGCCACCCCCTCCAGGGTCACCCAGCCGCTCACCGGGCACCGCCCGCCGGCGTCGCGGTACGGTACAGCCGCTCCACCAGGCCGGGGTCGGCGTTCAGGCCGATTCCGCGGCACCGCCGAAACACCGGCGCTCCGGCGGTTCGACCACGGTATTCCGGCGCTCCGTCGCCGGCCGGAACAGCCGGGGCGAATATGACGCCCAGTCATCGGGAAGTCACGCATTTCCGCGGCCGGCGCACACCCGCGATATCCGGGGCCCGATTCCGACGGACGGATCTCCGTAGTCGATTCGTCACGCCCCGCATTCGCTCCGCCCGGAATTCCACGCACGACACGTGGTCCGCGCGGGACTTCCGGACGGGGCGCGGAAACCTGGGTCGCCGGCCCGGCCTCGACTAGAGGTCGAGAGCGGCCTCGATGCGCTTGAGACCGTGCCGGGCGAGCGCAAGGTTGGCGCGCGAGCGGTCCACCGCCAGGTAGAGGAAGAGCGAGCCGTGACTGCGGGTCAGCGGGCGGATCAGGTGGTACTGGGTACCGAGGGTGATCAGGATGTCCTCGATGACATCGTCGATCGACAGCGCGGCCAGGGCGCGTATCTTCGCGCGAACGACCTCGGTGTTGGCGGCGGCCGCAATCTCCAGGTCGAGCTGCTGCCCCCCGCCGAGGAACCCGAGTGACATACCGCTCTCGTAGTCGGCCACGGCCACTCCGATGGCCCCCTCGATGGCCATCGCGTCCTTGAGTGCGTCGTCAATGTTCATGCGCTGTTCGTCCTTTGCGTGACTTCCGGGCAGAACTCCCGTGTGCGGGAACAAAGTAGCAAGAAGCCACCGGTTGTGGTCGCCTCGTGAAAATGATGGAATAAAGTACGCTGCCGGGGTTCAGAACGTGAAGGGGTACTGGTGCGCGCACTCGAAGCTTCCCTCGCCGATGTGCTCGGCTCCCCCGGAGTGGTCGGTGCCGCGCTCGTCGACGCCGTCACAGGTCTCAGCTACCAGTCCGCCGGGGACCACCGGCTGCTCGGGACCGGGGCCGAACTCGCCGAGCTGACCAACCTGATCGGCGAGCGGCTGTACGAGGCAGGGGCGGAGAGCGAGTTGGAGAGCCTGGTGGTCACCAGCACCCGCCATCACCAGATCGTCCAGGTGGTGTCCCGGAAGGGCGACCCCCTGCTGCTGGCCACCGTGCTGGACCGGGAACGGACCAACCTGGCGCTGGCCGTCCGCCAGACCGCCGACCGCGCGCAGGACTTGCTGGCATGACCGACCCGTCCCACGACACGGCGCCGCCCGCCGTGCCCGCAGCTCCCACGACGCCGGCCCCGCCCACCGCCCGCAACGTGCCCGCGCTGCTGCTCGCGCTGCGCCGGACGGAGTTCACCGGCTCGGTCACCGTCTCCAGCGCACCGGGCGGCACGATCCACCTGGAGCAGGGTCTGGTCGCCGCGATCGAGACCCCCGGGGCCCCGACCGCCGAGACCCTGCTGCTGAAGTCCCGGCGCGTCGGCGAGGAGGAATGGGCGTCCGCCGAGACGGCCGCGTCCGCCGGCCGGCCGGCCGACGCTCCCCCGACCTGGGGCGGCGACCTCGGCGCGGCCCTGGTGGCTCAGGGGTCGATCGGCGCCGCCGAGCTCGAAGCCGTCTGCGCCGCCGCCGCCTTCGACGGGGCCTTCGCCCTGGCCCTGAGCCCGCCCGGCAGCTGGGAGACGGCCGAGGCGGCGCCGCCTGCCAGGATCGCGCTGCGCCCGGGCATCGAGCCGGAGCGGCTCTTCGAGGAGACCGCCCGGCGGACGGCCCTGCTGACCCGCCTCTGGGGACCGCCCGGCGAACTGGCCCGCATCCGGATCCGTCCTGCCGCCCGGGCCGAATCCGGCGCGCTGCGGATCCCGGTCCGCCAGCGGGAGATCCTGGCCGCCGCCACCGGCCGCCGCACCGCGCGCGACCTCGGCTTCGCCCTGGGACGCGGTGTGTTCGCGGTGCTCCTCGACGTCGTACGGATGGACGCCCGGCACCTGCTCCACCGGGAACCGGCGCACACGGCTCCCCTGGCACCGAGCGTGGCCCCGCGCATGCCGACGAGCGAACCGCCGCCGACCGACACCGGGCCGCTGCCGCGCCGCGTCCGCAGCGGACGCGGCGCGGGTGGTCCGGGCGGCCCCGGAGGCCTGCCCGCCCGATCCGAGGGAGCGTCGGCCGCTTCCGACGGTCCACCGAACACACACCGCGCCGAGCACACCGCGCGCACCGAGACGACCGAGCAGAGCGAGAAGAGCGCACCATGAGCAGCCAGACACCGACCGCCGTGCTGGTCGACGAGTTGAAGTCCCTCCGCGACCGGGTCATGGGCATCTCGGAGAGTGTCATCTCCACCACCGACGGCCTGTTGGTGGCCGCCGACACGGCCACCGTCCACCCCGAGTCGGCCGCCGCCCTGTCGGCCGCCATGCTCGGCCTCGGCCGGCGCACCGCGGCCGAGGTCGGCGTGGGCGGCCTGCGCGACGTGGTCACCCGCTGCAACAGCGGCTACGTCGTGGTGCTGGCGATCGGGGAGCAGGCGCTGCTGATGATCCTGGGAGACGAGGGCCTCGACGTCGCCGGCCTGCACCGCGAGTCGCCCGCCACGGTCCGCCGCCTGAGCGAGCTGCTCGGGATGGTCCCCGCAGTCTAGGCCCAACGCCTTTCGGTTGCTGAGGTTCTCAGGGTGGAGTCGGTGGAGCGAGTGACAGGCCGGTGCCGGCCAGACATCCCTCGATGAGGGTGACTGGAGCTGATTGTGTCGCAGGCCCCAGCGGAGGGCGCGGGTGAGGTGGTCGGCCTCGGTGAAGGCGGTGTTCGCCATCGAGCCGCGTCGCAGGAGCGACCAGAGGCCTTCGACGGGGTTGAGGTCGGGTCCGTACGAGGGCAGCTGAAAGCCCGTCGGCCAGTCGTGCCCGGCCGGGTACTGCTTCATGACGGCGGCCTGGTGCGTGTTCCGGTTGTCCCGCACCAGGACGACCGGGCCGGCGAGTTGGATGTGCGCGCGAACGGCGAGGTCGCGGTAGTCAGTCCGGGCGAAGCTCTTCATGCCCGGCCGGTTGAACCTGCCGTCCACCGGTCGGCGCACGGCAGGGGCGGGTCGGCCAGGGGCGGGTCCGGTTCGGGCGCGCTGGCCGCCTGCCAACTCGCCGACGGCACACTTCCATGGTTTGCCGACGAATCACCTCACAATGGGTCGCGACTCGACTACGAGAGGCGACATCATGCCGATGATCCTCATCAAGGGCAGCTACCTGATCAAGGGCTTCGAACCGGACGGCGACACCATCCGCTTCCTCCCCGACGACCCCACCCTCTGGTCCAAGGTCCCCGGCGGCGTCAAGGTGAAGGACGGCGGCGCCAGCTTGCGGCTGGACGGGATCGACGCCCTGGAGACGCACTACCAGGGCGTCGGCCCCGAGTTCGCCCACCAGCCGCTCGACCTCGGCGCCCACGCCGCCCGGGATGTCCTGCTGGCCTGGCTGGGCTTCACCGACGTCCAGCGGGGAGGGGACGAGAAGGTCACCTCCGCCACCCCGGAGACCGTCTCCGGGTACATCCTCGCCAGCGGCGCCGACAAATTCGGCCGCTGCGTCGCATTCGTCGGCAGGGGCACGCCGGACCCGGACACCGCGAGCGGAACGTCGGTCATGGTCACCGTCCCGATGGTGCACCAGACCGCCAACCACGAACTGCTGTCCCGTGGCCTGGTCTACCCGACGTTCTTCTCGAACCTGCCGGAGGAACTGCGTCTCGACATGGCCGCCACCGCCCGACAGGCACGGGCCACGAAGGCGCCCGACAGCGTCTGGGTCAACGACGTCACCCACACCGGCGCCGTGATCGAGGACCTGGGCAGCCTCACCGACCAGCTGGTCATCCTGCCGAAGCTGTTCCGCAGCCTGGCCGACTACCTGCGGCTCTTCGGCCCCTCCCTCGACGGCTTCCCCGCCTTCCTGGCCGGCAAGGACGACGAGTACTTCTTCTCCGACCCGAGGTTCACGACCGGGGGCCTGCAGCACGTCGTCGACGTCACCGGCAACACCGTCAAGCTGCGCCCCGCCATCGAGGACATCGTCTTCCTCGAGAAGTGAACGGGAGGACGCCCACCATGCCACCCACTGCCGACTTCCGCGGCCTCTCCGAGCACCTCACCGGTGCGGCCCCGCTCGACGCCCAGCTCTCCGACGCCTTCCAGCAACGCGTCCTCGCCGCCTACCCCGCCGATCTCCCCCGCCTGCTCACCGCCTGGACCACCGCGACAGGCGCGCCGGACCCGGGCAAGGCCCTCCAGGACGACCTGGACGCCGACGCCGCGCTCGCGCTCACCGCGCGCGCCGTGATCACGGTCTGGTACACCGGGCTGTTCCCCCACCCGGACGGGACGCCGGATCCCCCCGGCACCTCCGCGCAGTGGCGCTCCGGCCTGATCTGGAGCGTGATCGAGGCCCACCCGGGCTCCGCCGCACCGCAGCCGCCCCAGCCCAGCGGGTACGGCTACTGGACCCAGCACCCCTGAGCGAGCGAGGAACCGACCCCATGGACTTCGATTTCGACCTGGTCGTGGTGGGCGCCGGCGTCGCCGGGGCGCTCACCGCCTGCACCGTGAAGGCCGCGAAACCCGGCGCCCGCGTCCTGATCCTGGACGCCGGGAACAACGGCCTCGACGCGACGCAGCGGGCCGCGTTCGTCGAGACCTACCAGCTCTCCCCCGGCAAGGGCGTCCCGACGCCGTACGCCGATCTGCTGAACAACAAGGACGGCTTCGCCCCCTCCCAGGACGGTGTCGGCGATCCGGTCGTGATGAACCAGTACTACGACCAGAGCGGAACCACCGACCTGTTCAAGAGCGGCTTCCAGCGCATGACCGGCGGCAGCACCTGGGCCTGGCGCGGCAACACCCCCCGCTGGCTCGCCAACGACTTCCGGCTGAACACCGTCTACGGTCGCGGAGTGGACTGGCCCTTCGACTACGACGAGTTGGAGCCCTACCTCGTCCGGGCCGAACAGGAGTTGGGCGTCTCGGGCGACGACGCCGAGTGGGCGTCCCTGACCCGGCGCAGCGCCGACTTCCCGATGCCGGCCATCGCCCCGAGCTACGGGGACCTGGTGGTCCGCGAGGCGCTGGCCGGCATGCCGCCGATCGACAACGTCGAGGCGGTCCCGATCACGACCCCGCAGGCCCGCAACTCCCGGGAGTACCAGGGGCGCAGCTCCTGCCAGGGCAACTCCAGCTGCCTGCCGATCTGCCCGTCCGGGGCCAAGTACGACGCCGGGCACCACGTCGGCAAGGCGGTCGCGCTCGGCGTCGACCTCAAACCCGCGTGCGTGGTGACCAAGGTGGTTCCCCAGCAGGACGGCTCCTCCACCGTCGTGTTCAAGGACTGGACCACCGCCGACCTCGCCGAGCAGAGCGTCACCACCCGGCAGCTGGTGCTGGCCCTCAACGCGGTCGAGATCCCCAGGCTCTGGCTGATCTCGGGCCTGCGGAACACCAGCGACCAGGTCGGCCGCAACCTGATGGACCACCCCACCGACGAGGTGGTGGGCCTGCTCGCCGAGCCGGTCTTCCCGTTCCGCGGTCCGCAGAGCACGCTCGGCATCGAGAACTTCCGGGACGGCCCGTTCCGCAAGGACACCGGAGGCTTCCGGATGACGATCGGCAACGACGGCTGGGGCCGTACCCAGTCACCGGAGGCCGCGCTCGACGCCCTCATGTGGGACAAGGCCGCCCGGAAGATCCTGCTGACCGGCGCGGAGCTCCAGGAGGCCGTCAACCACCGGGTCACCCGGATGCTGCGGTTCAGCTACTCCACGGAGCAGCTGCCCAGCCCGGACAACCGGGTCACGCTCTCCGACAAGCTCGACGTCTTCGGCCTGCCCCGCCCGAAGATCGCCTACCGGGTCGACGCCTACTCCAAGGCCGCGCTCGCGTACGGCCACAGCGTCGCCCACCGGATCTGGCAGTACCTCGAGGGCACCGTGGGCGCCACGGAGATCGCCCCCGCCGCCCCGGCAGGGACGTACAAAGGCTCCGGCCACCTGATGGGCACCATGCGGATGGGGACCGCCGCGGCGGACTCCGTGGTCGACCCGTCCGGTCAGTCCCACGACCACCCGGGCGTCTGGGTCGTCGGCTCCGCCGTGTTCCCCACCGGTGGCACCTCCAACCCCACCCTCCAGCTGGCCGCCGTCACCCTGCGCACCGCCGACGCCCTCGCGGCCGCCCTGTAGGACGGTGGGGCTGCCGAGCGACCGGGGCGCGGCACCTCCGAGGGTGCCGCGCCCGGGTCGTTCTGTGCTCGAACCGCCACGGCCGGTGCCCGGGCCGGAGCGGGCGCAGATGTACCGGGCCCATTCGCCGGTCACCTTGTGGAAACCGCGGTAACGGCCGTAGACCGGCCCGCTCCCCTGTCAGCGCTCGCTGCGGCCTCTGAGCTGATCGCCCCGACGCTGGCTGACGCGCCGACCACACCTTCGCCGGCCGGCTGGGCGAAGCAGCAACCGGGGCTCGCTCTGGAGATCGTCAAGCGCGGCGACGACGCCTCGGGGTTCGTGGTGCAGCCCAGACGCTGGGTGGTGGACCGCACGCTGAGCTGGCTGACGGGCTCGCGGCGCCTGGTGCGCGGCTACGAGTCGCTGTCCGCCGTGCATGAGCAGATGGTGCTGTGGTCGATGACGATGCTCATGAGCCGCCGGCCGGCCCGGCGGCGAGCGTGAACCGTCCCGGGGTGGGTCCGGGCCTTCACCCGTGAAGGCCCGGACCCGCGGTCGAGGGTGTCATACAGCACGGTCCGGTTCGCGGAACGGTTGTGGATCCGCAGCACGCGATGCCCACGTGGCGTCCCGGCTCCCCCCGGACACATACGCGCCGAATACAGAGGTGTCGAGATCCTTGAGGGACTCCAGTACCAGGGTGGCAATCGCAAAGCGAGGATCGCAGCGATCGGCGGCCTCGGGCACGGCAATGACGGTCATCCGGGCTGACACGCCGGCGAGGACGCCGTTGAGCGAATCCTCGATCACAAGGCATTCGTCGGGTGACGCGCCGAGGGCGGCGGCTGCGCGGAGATAGGCGCCCGGGTGGGGCTTGCCGTGTTCGTCGTCTTCGGCCGAAAACACGGCATCGAAAGATCGGTCAAGGCCGGTGCTCGCGAGCGCATGCCGAATCACCGACTCCGGCGAGGATGACACGACGGCCATCGCCCTCGATGCACGCGCGCACGCCGCGACGGCGTGTTCGGCACCGGGTTTCAGCGCCACTGCCTCCAGCCCACGGCACACGGCGGCCACGATCTGCTGCTCGACGTCGTCGGGGTCGGCTTGAATGGTGGCCCGATCGAACCAGTAGGCCACCATGTCCCTTTGCCGCAGCCCGCGCGTCGCCGCCTGCATCTCCGCTGTGAGGTGCAGGCCGAGCGGACCGAACACTTCACGCTTTGCCGCGTCCCAGATCGGCTCGGAGTCGATCAGAAGGCCGTCCAGGTCGAACAGGACAATCGGTTGCATCGGGTTGCTCTTTCGTTGGCGATCACGCGAGGACGAGACGATTCGCTGCCCCGCCGTGCATGAGCAGATGGTGCCGTGGTCGACGACGATACTCATGAGCCGCCGGCCGGCCCGGCGGCGAGCGTGAACCGTCCCGGGGTGGGCTCGTCGGCCCAGCCCCGGTCGGCCGGCCGCTTCATCTTCGATCGAACTCCTTCCACACGTGCCGGAACCGGCTGCAGTCCGAGTACCGCAGTGATCTCCTAACAGGACATCACCGGCGTCCCGCCGGATGCTTGTTCGGTGAGCGTCGCGAGGATGCGCTGGCAGGGGGGAGCGAGCGCGTCCGTGGAAAGCGCGGGACGCCACACCGGGACGATCGAGCCCGATCGCGCGGCCCTCGGTAGGGGAACCTCGGCGGGCGCGTTCGTCGCGGGCTCCGACCCGGAAGGCTCACCGGATCCCGGGCCGGCTTCACCTGCCTGTGCGGGTCGCGGCCCGGACAGAACCTCGCCGACGCGCTGCCGGGCGATCAGCCGCTCGTGCCAGTCCGTCTCCGCTTCGGCGAGCTCAGCGAGTACCCGGTCCGCGCCCCCGAAGCTCCTCCACGCGCTCACGCGCGGCCAGCTCCCGCTCCTCCAGGCGACCCACCACCGACGCCATCCCGGCACCTCCACCAACGAGACAACCCAACGGCCCGAGCATGCCTCGCCATGCCGGCATCATGCCTGCACTGCGGAAACCCGCCGATCAAGTTCGGTACGACAATGGCTTCTCAGGTCAGGCATCCGATCGACGAGCTCTCGCACGCGCCCGCGTCCTCGCGCAAGACCTGACTGTCGGCCACGCATCCGTGGTGCTTCCCGGGGCGTTGCGCACCCCCGCAGCGCACCCGTGGGCGCTGGGTCCGTCCGGTGGACATGGGGCCGTCAGGTGCGGCACCCGTGCGTGGGGTCGGCTGGTCAGCCGAGGTCGAACTGCCAGTACGCGGTGTCGCGGTACCCGGACGACTTCGGGGCGACCTCCACCGTGACCGGCCCGCCCTCCCTGTCGGGCTTCACCCGTACCGGCACGGTGCGCTTCTGCTCCGTGCCGAGGGGCGGCGTGAGGGCGGTGACGGACGCGGCCCCGTCCAGGAAGGTCATGCCGGGGGCAGGGACGGGAGCGTGGCCGGCGCCGGGGGTGGGGGTGGGGGACGGGACGCCGGAGTCGAGGGCTTTCCCCGGGCGGACGACGACGGGGGCGGAGGCACCGGTCGTGCCGAGGCCGGTGTCGGGGGACGTCCCGCCCGGGCGCAGTTCCCTGCCGGTGCCGTTGTCGTAGGTGATCGTGAAGCTGTAGCTGTTGTCGGGTTCCCGGTGGGGCGGGCTCACGGTGATCCTCAGGCCGTCGTCGTAGCGGGCGGTCCCGCCGGCGCCCAGGGGCTCGACCACGGTTCCGGGGCCTTTGACGTACCCGTGCTGGGTCAGGGAGTCCTCGAACTTGGCCAGCACCATGGCTCCCACGACGACCAGGGCGGTGAGGAGCGCCACCGCGATCCCGCAACCGGTGGCCCAGCGCGGGTCGACGGAGGGCCGGGGGTGGGCGGGAGCCGCGTTCGTGTCCATGCTGATCACCGTAGGAAACGGCCGGTCGGAAGCGCATGGGCGAGCGTACTCAAGAGCCGCCTGAGTAGTGCCGAGGCGCCGCCGGCGGGGCGTCCATGCACTGTCTGAGCAATCCCCGCGAGCGCGGGGCCGACGTGAGGGCGACCGAGTCGGGGGTCCGGGTGGTCGAGCAAAGCGCTCGCGTCTCGGGTCCGAGAGGGCGCGAGGCGGCATGTCATCAGGCCGCCCAAGGCAGTCGCAGTGCCTCGATCTCAGGGTCGTTCAGCAGCGCTTCGACGAGAGCCGGGGGCCCGACGACCTTGGTGCCCCACAGGTCGTAGTCGGTGCACAGGACCCATGAGCGGTCCTCCGCCCAGAGGTTGGACGGGCTGAAGTCGGCCTCGGGATTCTCGTAGAGAATCCCGGCATCGCCGAGGCGGCCGGCCCTCACATGGAGGTTGTCGAAGTCGGCGGCCCTCAGCATCAGCGGGTTGTAGTAGGCCAGACAGGGAGTGTCCGGACCCGCGGGGCTGTGCTTGGTGAGGACGGTGATCAGCCGGTTCCAGGTCTCACGGTCCAGGCTCCCCTCAGTGGGCGGGACGATACCGAGCGGCCAGCTCCCCTTCTTCTTGGCCGAGGGGAAACAGCGGTGGGACGGCAGCTGCCCCTCAGGTACGACGGGATCGCCGGTGCGCCGGGCGAGTTCCGTCCAGCGCAGCCGCCGCCAGCCGCGGCCGGGGTGCTCGGCCCGGCCCAGCCCGCCTCCTGTGGCGATGCCCACTTCGAGGTCGATGCCCGCCAAGGTGACGGGCTGGATGCTCCCGTCCGCCAGACGCGCCTGGCGGTACTCGTGGTACGACACCTGGGCCGGCCCCTGCTCGTGTTCGTACATGGCGTTGAGCACCCAGACGGCATCGGGCATCGCGGGTGGCATGAACCCGGTCACACCATCGCCGCACAGCTCCAGCAACCAGTCGGTCGCATCGGACGGCGCGAGCGGCCACAGGCCTGACAGCAGGTTCGATTCCTCGGTCATGCGTTCATGATCCCAGTCGCGGCCACGGCCCCAAGGGGCCGGCACCATGAAGCCGCCCCGCTGTGCGGGCACGTTCCCGTGCACCTGGCCGGGTAGTCCGGGAGGTGTACCCCGATACCAGTGGCCGTGACAGTCCTGGGTTCAGGATTGCCCCCCGGACCGCACTCTCGGGGACGGGCGGCCACCTTGAGCTTGCGCCATCCTGAACGGGCTGGTCAGGGTGCTGGTATGACGGTGTTCGTGAGTGCTCCTGCTGTTGGTGGCGGGTGTCCCGTGGCTGGATCGTCTGTCAGCGGCTCGTTCCCGCGGCCCGGGTGACCTTCTTCAGGCCTCGCGCCGGCGCCGCCGGAGGCCCGGCTGGGCGGCCGGTCAGTGCTGCTGAGCCTGCCCCTACCGTCTGCCCCTACCGTCTGGCCCCTACCGTCTGCGTGGCACGAGTCCGGTTTCGAAGGCGATGATCGCCAGCTGGACGCGGTCCCGAGCCTCGAGCTTGGCGAACAGACGCGCGACATGGGTCTTCGCGGTCGCCGCGCTGATCACCAGCCGCTCGGCTATCTCAGGGTTCGACAGTCCCTGTCCGACCAGTGCCAGCACCTCGCGCTCCCGGTCGGTGATCCCCGCGAGGGGACTCGGGTCCACGGCGGGCCCGGCGTCCGGTTCGGGGGCCGCGGGGCCGGACGTTCCGGCGAAGTCCGCGATCAGCCGTCGGGTCACGCTCGGCGCGATCAGCGCGTCACCCGCGGCCACCACACGGATCGCTTCCAGGATCGCGTCCAGGGCCATGCTCTTGAGCAGGAATCCGCTGGCCCCGGCGCGCAGTGCGCCGTAGACGTACTCGTCGTCGTCGAAGGTCGTCAGCACCAGGACCTTGGGCGGGTCCGGCTCGGCGGTGGCCTGTCGGGTCGCCTCGATCCCGTCCATGCCCGGCATCCGGATGTCCATCACCACGACGTCCGGCCGCAGTTCACGTACCAGGCGCACCGCCTCGCGGCCGTCGCCGGCCTGGCCGACCACCTCCAGGTCGTCGGTGTCGCCGATCAGGATCCCGAGCCCGACCAGCATCAGTGGCTGGTCGTCGACCAGCAGCACGCGCACGCTCATGCCGGGAGCCTCGCCGTCACCAGGAATCCGCCCTCCGGACGCCGGCCGGCGCTGAACTGGCCGGACAGCAATGTGACCCGCTCGCGCATGCCGAGCAGGCCGAAGCCGCTGCCGCCGGCCCCCGCCGCGAACCTCGGACGGCCCGGCCCGCCGGGACCGTCGTCCCCGTCGTCCACCACCTCGATCCTCACTTCTGTCGGCTCGTAACCGATCGCGACCCGGCAGGTCCGCGCCCCGGAATGCCGCACCACGTTCGTCACCGACTCCTGGATGATCCGGAACGCCGACAGTTCGATCTCCGGCGGCAGTGGACGCCGCTCGCCCCGCCAGGTCACATGGACCCGCACCCCGGCGCCGGCCGTGCGTTCGGCGAGCTGCGGGACGTCGGCCAGGCTGCCGGCCGGCGCCAGCGGAGCGGCCTGCGGCATGGCGTCGTCGGGCTCGGCGCGGCGGAGCGCCCCGAGCATGCGCTGCAGTTCCAGCAGCGTCTCCCGGCTGGTGGTCTCGATGCCGGTCAGCGCCTGCCTCGTCTGCTCGGGCTTGGTCTCCACGACCCGCGCCGCCGCTCCCGACAGCACCGTGATGATCCCGATGCTGTGCGCGACGCTGTCGTGCAGCTCGCGGGCGATCCGCAGCCGCTCGGCCATGACGGCGCGGGCCTCGGTCTGCTCGTGCAGGGCTTCGAGGTATTCACGGCGTTTGCGGTACACCCCCCCGAAGACCCAGGCGACCGCGAACCACAACGCGAACTGCCCGGCCCACTGGGACGCGTCGCCGACGGTCTGCTCGCGGCCGTGGAGGTCGTTGAAGAACGCGGCCGCGACGGCCGCGACGGAGCCGACGGCGGCAACCTTCGGCCGCCGGACGGCGAGGTACCAGCCCAAGCCGACGAGCAGGACGAACACGATCGAGGGCCGCGCGCCGAAGGCGTCGCCGAGGACCGCTTCGCCCAGGACCACCGCGAAGACCGCCGCCGGCAGACGGCGCACCAGCAGAACCGGCAGGGCGAGCACGATGCAGAGACCGAGCATCTGGAAGGGCTCGATGTCGGGGAACCGGAACAGGCCGTCGTAGTGCGCCCAATCAGTGGGCAGCATCGTCAAGGCGAGAGTCAGCGCGTACAAGCAGGCGGTGGCCAGCACCACGGCCTGTGACATCAGCCAGGTCACGCGTTTCGATGTCGACAGACGCTGGAGAAGCTGTTCCATACGAAGATCGTATTCAGTGGCCTCGGCTCTGCGCGTCGCCCCGGGGATGTACGCCGGATACGCCCCCGAGCCGACGGCCGGGAAGAGGTGACATCCGCCGGCCGACGCGGTGGATCGTGGTCCGTTCCTAGGTTCGTGGTCATGACGAATGCACCGATGATCGATCTTCGCGGCACGACGAAGAAGTACGACGACGGCCCGCCCGCACTGGCCGGCGTCACCCTGTCCGTGGCGGCTGGTGAGTGCGTGGCGATCCTCGGCCATTCCGGCAGTGGCAAGTCCACGCTGCTGAACCTGATCGCGGGTCTGGACAAGCCCTCCAGTGGCACCGTGACCGTCGACGGCATCCGCGTCGACCAGCTCGGCGAGGCCGGTTCGGCGAAGTACCGCCGGGCCTCCATCGGCATGGTCTTCCAGTTCTTCAACCTGCTGGACGACCTGACCGTGTTGGACAACGTCATGGTTCCGGCGCAGCTGGCCGGGATGGGCAAGGGCGAGGCGAAGCGGCGGGCCGTCGAGCTGCTCGACTCGCTGGGCATCGACCGGCACGCCAAGGCCTATCCGCAGCGGCTGTCCGGCGGGGAACGGCAGCGGGTGGCGGTGGCCAGGGCCCTGATGAACGAGCCGGCGCTGCTGCTGGCCGACGAGCCGACCGGCGCTCTGGACTCGGCCTCGGCCGAGGACGTGCGCGAACTGCTGCTGGACCTGAACAGCGACGGCCAGACCATCCTGCTGGTCACCCACGACGTGCAGCTGGCCGCGAGCACCGCGCGCCGCACGATCGAGTTGGTGGACGGCGCGGTCGAGCGGGACGTCGTCAACGACGGCAGCGGCGCCGGCCCGGCCGCCCGCACACCGCTGACCCGTCCGGCGGGAGAGGTCCGATGACACTGCGCAAGCCGCCGATGCCCCGGCGCGTCCTCGAGGCCGGTTTCCGGGCCGTGGCCCGCCTGCTGCCGGCGGTGAGCCGGTGAGCGCCCTGGGCAAGGTCGTACGTTCCGGCGTGGGCCGCCGTCGGGTCCAGTCCCTCGTCCTGGCCCTGACGACGTTCGCCGCGGTGACGTCCTCGGTACTCTCCCTCGGGCTGCTGACTGTCGTTCAGGCCCCGTTCGAGCACGCATTCCGGGCTCGGAACGGGGCGCACCTGGCGGTCCAGTTCGACAGCTCGAAGGTCACGGCCGCGCAGGCCGCCGCCACCGCTCACGCCGCCGGCGTCACCGAGGCGGCCGGGCCCTACCCGGTCGCCGCCGCCCTGGACACGACGATCGGCACGGACTGCTCCGAGCAGGACTGGGCCGGTCACGACAACGGTCCGATCACCGTCACCACCCGGCCCGACCCGGGCAGCACCTCCGGGATGGACCAGCTGGCGCTGACCCGGGGGCGCTGGCCGACGAGCCCGGACGAGATCGCCCTGCCGTGGCAGCACTATGCCGCCGACTGCTTCGGCGATTCGGTGGTGTTCTCCTCCCTGCCGGGCAAGCCGTCGTTCAAGGTCGTCGGCTTCGCCGGCTCGGTGACCGACAGCGCGACCGGCTTCGCCACCGCCGACGGTTTCGCGCGGCTCACCGCCGCCGGCGCCACGTCCGACGTCCAGATGCTCTACCGGTTCGCCAAGGCCGGGACCGCCGCCGACATCGCCACCGGCAAGCAGGCGGTGGCCGCCGCCGCGCCGGCCGGCGCGATCGAGAGCGGACAGTCGTACCTGACCGCGGAGCAGCAGGCGACCGGCAACGCCAAGGCCTACGTGCCGTTCCTGATCGCCTTCGGGATCCTCGGGCTGTTCATGTCGGTGCTGATCATCTCGATCGTGGTCAGCGGGGCTGTGGCCTCGGGAATCCGGCGCATCGGGATTCTGAAGTCGTTGGGCTTCACCCCTTCGCAGGTGGCCCGCGCCTACACCGCGCAGGCCGCGATCCCGGCGACACTCGGCGTGGTGCTCGGCACGGTCTTCGGCAACCTCCTGGCCGTGCCGATCCTGGACGGGGCCACCAAGCAGCTCGGCGCGGCCAGTGCCACGATCCCGTTGTGGGTCAGCGCCGTGGTGCCGCTGGGCACCCTGCTGATCGTCGGCGTCACGGCTTTGATCCCGGCACTGCGGGCCGGCCGGATGCCGACGGTACGGGCCCTGGTGGTCGGCCGCGCCCCCAGGGCCGGGGGCGGTCGGGCGGCGCAGCGTCTGGCCTCGCGGCTGCCGCTGCCCCGGGCCGTGTCGCTGGGGCTGGCCCAGCCGTTCGCCCGGCCGGCCCGGGCCGTCCTGGTCGGTGCGGCGGTGCTGTTCGGCGTGGTGAGTGTCACGTTCGCGGTGGGGCTGGAGTCCGGGTTCAACAAGTACCTGGACGCCAGCACCTCGGGCTTCAACGTCGCGTCGGAGTTCGTGATCCCCACGGCCGACGTGGGCGTGCCCTGGGGTCGCTACGGCCCCGACGACCCGCGCACCCCGCACCTGGACGCCGCCGGGGTGGCCGCCGCGCTCGCCGGGATCCCGGGCACGAAGACCGCGTTCGGCTGGGGCGAGAGCGGCGCGACCATGGTCGGCGCCCCGCCCGGCGGCGAACCGCCGAAGGTGTTCACGGTCACCGGCGACTTCTCCTGGACGCACCTGGAGCTGCTGTCCGGCCGCTGGTACGCGGCGCCCGGCGAGGCCGTGGTCGGCGACAAGCTGGCCACGGCGGTGGGGATCCACGTCGGTGACGACGTCACCGTGGTGCAGCAGAACAGGCAGCTGTCGCTGAAGGTCGTCGGGATCAACTTCGACACCAACCAGGGCGACTACACGGTCATGACGGATGCGGCCACCTTCACCGCCGCCGGTCTGACCCCGCACATCGACATGTTCAACGTCGAGCTGGCCGACAACGTCGACGGATCGGACTGGTCCACCTCGGCCGCCGCCGCGCTGACCCCGCTGAACGCCTCGGTCCAGCCGAGCTCGGGCGGGGGCAAGAACATCATTGTGATCACCATGGGCGCCCTGGTGGCCACGCTCACGCTGATGATGATCGCGGTCGCCGCGCTCGGGGTGCTGAGCACGGTGGTGCAGGACACCCGGGAGCGGGTCCATGACCTGGGGATCCTCAAGGCCCTCGGGATGACGCCCAAGCAGACCGTCGCGATGGTCCTGACCCCGGTGTCCCTCACCGGCCTGATCGCCGGGCTGATCGGGGTCCCGCTCGGGGTCGCGGTGGAGAAGGCGACGCTGACCCCGATGGGGAACGCGATCGGCCGGCACCTGCCGCCGAGCGTGTCCCACGTCTACCCCACCGGGCTGCTCGTCCCCCTGCTGACCGGCGGGATCGTGATCGCCCTGCTCGGGGCACTGCTGCCGGCCTACAGGGCGGCCCGGTCGCGGACCGCCGCCGCGCTGCGGACCGAGTAGGACCGAGGGCGCGGCGCCCTGCGGATGCAGGCCCCGTCCGGGGCACCGCTGCCCTGTCGGGACGGTGGAGGCGCCGCCCCGCAGGATTCCCCGGGTTCCCCGGGTCGTGATCCTCCCTGCGAAGCCGAGGACACCGACGACCCTCCCTCGCTGGACCCCGCCCGGTGAACGCCCCGGCGTCGTACCTCGGAGCCCGGACGGGCGGGCCCGGCGCCGAGGCGTTCACCGGGCGTAGTCGACCTCGGGGAAGCCGGGAGAGGGACCGTCGAGCAGCCGCCCCCGGTCGCGGAGGTGGAGGTCGAAGAAGGCTCGCGGGTAAGCGCGTTGGAACGCCTGTGCCCGATGCCCGGGAATCGTCCCGACCTCTTGCTCCAGATCGGGCGGTGACATGCCCAGGAGAGGGGCGAGCAGCGGCAGGATCAGCACATCGTCGCCGAACGACAGGTGCGCGGCTCCCCGTACGGTCAGATGCAAGCGCCAGCCGCGCAGATGCGACCAGAACGCGCGCAGGGCGGGGTTGCTCTCCATGCCGCCCTTGCCCAGGGTGTCCACGACCAGGAACGGACGGTCGAGCCCGGCGTCCACCACCGGGCCCGCCGCGCCCCCGTCCAGGCTCGCTCCCGCCGTGATCCGCCCGTCGATGAGCATCGTCGCGGCGGTGGTGGCGCCGCCCAGGGAGTGACCGAGCATCCCGACGCGCCGCAGGTCGAGCGCCCCGCGCAGGCCTGTGGGCAGCGGGGTGCGGCAGACACCGGGGTGGCCACCCGAGCGGAGGACGGCGAGCCGGTCCAGGACGAACCGGATGTCGGCGGTACGGACCGCGAGGGCCTTGGCGTAGTCGCTGATCCCGCCCTGCGGATTCGTCTCGACGCGTCCACCGGGGAAGGCGACCGCCGCCGCGTCGTAGGTGTGGTCGACGGTGACCACCAGGAAGCCGTGACTGGCGAGGTCTTCCACGACGCCGGTGCCGAACGACCGTGACGCGTTGGCGCCGGGAGAGTAGAGCACGACGGGCAGGGGGCCCGGCGGGCCGCCGACGGGAGCCCCCTCGTGGCCGTGGGTGCCTCCCAGTCGTACCCGGCCGGGAGGCAGACCGAGGAGGCTCAGGTACCGGTCGGCCGCCGCCGGAGGCATCCAGGGAACGGTGGGGCGGTCCGCGCGGCCGCGGGCGGGGTACCAGATGCTGATCATCAGCTCACGGCAGGGGCGGGAGGGCACCCAGGGGTCCGGCCGCGCGGTGTCGGCCAGGTGCAGCGCGATCGTACCCAGCGGGTACGGTCCGTTCGGGGCGGGCAGCTGGAACCGCACGGGTTCCTCCTGCGCCGGTCGCGCGACGGCCACCGGCGCGAGCGGACCGAGGGTCATGGCGGCGGCCAGTCCGGCGCACGAGGACAGCAGTGTTCTCCGATTCATGACTCCACTGTTCCGTCCGACGGGCCCGGCGGCTTCGCCCCCGGGAAGGAACCCGGTGTCAGCCCAGGAGGGTACGACGGGCATCGGCCGCGCGGATGACTCAGCCCGTGAGATGACGTCCTCCGGGCTGACAGGCCCCGGGCCCCCGCTTGGATAGCGTGGTCGGCATGGGCGACGGGGAGTCACGGCCGCTGGTGGCCGGACGTCTGCGGGACGGACAGTGGCACGGCGTGGACACGGTCGCGGCCGTGCTCCTCGCCCTGGCGTTCGGCGCGAGCGAGACGCTGAGCGGTGGCTGGGGCGCGGGAGCCGTGGCGGCGCTGGTCTGGCTGCCGATCGCGGTACGGCGCAGATGGTCCGTCCGGGTTCTGTACACGGTCCTGGCCGGAGCGGTCCTCGCCATGGCGTTCACCGGATGGGAGGAGTCCTGGGTCCCCGTCGGGGCCGCCCTGTACACGGTGGCGGCGCAGGAACCGCGGCGCCGGTCCGTGACGGCGCTCGGCTGCTCGCTGGGCGCCGTCGCGGCGGCCATGGCCCTCGTACCGCGACCGGTCCCGGCCTCCGGGGTCGCGTGGGGCATCGTCTTCGCCTCCTTCATGATGACCCTGCCCTGGCTGGTGGGCACCGCGCTGAGAGAGCAGCGGTCGTACGCGGAACTCGCCGCCCGGCAGGCCGTGACGGAGGAGCGGCTGCGGATCGCCCGCGAGCTCCACGACGTGGTGGCCCATCATCTGACTGTCATCGCGGTACGGGCCGAGGTGGCCCGTGCGGTGGCCTCCACCAACCCGCAGGAGGCCGAGCGGACCCTCGCACTGGTCGGGACAGCGGGCCGGACGGCGCTCACCGAGATGCGCCGCATGCTCGGCGTTCTGCGATCACCCGGTGACGGAGCCGAGTCGGGGACCGCCCCCGGTCTGGCCGACCTGCCCGCACTCGCGGACGGCGCCGGCCCGCGCGTGGAGCTGTCCGTCGACCCGGATCCACCGCTCCCCCCGGGGGTGGAACTGGCGGTCTACCGGATCGTTCAGGAAGCCCTCACCAATGTCGTCAAGCACGCGGGATCGGCGGACTGCCGGGTGAACCTCTCCCGGACGGGCCCCGAGGCCGTCGAGATCGAGGTCGTCAACGACGCGCCGTCCCGGCTCTCGTCCCGGCTCCCGTCCCGGTTCCCGCCCGGGCGCCCTGGCGGCGGGCACGGACTCGTCGGGATGCGGGAGCGGGCGGCCATGTGCGGCGGGACCCTCTCCGCCGGCCCCCTGGCGACGGGCGGATTCCGGGTGCACGCGCGGCTGCCCTGCGGATCGGAGACAGCCCGGTGAACCGGCCGGTGCGGGTTCTCATCGCCGATGACCAGGCGCTGTTGCGGGCGGGCTTCCGCCTGCTCATCGAGAACGCGCCCGACCTCACCGTCGCGGGCGAGGCCGTCAGCGGCGAACAGGCCGTCGAACTCGCCCTGCGGCTGCGGCCCGACGTCGTGCTGATGGACATCCGGATGCCGGGCACGGACGGTCTGGAGGCCACCCGGCGCATCTGCGCGGACCCGGACGCCGCCGGCACCCGGGTGCTGGTCCTCACCACGTTCGACCTGGACGAGTACGTGTACGCGGCACTCCGCGGCGGAGCCAGCGGATTCCTCCTGAAGGACATCCTCCCCGCCGACCTGCTGACAGCCTTGCGGGTGGTCGCCGCCGGCGAGGCCCTGCTCGCGCCCACGGTCACCCGCCGTCTGATCCGCGAGTTCGCCGGACTCCACGAGCCGCGCCCGCGACTCGCCCGGGAGCTGGCGGGCCTGACCCCACGGGAACGGGAAGTGCTCCGATTGGTGGCCCGGGGACTGCCCAACCGCGTGATCGCCGAGCATCTGGGGCTGAGCATCGCGACCGTCAAGACACATGTCCGGCGGCTGCTGGCCAAGCTCCACGCCCATGACCGGGCCCAGCTGGTCGTCATCGCCTATGAGACAGGCGTGGTCACCGCGGGCGGGAACCCACCGTCCGCGGGCTGACGCCTCACCGGCCGGGACGGTGGACCTGAAGGGGACTCCCCCGGCGGTGGGTCGTGCCGACCCCGATCGGTCCCGTGTGCGGCGGTCCTCGGCGTCGGTGCGGCGCTCGACCGGTCCGGCCGCGACGACGCGTTCGACCAGCCGGCCGGGGTTGGTGCCGCTCTCGCGACGGCCCGGGCAGGGATCCGGGCACCGAATCGCCGCCATACGGAACCTGGGAGCCGATCGGCATCAAAGCCTTCGATCAGCAGGCGATTTCTTGAACAGAACGTTAAATACAAGGCCTTGCCCCGTATTTGGGTGTAGGCTCTGAAGCACAGAGGGTGGTCCGAAGGGCCGGCATGACGATGATGCCGACGAATCACCCCGGACAGGGGGAGCACCATGATCTACAACATCGAGGTCGCGCGAGCCACGATCGACGAGCGTCTGCGGGAGGCCGAGAAGTACCGCCTCACGCGCGCGCTCCGGCTCAAGAGCCGCGCCGAGCGCACCACCCGACGCGCACACCGGGCCCTGGCAGGTCTGATCGGCCCGGCCGTATGAGCATCACCCTCTGAGCATCACCCTCGACGGGCCGCCACCGCAGCACCGGTGACGGCCCGTCCGCCATCTGCAAAGAAAACTCCCGGTGAAGCGGCCCGGTCGGCCACACACAGACGCACGCCGCAGCCTCAGCCGGTGAGCATGAACCACAGCCTCGACCCGGAGGCTCATCGCGGTCACAGCAATTGCCGTCATCGCAATGAGCTGGCTCCAATTCGCCTGGACCGGCGCCACCCCCGGAACAGTCAGCGACAGCGGCCGCTGCCCGACCGGCAATATCCCTGACCGGTGGCCTCGATGGCTGCCCGCACGACCCCAACCGGGTCTCGGCGCGGGGCGGGTCAGGTCTTCGCGGGACGACAGCGGCGATCCACACGATCGGCGGCCGCGGAGATCGGGGACCGGGCGGTCTTCCACGACACCGGCGCAGGTGGGGCGAGTATGTCGTCGAACTACAACTCCAGACCACTGATCCCAGGGGTCACGGTCGAGGGCGATCGGGCCGGGCGGATCCGTAGGCGGCAGACCGTCGGCGAGCTGCTGGCGCTGGAGGTGGGGCTGCCGGAAGACTTTTTCTTCCTGGACCGATGAGTTCGGGTGGCGCCGGCGGTCAAACCTGAGAAAGCAACGACAGCCGACCAGGGAGACCTGAAATGTCCAGCACCGCCACCGCCGCCACCACGACCACCGCCACCGCCACCGCCACCGCGAAGTCCGGCACGGCCGTGGTCCGGGTGGTCCGGACGCTGCGGGTCCTGCTCGCGCTCTTCTTCGCCCTGGCCAGCGCGCTGCCCAAGCTGCTCGCGCTCCCCGCCGCCACGACCGTTTTCGACGCCATCGGGGCAGGCCACTGGTTCATGTACCTGACGGGACTCGTGGAACTGGCCGGAGCGGTCGGCCTGCTGGTCCGCCGGCTGGCCGGGCCGGCCGCGACCGCGCTGATCATCTTCCTGGCGTTCGCGTTCATCACCCAGCTCACCGCCATGCACGGCGAGAACGCCGGGACCCCGTTCATCTTCATGGTGCCGCTGGCCGTCATCGCCTGGCACCGGCGCGCCGAGACGGCCGAGCTGCTCGGCCGCTCGCGCTGACCTGGTGCTTGGGGGGCCGTCAGCAGAGGGCCGGCGTCGCGGCTCCCTGTCGGGTCCGGCGGGTGGCCGCTCGTGCAGTGGACCGAGCGCGGGCGTACCGGTCAGGGGCTGCGCGGGCGGCTGGTGGGGATCGTGCTGGTGGACGAGGACACCGGTGCGCCGATCGGGGCGGCGCGGGCGCTGGTGCGCGGCGTTCTGCATGTCCTGGACGCTCTGCCGGGGTTCGCCGGGTCGGCCTTCCGGCCCTTCGCCAGGCAGCGCAGGGTGGGGCGGCGGCGGGGTCGTAGTGGAGCGTCGGCATCGGCATCTCCTTCGTCGGGGCATGCAAAAGGGCCCGCCTCCCCGGTGGTGGGGAGACGGCCCTTGGTGCGGGGGGCGGGTGGACGCGTTGTTCGTCGGGCTCAATATTGCGGTTTCGTGCTTGCCCGGAAGCGGGATCCGGCTACGGCGAGCCATCCTGAGCTTGCGAGCGACTCCACGCCACATCGCGGTGTCATTCCAGACATCCACCGACTCTTCTGACTCCCGAGTCACCGGCGGACCGCAGCATGGGGGCTCGGAAGCTCCCCTCGATCACCCCATCCCGTCCGTTGCCACTGCCGGAGAGAAGGTTGTCATGAGCGCATCTACCCGTACCAAGTTCGCCCGTTTCCTGGCCGTCCCCGCCCTTGCCATGGCGAGCACGATCCTCGCAACCGCGCCCGCGAGCGCCGGGGGACTCTCCATAGGCGTCAACGGCGCCACCGTCGCGGATGCCGGGCGGACACTGAACGTCTCCGTCAGCTACCGGTGCCTCCCGATATTCGAGTGGGTCAAGATCACCGTCCAGGCCACGCAATCCGCCGTATCGGGCGTCGGCTCGGTCCAGCTCCCCTGCACCGGCGGGGAGACCGTGACCATTCCGGTGGGCGTCACCTCGCCCGGTGACACGTGGATCAGGTCCTCGGTGAACGTGGTCGTGCACATCTACGACGCCGAGCTCGACCGGGGCGGGGCCGCGGCCACCGTCGTCGCCAACTGACCGGCGTCCACGGAAAACGAAACGGCCGGTCGATCCGAGGATCGACCGGCCGTCCCGGCTTGTCGGGGCCCGCCCTCCACCCGGGCACTTGTACACCGGCAGCCCGGCCGTGTCATGCGCGCCCGGTCGGCCCCTCGCCTCGGGCCACCCCGCCGGCCTTCGGCGGCAGGGCCTTCCTGCTGCGCCGCCCGAGATCGACCATGCCGTGGTCGCCGCGCTGCTCCAGTTCCGGATGGCCACGACCGAGCAACTGCGCACACGCCACGTTCTCCCGGTCGACCTCGATCAGGAGCACCGGCACGTCCGCGCCGCGGTCGCGCAGCACCAGGTCGGTGAACAAGGAGCAGCGGCGCGGGATCGCGTGCTCGACCTCGGTGGAGAACGCGGCCAGGTGCCCGTAGCCGCCGCGGGCGGGAAGGCCAACGCCTCCACACCGCCCTGGCCGCCGACGGGAGCGCCGTCGGCGTGCCCGGGCCGCGGGCCGGGGTCGTGGTCGACGCCGGCGGCGGCCGTGGGGCACCCGGCATTCGGCCCATCGGGCCCGCCCTCCAAGGGCGACCCCTGCCCGTCCCTGTCACGGCACCGGCCCGAAATGGCTATGCACATGGTTATGAGAATCACCTGCCGCGCCGCTCTCGGCGTCCCGTTGATGACCGCCGCCGCCCTGGTCCTGCCCGCCGGCCCGGCCACCGCAGCCACCGGAAACCTCTACGTCAACAACGAAGAGGTCTACACGGACCCCTCCGGCTGCTACCCCCTGGAGGACTCCAGCATCGTCGACAACAACACCGACACGGCCGTGACCGTCTACTCGGGTCCGGACTGCAACGGAGAGGAGCTGGGCCGCATCAGCGCCGGTGACGACGAGATCACCACCGGCGGCCAGAGCCTCTACATCCCCTGAATCCCTGCCCCGATCTCGCCACCGGCCCCGGACCGGCCCGGATCGTCTTTTCGCAGATGTAAACGGTTTGGCGTTGCCGTTCGACTTCTGGGCATGAGGCGTCAGGTAACCCAACTGCTCGGCTGGGCCCCGGTGGTGCCGTTCGTGGCACTGGGCAGTCAGCCCTCGTGGATCGTGCTGGCCCTGCTCGGGGCTCTGGGGGTGGCGGCGCGGCAGCTGACCGAGTGGCAGCGCCGCCGCACCCTGGTCGCGCTGGTCGAACGGTCGCCGCTGGGCACCGCCGTGGAACAGGAGAGCGAAACGGGCGGACCAGGCATGCGGGTCCAGGTCGGCGTCCGGCCGACCTGGGGAGCACCGAACGCGGACAAGCAGAGCCAGGGAGCCAAATGACCGAGACGGAGAACAGGCGAATCCCGACGGATGTCGCCAAAGCCGTCACCGTGCTCTTCCGGGCGGTGTATCGCGATGTGCTGGCCTCCACCATCCTTCTGGCCGGCCGGACGGACGGACGCCGCCGACCTCGTCCAGCACGCCTTCCACGAAGCCGCGCTGCAATGGTGACGAGGTCGGCACCCGCCCGCTGGAGGGCGCGAAGGCCTGGACCCGGCGGAGATCGCGCGCAGCCTCGGCATCTCACCCGCCACGGTACGGGTACAGCTCCACAAGGCCCGTCTGCGCCTGGACCGCGAAGTCGGTGACCTCCGGCCTGAGAGCACCGCGAAGAAGAGGAAGGTCTCATGACCACGTTCCGGCACATCACCAACCGCGCCGACGACGACCTGCTGGGGCTGTTCCGGCAGGTCTAACGGGACGCCGTCCCCGCGTCGAGCGAGGCCTTCGTCCAGGAGGAACTGGACAAGCTGGTGGCCTGGATGAGCACGCCGGCCAGGCCCGCCGTCACTCCCCCGGTCGTGCCTCCCCCGGCGCAAGACATCAGGTTCCTGAACATCGCGGAAGCCGCCGCCCTGCTGCACGTCCCGAAGCTGACCGTCTACCGCCTCGTTCCGTCGGAGGCAACCAGGTCCCTGGCCCCGGTGTCACGGTGATGCGCGGCCTTGACCATGGCCGCGACGTCCAGCGGGCAGCTAAAGTCCGTCACTCCCACACGCCGGACAGGCCGCTCGGACCAGTCGGCTGTTGAGTGGTCACCCGTCAGCGGCAGGCATGATCAAGGGCTCGGTGGCCCATCCACACCGCAACATCGCATACCCTCAGCGCGCTGACCGTCTCCGGCAGGTCCGCAGCCTGGCGGAGGTCGAGCAGCAGGCGGTGCAGGGAGCCGTCGTCCTCGCCCATCGCGGCATGCAGCGAAAGCCAGAACGGGCGCGGGCGGCCCAGCGCGCAACGCACCACCGTGTCGTAGACCGGAAGCAACTGCGGACGCTTACGGGCCAGGATCTTCCCCGAGATCACCCAGCCCAGCCCGTGCTGGGACTCCAAAAGCCGCCACGCCTGGTCCGCCGGCGAACCGTCGGCCACCGTGGCGGCGTCAACGTGCGCCAGGTCCACGCCAGCCGGGATCGCGGACAGCAGGTCAGCCAGTTCGTCGCCGAGCGGGCCCTCCAGCATGTCCAGCTTCAGCTCGACCGGGATGGACACCGAGAGGGTTTCCACCGCGATCAAGTCCTCCGCCGTGATCCGACCGGCGGTCTCCGGGCGATCTCCGCCACCGGCCAGATGCTCGAACCGGCTCCCCGTGAATGGAGCCGCATCAGGCGGCAGGCCAATCCCGTAGTAGCGGCGTAGGTCTCCGACGACACGCTCGGCATCGACCAGCGCGCGCAGCCGCTTCCCCAACAGTGACACCGGGGCCCCGGCCGTCTTGGCGGGAGAGAACATGGGTACTCCGTCCGACGCTGCGGTGCTGCAGGGCTGGGCGCACACCCTGAACATGGGCACCGGCCAGTATCGGGACGACTACGCCCACAACACAAGCCAGGGCGCCCCGGTGTACACCTACGCGCAGACCGGGCAGTCCAACCAGTGGTGGTGGGTGGCCAACAACGACGGCAGCACGGTCACCTTCTCCTCCTACGAGACCCAGCAGTCCGGCGGCCTCGGCGCCTGGTGGTACCGCAACCTCACCCGCGACAGCGGAAACCGCGGCGTCCTCGGCCCCCAGCGTCGCTGGGGCGCCGGCATCGGCTTCGGCACCCTGCCTGGTGAGGAGCGCCGGTGGTACGCGGACGGTGACGCCGGGACGTACATCCACTCCAACGCCTGGAACGGCGACTGCCTGACCGCCCACGCGGGGGCAGGTGACGATCGAGGGCTGCCGCGGTGGTGCAGACAGCATGCCTGGGCGGGCAGTGCCCGCCTGCGCCTGGCCCACTGGCGGCCCTCTCAGGTGCCCTTCCGCCACTGGGCCGATCACGTCGGCGTGCAGATCACCGGCCCGGTCGACATCCGCCGGATGCGCAAGAGCGTCAAAGCCGAGAAGGCGGTCGCCACCGGCGGCGCGATCGCCACCATTGCCGACGACCACCACCAGGAGACCTTCCGCGGTCACTACGCCCAGGGCACCACCCTGCGCGTCATCTCCGGACGCGTGATCGCCCAGGCCCAGCAGCACTGGCTCGACCAGGCCGGCACCGGTCCCGTCGTCCTGGCCCCGACACCGAGCACGTGCTGCACGACGACGGACCCCGGCCGCACTCGGCCTGGACTCCGAACCCGCCGACCATCTGCAACGGGTCCGCCTGTGCGCCTGGCGCCCGCGCAGTTCGCCGCCCGCTGGGGCCGGTCCTGGCGCAACCTGCAGGCCGTACTCGCCGACTTGCACCTCGCCGCGGCGGATCGTGCGGTAGGCCCGGGCGGCGGTGAACAGCCACGCGGCCGCCAGCAGGCAAACGGCGACGTGGAGCTCCGATCCTGCTCTCCGGGGAGGGGAGGTCGGGCCTTTCGCCGGCCCCGGGTCAGCGGACGATGACGACCTTGCCAGCGACGGTGCGCGACTCGGCCAGGGCGAGCGCGGCCGCGGCCTCGTCGAGGGGGAACTCTGCGGCGACCTGGGCGGTGAGCGTGCCGTCGGCGAGCAGGGCCAGCACCTGGGTGAGGTCCTCGCGCAGCCGGGCCCGGAAGGCCGCGGGGCGGCGCCTGCCCGCCCACAGGTTGTAGAAGTGCGCGGAGCGCCCGTTGGGGAGCAGGTTCCACAACGCCAACCGGGCGAACAGGTTCAGCACCGGGAGCCGCGAGTCGCCGGCCTCGTCCTTGGTGGCGGCGGTGCCGTAGGACACCAGGACCCCTCCGCGGCGCAGCAGTTGCCAGGACCGCGCCAGTCCGGCGCCGCCGACGTGGTCGAACACCGCGTCGACGCCGTCGGGCGCGAGTTCCCGGATGCGCTGGTACGCGTCCGGGTCGCGGTAGTCGACCGGGGTCGCACCGAGGGCGCGGACGGTGTCGTGGTGGCGTGCGGAGGCCGTGCCGATCACCGTGATCCCGGCGTGCCGGGCCAGTTGGACGAGGGTCGAGCCGACGCCGCCGTTGGCGCCGAGCACGACGATCGTCGCGCCCCGGGCCACCTTCGCCGTCCGGTGCAGCATCTGCCAGGCTGTCACGCCGTTGACGACCACGGTCTCGGCGTCGGCGGCCGTCACGCCGTCCGGCACGGGGACGGCGTCCGCGGCATCGATCAGCAGGTGGCTGGCCCAGGCGCCGGTCTTGGTGACGGCGGCGAAGCGGCGCCCGGTCATCGCCGGGTCGACGCCGGGGCCGGTCGCGACCACCGTGCCGACCACGTCGTAGCCGGGCACGAAGGGGAAGGGTGGCTGGTCGTAGTACTTGCCGCGGCGCATCTGCTGCTCGGCGAAGGAGACGCCGGTGGCGTCCATCCGCAGCAGGACCCGGCCGTCGGTCGGCGGCGGGAGGTCGCGGGTGCGCAGCCGGAGGCCGTCCGGCTCGACCTCGCCCGGCAGGACGACCTCGATGGCGCGGGTGATGACGGCGTCGTTCATGGCGTGCTCCGTTCGGCTCGGCATTGCTTACGGCCGTAACGTTACGCACGTAAGCTCACGGCATACAAGGCCTGTCGGCTGTAAGTTTTCACCTGTAAGCTCACGGCATGGGAAACGAATCGAGCACACAGTCCGCCCGCCCCCGCAACCGCCGGGGGGAGGGTGCCCGTCTCCGCGAGGACATCGTGGCCGCCGCGGTCGAGCTGCTCGACGAGACCGGCAGCGAGAGCGCCGTCACCCTGCGCTCCGTCGCCCGCCGGGTCGGGATCGCCGCCCCCTCGATCTACCGCCACTTCCCCGACCAGCCGGCCATCATGCTGGCCGTGGTGCAGCAGGCCTTCGACCAGCTGGAAGCACAACTCCGCGCCGCCGTGGACGCGGCCGGCGAGGACCCCCGGGCACGTCTGCTCGCCTTCTGCCACGCCTACCTGGGCTTCTCCGAAGACCACCCGGAGCGCTACCGCACCATGCTCGGCGGCGTCTGGGTGCCCGTGCTCCAGGACACCGCCGTGACGCAGGAGGACATGGCCACCCTCGGCATGGCGCCCCTGCACCTGCTCGCCGACGTCCTGGCCGAGTGCGCCGCCGCCGGCCTGGCCGCCACCGACGACCCCTGGGCGGACGCCGTCGCCCTGTGGCTGGGCCTGCACGGGCTGGCCCACCAGCGGGCGGTGACGATCGCCTTCCCCTGGCCCGAGGGAATCGCCGACCGGCTGATCTCCACGCTGGCGCACCTCAAGAGCCAAGGCCCGTCCGATCATTGATCATGCGGCGGCGAGTCGAGCCGAGCTCGCGGTTCGTCACCAGGAGCGCCCACGTATATCGCTGGCCGCCCCGGACGGGTCGGCCCTACGCTCCCGGGGTCAGGTGTTCCTCGAAGGGGTGGGCATGATTCGTAGTTCCACCGTCCGGGCCGTCAATGCGTTGACCGCGCGCTGGGCCGCCGCTCTACCGGAAGGCGGCACGGCCTTCACCACCGCCGGGGTGTGGCCGCTGCTGGCTCTGCTGGCAGACGGCGCAACCGCCGCCGTCCGTACGGAACTTGCCGATGCCATCGGCATCCCGGCAGACCGGGCTGCGGGCGAGGCGCGGAGCCTGCTGGCCGCGATCGATGCGATGCCCGGCGTGCAAGGGGCGCTCGGCCTGTGGACCCACGAAGCTCTGCCGATCGAGCGGAGCTGGCTTGCCGCGCTCCCCGAGCGCGTCCACGGACAGCTCACCGGCGACGCGGCCTCGGACCAGGCTCGACTCGACGCCTGGGCGGCGACGTGCACCGGCGGACAGATCCCGTCGATGCCGGTGACCGTCGGGAAGGACACCCGACTGGTGCTGGCCAGCGCCCTCACGGTCCGTACCGACTGGATCCGGCCGTTCGAACCCTGCGGCCTGGAGGCGGCGGCCGGCCCCTGGCGGGGCAGGGACATGGCCGGCCTGTCCCGGGTCACCGCACTCCTCGACCGCGTGGGAGTCACCCAGACCCCGACAGGTCCCGTCACCGTGCTCCACGTTCTCGGCGCCCAGGGAGTCGATGTTCACCTGTTCCTGGGGACGGAGGACGCCCAGCCAGGACATGTGCTGGCGGCAGCGGTGCGGACCCTCGACAACCGGAGGACAGTACTCCCGGGCGGTCAACTCCCCGACGGCGCTCCGGGCCCCGGGCTGACGGTCGAGCGCGTTGCCAGCCTCGACGGCGAATCGAAGCTGGTGGTGGAAACCGTGCCCTTCACCGTCACCGCCCGCCACGATCTGCTCGAGGACCCTGAGCTGTTCGGCCTCCGAACAGCAACGGACGGAACCCGAGGTCACTTCCCCGGCATCAGCGCCGAGCCGTTGGCGGTCGAGGCCGCCGCACAGACGGTGACTGCCACGTTCGGCGCCCGCGGCTTCCGTTCCGCGAGCGTCACTGCCCTGAGCGTCGCGGGCGCGGGGCTACCGCCGCGGTACCGCTGTCGCGCCCGCATAATCAGCGCTCGATTCGACCGGCCGTTCGGCTTCCTCGCCGTCCACCGCACCTCACGGCTCGTCCTGAACGCCGGCTGGATCACCGAACCCGACGCCTTCGAGGAATCGTCCTGGGAATGATGAGCCCGTGAAGCAACGGACGGCACGGGGCAGCGTCGGACGGTCGGGTGCGGTGTGAAGGATGCCCGCCCGAAGCGGCGCGAGTGCGGCGCCCGCCCGGCAGGTGGCCACCGCTGCGCAGCCGTTGCGCGAACGGCGCGGCCGGCGCCTCCGGCCTTGTGCCTCCCCGACCAGCCGCGTGGATCCGACGCCACCATCTCGGACGACCGGCGCCACGAGGAGCGGACGCAACGCCGGCGGTGCCGCGTCGTGCGGCACCGCCGGGCGGGGCGAGGGGCCTGCGGCAACAGACGGGGCCTCGGGTGGTGCGTGGCGACCGTCCGGACCAAAGGACATGATCACCATGGCCATGCGCCGTCACACCTCGCGGAGGCCCGCCAGCGGGGCCGCGTTCTGCATCCACCTCCCCGGGAACCGCACGCTCGGCGTGCCCTGGATCCTCCCGACCGGCGTCGCGGTCGTCGTGCTCGTCGTCCTGGGCTACGACGTCCAGGCCGCCATCGCGGCGGTCCTCGCCACGGGCGCGGTCGCTCGCGAGCTCGGCCAGTCCTCCTGACGGTCCGGTTCATCCACCGTGGCGGTGCCGCACGCCTGCGGCACCGCCACGCACCGTGAGGAGGTACGCCGTGCCACGTCGTGAGAACCCCATCGACCCGCACGCCCCGTACGCGGGGCTCGCCCTGCTGCTGCGCCGGGCCCGGGAGGAGGCGGGGCTGCCTCCCTACGAAGCCCTGGCGCATCGGACCGGTTTCTCCGTGTCGGCGCTCGCCCAGGCCGCCTCCGGCAGACGGCTGCCCAGTCTGACGGTGACCGTCGCCTACGGCACCGCCTGCGGCGGCGACCGGGAGTTCTGGGCCGCGCAGTGGAACGTCGCGCGCACTCGCCGTGCCGATGCCGGGTTCTCGGGTTCAGCCCCGCACTGCCCCCTGACCCCAGCGGTTGCCGGACGGTGGGAGAGTTCGTGCAGTGCCTGCGCGAGCTGAAGGCCTGGGCCGGCGAACCGTCGCTGGGGTGGGTCTCCCGGCACATGTCCAGGCATCTCGACACCCACGCGGGCCGAAGCACCGTGGGCGACGCACTGAACCTGCGGCGCCGCAGCCTGCCGCGCCTTCCTCTGCTCGTCGGCTTCGTTCGGAGCTGTCTGCACTTCGCGGCCTCGTACGGGGGCCGTGGCGGCGGACCGGGCGTTCTCGAGTGGTACCGCGGTGCCTGGCACCGACTGCGGCGGGCGCTGTCCGAGGTGGCCCGGGAGGAGGGCGGGGGCCGCTCTGCGACGGCACCGGGCAAGGAGGCCGAGCTCGTCCGGTGGCGTCAGTCGAGGCCGCTCGTCCCCCTGGACTCCGGTCTCCCGGCCGAGGTCGTGACGCTCGCGGACACCCTTCGGGCAGTGGTCCGTTCACGGCAGTGCTCGATCCGCCAGGTCGCCGGGGCGGTCTTCGTCAGCCCCGCCACGATGTCCCGCTACCTGAACGGTCACCGGGTGCCGCCTCGAAATGTCGTCGACAACCTCGCGGCCTTCGCGGCTCCCGGCCCCGGCGACGGGACGGCCCTGCGCACGATGCTCCATGAGCTCCGCTGGAAGGCGCTGAACGCGACCGGCCCGAGGACGCCGCTGACCGTCGAGCTGGCGAAGCGGTTGAATGACACCCACAGCCGTACCGGGGCCCTGGACGCGGAGGTCACCAGGCTGAAGTCCGAGGTCACCGATCTGACGACGCTTCTCCAGCAGGCGTACGAGGACGCCCAGCAGCTCAGCGCAGCCAGGCGCAGTACATGGGGAAGGCTCCGGTTTCGGTGCCGGTGCCGGTGCCAGTGCCCGTGCCGGTTTACGGCGACGTGTTCGCCGGCCTCAGGGCTCAGGTCGCGCCGCAGCCGCGCAGGCTGGCAGTTCCGGTGCGCCGGCCGTCGGGGTCGGCGAGGATGGTCCGCACCGGGGCGCCGTCGTCGGGCTCGGCTGCGGCAAGGGGCTCACAGCCGGTGCCTGCGGTGGCAGGGAGCCGGTCTGCCGTCGCCCCGTAGGACGGTGGCCGGGACGGTGCCGGAGGCCGTCGGTCGAGGCAGGTGTCCCGGCAGCCGGAGCCGACGAGGCCCCTGAGCGCGCCCCCGCCGGGGCAGCCGAGCACGGTGGTTCCCCGGGGCGCCGGGTCTGCGACCGGCGGCCGGAGGGCAGTGCGCGGGGCAGCCGGCGACCAGGCGGCAGGCGGGCGGTCAGCGCCACGTCCGGCCGCTCGCCGCCACAGCCGGGCACGACGGCGTTCGTGCCGAGTTCGGACAGCACGAGCCGCACATCGTCCAGCACGGCGTCCTGCTGCCGGCCGTCCAGGCCGAGCGTCGGCAGCACCGACCTCGCCCAGCGCCGGACGGGCACCGATGTGGGCCCGCCCGGCGACGAGTTCAAGGCTGACGATGGTGCTCAGAGCGCCGTCCCGGTGGCCGAGCCGGAGCGGAATGCGGGTGCCGTGTGAAAGCGGAACGGCGATCCGGTTGCCAGGGCCGGAGCGGACTTCGAGGTCACTGCAGGATGCGCTCGCGTACCGGCCGGTGGAACGTGTCGGGCCTCAGTCCACGCACGGGATCCCGCCCGCCTTCACCGCCGGCCCCTGCATCGGCAGCCCCGCCGCCGGGTCGGCGGAGGGATCGCCGGCCGCGGTGGCCGAGGGGACGGCCGTCGGCGCGGGGGTGCGGGAGACGGCGAGGGTGAGCAGGATGCGCCCCGCGGGGACGGCCGACGAGAAGAAGGCGTTCACCCCGTAGCGGGCGGCGAGGCGTTGTGCGTCGGCCTTGGCCCCGGACCCGTAGGCGACGGTGGTGGCCCGGGTCCTGGCCGGGGCGTCGCCGATCCGGCCCGCCTGGTAGCCGAGTTCGGCCAGCGCCCTGGACTCGTTGGCCGCCGCGCCCGCCCCCGCGGCCGCGTTGACGTCGACCACCGCCTTGGGCGCCGTGCTCGGGGTGGCGGAGGGCGACGGGGCGGGTTCGCCCGGCCCTTCCCCGGGCGGCGCGGCGGCCGGCGGGGCCGGCGCCGGCTCGTGGTTGAAGAGCTGCCGGACGATCTTCCTGATCAGGTCCGGGTTGACGGTGTTGACCTCCTGCCCGCCGACCGTCCTGAAGCCGCTGATCGGCAGGGTGTTGAACTCCACGTTGCCGCCGGTCAGGTTGGGCGCCTGCTGGGCGAAGTCGAGGATGTTCCACTCGTTGTCGATGACCACGTCCTTCTTCACCACCGCGAACAGCTTCTGCATCTGCCCGAGGTCGTTCAGGATGCCCTGCTGCTTGAGTTTGTACTCGACGGAGGAGAGGAACGCCTGCTGCCGGTGGGTGCGGTCGAGGTCGCCGTTGGTGAGGTGGTGGCGCTGGCGGACGAAGGAGAGTGCCTGCGCGGCGTTGAGAGAGCTGATCCCGGCCGGGAGCTTGAGGCCGGTGCCGCCGCCCTCGTGGGTGGCGGTCCGGGCGATGATCGGGTCGTCCACCGGGTGGTTGAGGCAGACCTGGATCGGCTCGACCGCCCTGGCGATGTCGTAGAAGCCGATCAGGTTCACCTCCGCGAAGTGGTCGATCGGGACGTCCAGGAGGCTCTGCACGGTCTGGATGGTGGCCGAGCGGCCGGCCTCGCGGCTCTGCCGCTCCAGCAGCGCCTTGGAGAGCCCCTTGCCGGCCAGCTTCTGCTCGGCGGCCTCCTTGGCGATGCCGTACGCCTCCTTGATCTTGTGCATCCTCCCGTCCGCGCCGACGGTCTGCACGTAGTCGTCGCGCGGGACGGAGAGCGCGGTGACCCTGCCGCCGTTGGCCGGGATGTGCAGCACGATCAGGGCGTTGGTGTTGTACCCGCCGATCCCGCTGGAGCCGGCGTGCAGTTCGTCCTCGACGAACTGCTTGGGCAGGTCGTTGCCGTCCATGTCCTTGCGGCTGTCCAGGCCGATCAGCAGCAGGTTGACGGACTTGTCGAGGTGCGGCGGGGCGTTCTTCTTGGCCTCGCTCAGCGCGGAGGACTTGACCATGCCGTCGTCCAGGCTGCGGTACTCGTACCAGGTGAAGCCGCTGGCGCCGAGCACGGCGACCGAGACGGTGCAGGCCAGGGTGCGCCCGGCGACGGTCAGCGGGGCGGCGGCGCGGCGCGCGGCCTGCCCGCGCTGACCTCGCTGACCTCGCTGACCTCGGCCGCCGGTACGGCTGTTGCCGCGCTCAGCCACGGCGGCCCCTTCCGACCGGGGCGGCCGTCCGGCCGGTTCGTCGGCGTTGCTGTACCACCCGGCGGCGGGTCGGCACGGCGCGGACCGCGACCACGGCGAACGCCACCGCGACGGCCGCGGCCATCACCGGGAAGGCCCCGACCACCCAGCGCAGCGCGCCGGTGCCGAGGTTCTTCCCCTGGTACGTCCCGGGGTGCGCGAGGTACTCGACGCCCGAGGCGGTGAGCAGCACCACGACCGGTGCGGCCGTCACCACCCACCACCGGCCCGCCCGGCTGCACAGCAGTGCGGCGGCCGCCGTCCCGAGCACCGCGCCCACCGCGAAGAGGAGGCTGACGCCCGGTCCGTCGACCTCGTCCGCGACCGCCCCGAGCAGCGGCAGCCCGACCGCCGAGAGCACGGCCGCCGTCCCGCCGCGACGACGCGCCTGCTGGCGGCGGCGGGCCGCCCCGGGGCGCGGTGTCCGGGCCGCCCGGGGCGCCGCGGCGCCCGCGGGGCTCCCCGGACCGCCCGCACCGGCCGCCCGGGAGCGCTGCGCGGGCAGGGCGCGGTCCTCGGTGCGCGGTCCCGCGTCCTGGTACGGCGTTCTCGCCCGCTGACCGGCCATGCGCACTTCCCTCGATCGTTGCGGCCGCGGCGGAGCAATCGCGCCGCCGCGCGTGCCGGGACGCCTTCGGTCCTGGTGGCGTCCTGGCGGGGACCCCACCCTCTACATCGCTGTAGAAGATGGCCTGAGCATACGAACCCATTTCAGCAAAGTCATCCGCCGTCACCCGGCGGCGACGGACCGCCTGGTGGGCCGTCGTTAGGATGGTCACGATCCCCGCCACGTCGGCACACCATCAGGAACGCATCAGAGGAGCAGAGCGTCACCATGTTTGAGAGTCTGAAGAACCTCGCGGACAAGGCCACCGACCTCGCCCGCGAGCACGGCGACGTGATCGGGCAGGGCCTGGACAAGGTCGGCGACGCGATCGACGACCGCACGGACGGCAAGTACAGCGGGCAGATCGACACCGGCGTCGAGAAGGCGAAGGACTTCCTGCGCAACCTCGACGGCGACCAGAAGCCCGCCGAGTAACCTGCCGCAGGGAGCGATCAGCCGCACGGCGCTCGAACGGGCGCACGAGCGAACGGGGAGGGGCGGCAGCGGTGAGCGAGGAGAAGAAGGGGTCCGGCCGGGGACGCTGGCTGGTGATCGGCGTCGTGGTGGTGGCCGGACTGGGTCTCGTCCGCGGCAACGGCCACGACGGCGCGGCCTCCGCCGACCCCTCCCCGACCGCCGCCTCCGGCCCCTCCCCGGGCGCCGCACCGTCGGCCGGCTCCTCCGGTCCGCCGTCGAAACCCTCGAAGCCCTCGGGCCGCTACGACCCGGCCGACTACGCGGCGCCGGTCCGCCAGTACGCCGCCGAGGCCGGGGTCAACCCGCAGCTGCTGATGGCGATCCTCTACAACGAGGCGTACAAGCCGCACGACCCCGAACTCGAACGGGCCTGGCAGCGCGGCAAGCCGGACGCCTCGTTCGGCATCGCCAACATGCACCGGGCCGCCTTCGACGACACCAAGCCCGGCCGCCCGTTCGCCTCCCGGCAGTGGGAGGAACTCCCGGACGACCGGAACCTGGCCGTCCAGGCGGCCGCCTGGCACCTGCACGACCTCGCCGCGCAGCTGCCCGCCCGCCCGGGCGTGCCGCTCACCCGGGACGAGCTGGTCGCCCTCGGCTACAACGCGGGCGCGGGCAACATGCTGGCCTTCGCCCGGGGCGTCAAGATCGGCTCCCAGGCACAGTCCTACCTCGACCGGCTGCGCGACAACTGGTCGAAGTCCGGCGAGGCCGTGGCCTGACAGCCTCCGGCGGTCAGCTGACGCCGATCCGGGCGGACCAGACCCTCCGCCAGGCCAGCGCATCGGCGACCCCCTCGGCGATGCCGCGCCGCGGCTGCCAGCCGAGCAGGTCCCGTGCGGTGTCCACGACGGCGTAGCAGCCGATCACGTCCCCGGGCCGCGGGCCCGCCTCCCGCACCTCCAGGCCGGTGCCGACGGCCTGCTCGAAGGCGGCGATCAGTTCCCGCACGGTGGTCCCGTCCCCGGTGCCGACGTTGATCACCCGGTAGCGGTCCGCCACGCCCGGGGCGATCACCTCGTCGAACCGGAGCAGCGCCGCGACGTGCGCCTCGGCGAGGTCCTGGACGTGGACGTAGTCGCGGATGCCGGAGCCGTCGCGGGTCGCCCAGTCGGTGCCGGTCACGGTGAACGGGGTGCCCGTGGTGTGCGCCTCGATCAGCTTGCCGAGGGCGTGGGTGGGCCGGAGGTCCTGGAGGCCGGTGCGCAGCTGCGGGTCGGCGCCGATCGGGTTGAAGTAGCGCAGGGCGATGACCCGCTGGCGCTCGGCGCCCTCGCCCCGGGTCCAGTCCTGGAGGACCTGCTCCATCATCTGCTTGGTGCGCGCGTACGGGCTCCCGGCGTCGACCGGGCTGCTCTCGTCGACCCGGGCGTCGGGGGTGGGGGCGTAGATCGAGGCGGAGCTGCTGAAGACGACCCGGGTGCAGCCGTGGCGCTGGAGGGCCTCCAGGAGTTCGACGGTCTTGGCGACGTTCTCCCGGTAGTAGTACAGCGGTTTGGCCACCGACTCCGGTACGACGATCTTCGCGGCGCAGTGCACGGTGGCGTCGATGTCGGGGTGCTCGGCGAAGATCCGGTCGAGCAGGGCCGCGTCGGCGATGTCGCCCCGGTAGAAGACCCGGTCCGCGACGAATTCGGTCCGGCCCCGGGACAGGTCGTCCAGCACGACCGGGGTGATCCCCCGGTCGAGCAGGGCGGAGGCGACGGTGCTGCCGATGAAACCCGCGCCGCCGGTGATCAGGACCTTCTTCATGCGCGGACGCTCCCTTGCGGTCGTCCGGGCGCCCGGTGGCGCCCGGTGACCGGAAGGGACGTCGGTTCGCACCCGGCCGGTTCCACCGCGGGTGCGTCCCCGTTCCCGGGGCGGGCGGTGCCGGGCGGCTCAGCCGCGGTGACGGCGCAGCCAGAGCCCGGTGGCGACCAGGACGACGGCCGCGCAGGCGGTGCCGATGGCCGCCCAGGCGGTGGCGTCGGAGGTGGTCGCGTGGGCGGGGCCGGGCGAGGCCTCCCGGGCGGAGACGGGGGCGGCGGTGGTCCCCGTCGCGCCGGTGCTCTCCCGGAGCGGGGCGGGGGTCACCCCGGCGGACCGCGGCGCGGTTTCGGACAGCGCCGTGGGGGGCGCCGGGTCGGTGATCTCGACGGTGTCGACGTCGAGCTCGCGCTCGCCGTGCCCGAGGGCGGGGAAGGCGCAGTCCACCGTCACCCGCCAGTGCCCGACCGGGAGGGCCTCCCGGGTGGTGTACGTCCCCGGGCGGCCGGGGACGGTGACCAGGCGCCAGGGCCCGACGGTGCGGCCGTCGGAGGCCGTCGCGAGGAGCGTGCCGGCGAACTCCCCGGTCACCGGGTCGTGGTCGTTCTCCCAGGTGGCGACGGTGCTGACACGGCCGTTCTGCTGGCCGATGACGTCCAGGTGGACGCTGTCGCCGTGGGCGGCGGCGGGTACGGCCGCGGACAGCAGGGCCGCGGCGGTGAGGGCGAGGGCGGCGAAGTGGGGGCGGGTTCGCATACGGGAGGGTCCTCGGGGCGGTGTGGGGGGCAGGGACGCTGGGAACGGCCGGCGCCGGGAGCGGCTGCCGCTGGGTGGGCGGCGGCCGTTCCCGGCGCGACGGACCTGCCGGCCTGCGGGCCTCGCGGCGCGCGGGCGTCGGCGGCTCGGGTCGAAGGGTCGGCCGGCGTACGGGCCGACCGGTTTTACGGGCTCACGGGAACAGCCTTACCCCGAACGGCTCACGAGGTCTTCGACAGCGACCAGTTCTGGTAAGGGCTGCCGCTTCGGCTGTCGCGGCTCCGATGGCCGGCCACCGCGGCACCGCCGCGCTCCGGGCCCGGGCACCGGCGCGCCGGCGTCCGCGGTGAGGGCGGACCCGCCGCCGGCTTCGGCGGGTCGTCGCGTCCGGGCGGCCGCGTCGGCGCGCGACTGCCGTCCGGGGCGCCGGACCGGGCGGGCCGGGCGGGCGCGGCCCGTCGGATCAGGTCGGCGGAATTCGGCGCGATCTGGCTGATGGACACCTCATGGGGTGAGCCTGCGCTCCTGCGCCGGCGGAGCCCGCCGCCCGGGTGCCCCATCGCGTTCCCTCCTCGTGCGACGACGACCCGCGCGTCCCCGCGGTGGAGGGGGCCCGGGTCTTCCGACACTCCGGAGAGCGGGAGGGGCGACCGGGAATAACAGAAACCTCTTGCAGAATTCCCCGGACGGTTCGACGGCCAGGTTCGATCGCCCGGTTCGGCCGGACCGCGGCCGGACCGCGGCCGGGCACACCGGAGCCGCCCCGGACGGCGGCCGGTGCGCGGCGCCGGCATCCGGACGTGCCTGCACCGAGCGGAATATGACGAATCGTCAGACGGGCCGAAGGGTCAGGCCGCGGCCTTCACCGGCTCCACCCCGAAGGCCGCCACGCCCACCCCGGAGCGCACCGCCGCACCCACCCCCGGTCGCACCGCCGCCACCCCACCGGCGCCGCAGCCCCCGTGCAACCGGGCCAGCCCGGCCGCCAGGACGACCCGGTCCCCGGCGAGCCAGAGCCGCAGGGCCGCGGAGAGCGCGGCGCTGGCCGGCCCGGCCGCGGGACCGCCGGTCCGTACGAGCCGCTCGCCGAGCAGCGGCAGCAGGTCCGCGACCGGCGCGGGCAGCCACAGGGTGAGCGCGAAGGGTGCCGGCCTGGCCAGAACGCGCAGCAGCGGCAGGCCGCAGGCGTCGTCGTGCAGTGCGGGGATGACCTCCAGCAGCCCGTCCACCGCCACCTCGGAGACGTCGCCGCCGTGCCCGCGTGCGAGCTCGCGCAGCAGTGCCCGCTCGGCGGCGGTGATCCGGACGGTCAGCATGACCTCGTCGCAGTCCATGGTCCCGGCCCCTGTCGTGGAGAGTTCGTGGTGTGGTCGTTGCGTCGTGGTGTCAGTCCTGTGCCAACAGGGTTCCTGCCCCGATCCGGCCGTCCGATACCGGCGCTATCAGGCCGTAGTGGCCGTCGAAGCGGCGGTAGAGCACCCGCGCCCGGTGGTCGCCGGGGTCGGTCCAGCCGACGAACGGGCGACCGGTGAGCCAGAGCCGGCGGGCCGCCTCGGCGAGGTCGAGCGGGGGCATCGCACTGGTGCCCGCGGCGCACAACTCCAGCGTGCCGCCCGGCGAGCAGCGGTGGACCAGGCCGTCCCGGCCGGTGGCGGCGTCCGCGAAGAGGTGGAACCGCCGGTCGAGGGCGAGCAGTTCGAGCACGGCCTGCTCGGGGCTGCGGCGGGCGGGCACGACCGCCTTGTGCCGGGCGATCCGCCGCTGGGCGAGCGGGCGGTCGGCGAACTGCGGGCGGTAGGCGCTCTCGTACGCGGCGGCGAAGCCGATGTCGCCCTGCTCGCGCAGTCGGACGGCGCGGCCGGCCAGCGTGCCGAGCACCAGGTCGACGGACTCCCGTGCGGTGCCGGTGGCCAGTTGCACCCGGACATGTCCGACGCCCGTCAGGTCGACGTCCGCCTGGGCCAGTGCGGGCCGGGTCACCGACCGGTGGCGCGAGCGGGTCAGCCGCAGTCGCAGCGCGCGAGTGTCGGGGCCGAGCGCCGTGGCGGTGGCCAGCGCCCGGGCCCGGGCGTACTCGGCGTCCTCGCGGGGCAGCTCGCCGCGGATCTCCACCCGGACGTCGAGGGCCGGCCGGTGGCGCAGACGGGTCATCAGGTTCCTCCTTCTCCGCATCCATGCTGTCCCTCGCACGCCCGTGCGGCGAGGGTCCAAAGACCCTGCCTCGCAGGCAAGCCGCGGACCACCCGGACGGACGCATCCGCGCAGGTCAACACGGGGTTTCGAGCACGCACGAAAGGGTCGATCCACTCGGCCGTTGGAGTGATCCCCGCACATTCGGCGCAACGCTCGGGAAACCGGCGCGTTTGCTCAACGTGCGCCCTCCCGCCGGGGGCGCGCGCGGGGCCCGCGCTGGGCGGTCCCCCGGCTCCCGGCCGGCCCGCCGTTGCCGCCCGGCATCGCCCGCACCGGCCACTCTGGTTGAGAGGTAGTGTCATGTCCCTGCTGACCGAAACGCGGAAGCTGATCGTCCCCCCGAGAACCGTTCCCGGCCCGTCCCCGCTGGCCCGCTCCGCCGTCCCGCCGCTGGCCCCCGGCGCCCTGCCCGGCCTCGGGCACGCAGGCGCCCTGCTGCGCGACCCGCTCGGCTTCCTCGGTTCGCTCGCCCGCCACGGCGGGGTGGTCCGCATCCGGCTCGGACCACGCTCCGTCTGCGTGGTCACCGACGCCCGGCTGGTCCACACCCTGCTCGTGGCACTGGCCCACGACTGCCCGCGCGGGGCCGTCCAGGACACCCTCAGGACGGCCTTCGGCGACGGCCTGCTGATGTCCGAGGGCCAGGCCCACCGCGACCGCCGCCGGACCATCCAGCCGGCCTTCGGTCCGGACCGGATGGGCGAGTACCTGGCCGTGATGCAGCAGGTCACCGAGGAGCGGGCCGGACGCTGGCGCCCCGGGCAGGTCCTCGACGTGGCCAAGGAGATGAACCACCTGGCGCTGGAGATCGTCACCCGCACGCTGTTCGACGCCCGGCTCAGCGAGGACGCCACCGTCGCGTTCCACCGGGCGCTGCCGGACCTGGTGAAGGGCCAGATCGTCCAGTCCCTCTACCCGAACCCGGCGCTCGCCCGGCTGCCGCTGCCCGTCAACCGGCGCTTCGACGACGCCGTGCGGGTGCTCAACCGGGTGGTCGACCAGGCCGTCAACCGCCGCGCCGCAACCACGGGCCCCGGAGCGGGCCGGCGCACCCTGCCCGCCCTGCTGCGCGCCGCGACCGACCCGGCCACCGGGCGCCCGCTCACCGAGGCCGACGTGCGGTCCGAGGCGATCACCATGTTCGGCGCGGGCACCGAGACGGTCTCCACCACGCTCACCTGGCTGCTGGACGAGCTGCTGCGCCACCCCGAGGCGGAGGCCCGGATCCTCGCCGAGCTCGACGAGCACCTGCCCGCGGGCACCGTCCCCACCCCGGAGGCACTGGCCCGGCTCACCTACACCCGCAGCGTCGCCCAGGAGGTGGTGCGGCTGCACGCGCCGAACGCCTTCCTGATGCGCACCGCCCAGGTGCCGGTCGAACTCGGCCCGTACCGCGTCCCGGCCGGCACCGAGCTGCTGTACAGCCTCACCGCGCTGCACCGCGACCCGGTGCGCTACCCGGAGCCGATGAACTTCCGGCCCGAGCGCTGGCAGGACGGCGGCGGCTCCGGGCGGCCGTCCTTCCTGCCGTTCGGGGCGGGCAAGCACAAGTGCATCGGCGAGGCCTTCGCCTGGGCGGAACTGACCGTCGCGGCCGCGACGATCCTGCGCCGCTGGCGGCCGACGGCGGTGCTCGGCGCGCGGGCCCGCGAGGTGGTGTGGACGACGGTCCAGGCGCACGGCCTTCGAGTGCGGCTCGCGCCGCGCGGCGCGCGCTCCCCACGCGGGCGCACCGCGGCGGCCTCCCGAGAGGGCGATGCCGCGTCCTCACCGGGGGCCGCAGTGCCCTCCTCGCACGGTGAGCCGCCGCCGGTCCGGTGCCCCTTCACCGGCACCGCCTCCACGACCGGCCCCACGACCGGCCCCACGACCACCTCCACGACCGCTCCCACGGCCGCCCCCTCGGGTCCGGCCACCCCGGCCGGTCCGGCCTCCGCCGCGGGTCCGGCCGCTTCGGCGGGCGCCCGGCCGTCCGACGACCTGCGCCTCGCCGCCGACCGGCACGCCGACTGGGTGGTCCGCCGCGGCCTGCTCACCCCGTCGGAGCTGCCCCGCTACCGGGCCTACGGGCTGCAGAAGCTGATCGGCCACGCCTACCCCCGCGCCCGGGGCGCCGAACTCGACCTCCTGGTGGACATGCTGGGCTGGTTCACCATCCTGGACGACCGTTTCGACGGCCCGCCCGGCCGCCACCCCGCCGCGGCCCACGCCGTGGTCGACCCGCTGATCGCGGTCCTCGGCGGCACCCGCGGCGGGAGCCCGCCCGAGAGCCCGTCCGAGAGCCGCATGCTGGTCTCCTGGCGGGAGTTGTGGAAGCGGCAGACCGCTTCGACGTCCCCCGAGTGGCGGGCCCGGGCGGCCCGGGAGTGGCGGGCCTGCCTGGCCACCTTCCCCGCCGAGGCCGACCACCGCGCCCGCGGCACCGTGCCCGCCCTCGGCCTCGACCTCACCGACACCATGAAGCTGCGCCGGCACGGCAGTTGCCTCTACCCGTTCATGAACATACTGGAACGGGTCCACGGCGCCGACGCCCCGGCCGCACTGCACGCGGAGCCCGCGCTGCACCGGCTGCGCGCCAATACCGCCGACGCCGCCACACTGATCAACGACCTCTACTCACTGCGGCGCGAGGAGCGGCAGGCCGGGCCCGCGTTCAACACGGTACTCACCCTCCAGCGGGCCCACGGCTGGACCCGCGGCCGGGCGGTCCACGCGGTGCGCGCCCGGGTGGCCCGGCTGCAGCAGGAGAGCGAGGAGCTGCGCCGCGACCTGCTGCGCCGCCACCCGGCCGGGCGCTGGTACCTGGACGGCACCCGCGAGCTGGTCGCCGGCGTGCTGGCCTGGACCAGCACCAGCGACCGGTACCTGGTGCCGGACCACGGGCGGCGCCGGTGAGCCACCGGTTGCCGGTGCGCTACTTCCGGCCGCCGAGCGCGAACAGCAGCAGCACGAAACCGGCGAACAGGTGCGTGGCGAAGATGTAGATGCCCGCGCGGATCAGCATCGCCCTGCGGCGCCTCTTCTCGTCGCTCGTGCTGTCGCTCATGGTGGTGCTTCTCCTCGGATCGGGCGGACGGGCCGGGCGCGGCTCAGCGGAGCCGGCCACCGGAGGCGCGCAGCTCGGCGAGCAGCGCGCCCTGGTCGGTGATCAGCTCGGTCAGGATCCGGCGGGCCGCGCGCAGCAGCTCGGCGACGTCCGGGGTGCTGAGCGCGTACACCACGGTGTTGCCCTCACGGGTCGCCGTGACCAGCCGGGTGCGGCGCAGCACCGCGAGCTGCTGGGAGAGGTTGGACGGCTCGACCTCGATCTCGGCCAGCAGCTCGCGCACCGGCCGGGGGCCGTCCTGGAGCAGCTCCAGGACCCGGATCCGCACGGGGTGGCCGAGGGTGCGGAAGAACTCCGCCTTGGCCTGGTACAGCGGCACCGGCATCGTCCGCGCTCTCCCTCGGTTCCGGCTCGGTGGTTGTCCGGCCGGGCGGGAATCGATGCCGCGGCCGGTAGGCATCATCGCGACAGATGAAGATTTCTTCAAGTCGTCACAGTGCGTCGAGCGCCGGCAAGACCCCCGGCGGACCCTCGGCAGACCTCCGGTCCGCCCTCGGCGGGGCCGCCGCCCGGTGCTCCCCCCGACCGCCCGCAGACCGCACCGCGACATGCAGAAGCCGAGCCCGGGACGCTGCCAACTCCCGGGCTCGGCAGTCACGGTGACGCGCCGTCAGCAGACTACAGGCACATCCACCGTGGCCGGCACCTGGCCGCTCCAGAACCCCTCGACGTCAAAGGACACGTGCACGGTGGACCCGCACGGCACGGTGGTCGAGATGCCGTCGACCCGCACCGTGGACACCTGGAACACCGTGCGGCCGTTCACCGTGCCGAGCGAGGCGCCGCCGGTCACGTTGGCCGACAGGTGGGTCACCAGCTCCTTCGGCGCCGGCGGCCACGGGGTGCCCGGGGACGGCGGACCGGCCAGGCCGATCTTCCCGTAGATCGCGACGCCGTCGCCGGTCACGTCGGCGCAGGCGTACGTGGCCAGGCCCGCCTGGAGGCTGTAGGAGCCGCAGGTGGTGACGGTGGTGGTGGCGACGGCCGGGGCCGCGGCGAACGCGGGGACGGGGGCCGAGAGCAGGGCGGCGGCACCGACGGCGCCGGCGGCGATCCGGGCGATCCGGTTCATGGGTTCCTCCTTGGAGGGGACGGACGGACTGGGACAGGTGGTGTGGCACATATGACATTTCATAGGCCCACGACAGGAACTTTGCCATGCGATTCCTATGCGGTGACGCCGATTTACCCTTGGATACGAGGCCTCGTCCGAAAGCAGACCTTCGATGGCGCAATCACCCTCGAACGGCCGAACTTCCGTACCCTCCCAGGCAACGCCCACGTTGAGCCCGGATGAACCGCATCCGAACCGCCACCGGGACAGCCGCCGCGGCCCTCCTCGTCCTCCTCGCGCTGCTGGCCGCCGCGTCGCCGCCGGCCACGCTCATGGGCGCCGAGATCCGCCGCCTGCCCACCGCGGAACGCGTCCTCGCCCTCACCTTCAACGCCGCCTGGAACGAGACCGGGCTGGACACCGTCCTCGCCGTCCTGCGCGACCGCGACGCCCCCGCCACCTTCTTCCCGACCGGCGACTTCGCCGACCGCCATCCCCGCGCCGTCCGCGCGATCGCCGCCGCCGGGCACGGCCTCGGCAACCACTCCTACAGCCACCCCGACTTCTCCACCCTCGACGCCGACCGGGCCCGCGCCGAGGTGCGCCGCGCCGACACCGCGATCCGCCGCGCCGCCGGGACCGAACCGCTGCCGTTCTTCCGCTTCCCGTACAGCGCGACCACGCCGGAGGGCATCGCCACCGTCAACCGGCTCGGCTACGCCGACCTCGAATTCACCGCCGACACCAACGGCTACCTGGGCCCCGCCCACGGCATGACGGTCGACCGCGCGGTCGAGCGCGCGCTCGCCGCGCTCACCCCGGGCGCCGTCCTCCAACTGCACGTCGGCGCCTCGGAGGAGGACGGACCCGACACCTGCCTCGACGCCGAGGCACTGCCCCGCATCCTCGACGGCGCCCGCGCCCGCGGCTACCGCGTCATCGACCTGCGCACCCTGCTCGACCGGTGACCGGCCGGGGCCTTCCGTGCCCCGGCGCCACCCGCCCGGACGCGAGCCCGGGGAGCGGACCACCGCCGCCCCTGCCCGCCGACGCCACCCCGCCCCGCGGCGCCGTGCCGGACGGCACCGACCGGCCCCGTCGGCTCACCCCAGCGAGCCGCGCAGGGCGTCGACCCGGGCCACGGCCTCGGCGAAGGCGTGCCGGTCCAGGCGGCCGTCGTCCAGGGCGGCGGCCAGCGCCTCGGTGGCCTCCTCGCCCTGCCGGGGGTCCCGGGCGGAGCAGAGCAGCAGGTCCATCCCGGCCTCGGCGGCGGCCAGCGCCCGGTCGCCGGTGCCGCCGTACGGGGCGAGCGCCTCCGCCTCCATGGCGTCGGTGACGGTCACGCCGTCGAAGCCCAGCCGGCCGCGCAGCTCGCCCTGGATGATCGTGGACGAGAACCCGGCCGGGTGGTCCGGGTCCAGCGCCGGGTAGACCGCCCACGAGGCCATCACCAGCCGCACGCCCGCCGCGACGGCCGCCCGGTACGGGGCCTCGCCCCGGGAGCGGAGCTGCGACAGCGGGACGTTCAGGGTGACCGGACGCTCGTCGGTGTTCTCCCCCCGGGGCGCGGCGCCGAGGCCGGGGAAGTGCTTGGCGGTCGCGGCCACGCCGAGGCCCTGCTGGGCGGTGAGGAAGGCGCTGCCCAACTCCGCCACCTTGGCCGGATCCTGGCCGTAGGAGCGCTCGGGGTGGTCGATGAAGTTGTCCGGCTCGTCGTAGACGTCGAGCACCGGGGCGAGGTTGAGGTTCAGCCCGGCGTCGGCGAGGGTCCGGGCGGCGCCGGCCCCGGATTCGGCGGCCGCGGCGAGCGGGTCCGGCGCCAACCCGGTGCGGCGGGCGGAGAGTTCGGGCGCACCGGGCAGCCGGCGGACCTTGCCGCCCTCCTGGTCGGTCATCAGCAGCAGGGTGCGCGGGTGCGGCGCCTCGGCCGCGGCCTGTTTCAGTTCCGCGACCGACTCCGCGAGCTGCTCCGGACTCGTGACGTTCTCACCGAACAGGATCACCCCGGCGGCCCGGCCCTCCCGGATCGCCTGGAGCACCCCGGCCGGCGGCGTCGGGCCGGGGTACGACAGCACGATCCGCCGCCCGGCGAGCGCCCGCGCGTCCTCCTGCTTCTGGCCGGCCATCGCCGCACCCCTCTCGTTCGGAGCACCCGCAACGCCCGCAACGCCCGGAGTGCCCGGAGCGCCGTGCGGCCGGGCGGGCGCGCCGAGCGGCACCGGACCGAGCGCGATCCCCATCACGGCCAGCACCACCCCGAACTGGGCGACACTTCGGAACAGGGCCATCACGCCTCCCGGGCCGACATTTGACTTCGGCATGTCAACGTACCCAGGGGTGCGGCAGAGAACTCCCCTCTGCACCAGATTCATCCGATAATCAGTCTTAATATCCTCATCATCCTCACACCGGCGACGAACGGCGGACCAGCCGCCCCAGGACGGCGAGCCCCTCGGCGATCTCCGCCGTCGAACCCGCCGCGTACCCGAGCACCAGGCCCGGCGGGTACGGCAGCCGGGCGTGCCAGGACAGCGGCTGCACCTTGACCCCCTCGGCCAGGGCGGCGGCGGCCAGCTCGGTGTCGGTGCGCCCGGGTACCTCCGGAAGAGTCAGCATCAGATGGAGGCCCGCCGCCGCGCCGTGCACGGTGGCTCCCGGCAGATGGGTGCGGATGGCGGCGATCATCGCGTCCCGGCGGCGGCGGTGGCGGCGGCGCAGCAGCCGCAGATGGCGGTCGAGGTCGCCGGACTCCATCAGCCGGGCGAGCACCAACTGGGGCAGCACCGGGTTGCCGAGGTCGGCGAAACGCTTGGCGTCCAGGACGGCGTCCCGCAGCCGGGCCGGGACCAGCAGCCAACCGGTGCGCAGCGCCGGGGCGAGCAGCTTGGAGATGCTGCCCGCGTAACAGACCCGGTCCGGCAGGGCCGCGCGCAGGGCCGGAACGGGCGGCCGGTCGTAGCGGTGCTCGGCGTCGTAGTCGTCCTCGATGACCAGGCCGCCCTCCCCCGCCCAGCGCAGCAGTTCGCGCCGCCGGTCACCGCCCAGCACGACGCCGGTCGGGTACTGGTGGGCGGGGGTGAGCAGGACGGCCGGGGCGCCGGTGGCGCGCAGCGCGTCGACCCGGATGCCCTCGGCGTCGACCGGGACCGGCGGGGTGGCGGCGAGCCAGTGGGCGAGGTGCTGCCGGGCGCCGAGGGAGCCCGGGTCCTCGACCGCGACCTCGCCGATGCCGGCCCGACCGAGGGCCCGGCCGAGCAGCGCGAGCGCCTGGGCCGTGCCGGCGACGATCAGCACCTCGTCCGGGTCGGCGCGGATGCCCCGGTTGCGGGCCAGCCAGTGGGCGACGGCCCGGCGCAGGGCCGGGGTGCCGCGCAGGTCGCCGTAGCCGAGGTCGGCGGCGGCGAGGTCGTCGAGGACGGCGCGTTCGGCGCGCAGCCAGGCGGCGCGGGGGAAGGCCGCGAGGTCGGGCACGCCGGGGGTGAGGTCGATCCGGGCGGGGGTGCCGCGCAGCAGGTCGAAGACCTCGGGGTCGGGATCGGCCCGGAACAGCGCGGGCGCCGGGCAGGGCGGCTCCGCCGCGGGCGGCGCCCGGTGCGGCGCGGCGGGGGCCGCGACCACGACCGTGCCGCCCCGCCCGCGGCCGACGACCTGCCCCTCCTCGGCGAGGCGCTGGTAGGCGTCGGTCACCACACCGCGGGAGACGCCGAGTTCGGCCGCCAGCACGCGGCCGGCGGGCAGCCTGCTGCCGACCGGGAGCCGACCGTCGGCGACGGCCTCGCGCAGCCGGCGGGTCAGCCAGTCGGTGAGCCCGCCGGGCGGGGCATCGGCCGTGTCGAGCTGCAGGAAGTCGGCGCCGGCCTCTTTGGACCGGTCGGATGCCTCGGCTTTGGACCTGTTCACCGGACCATAGTGGCGGCGAGGGTGGGGCCATGACCACGGAAACACCCATGCTCACCCAAACACCCACGACCACGGGGACAGCGGCAACGGAGCGCCCCGACGACCGCCCTCACGACCACCCCGACGACCGCCCCGACTACGTCCACGGCTACTCGCGGACCGAGGCGCGGCGCCTCGGCGACCAGGCCGACACCCTCGCCGACCTGCTGCACACGGGCACCGCCTACCCGGCCGGCAGCCGGGTGCTGGAGGCGGGCTGCGGGGTGGGGGCGCAGACCGTGCACCTGCTGGCCGCCAACCCGGGGATCCGGCTGACGGCGGCAGACCTCTCGGCGGAGTCGCTGGCCCGGGCCCGCGCCCGGGTCGCCGAGCAGGCACCCACCGCGGACGTCACCTGGCACCACGGCGACCTGCACCGGCTGCCGTTCCCGGACGCCTCGTTCGACCACGTCTTCCTGTGCTTCGTGCTGGAGCACCTGCCCGACCCGACGGCCGGGCTGGCGGCGCTGCGCCGGGTGCTGCGGCCGGGCGGGACGATCACGGTGATCGAGGGGGACCACGGCTCGGCCTTCTTCCACCCGGAGAGCCCGGCGGCCCGGCGCACCGTCGACCACCTGGTCCGGCTGCAGGCCCGGGCGGGCGGCGACGGCCTGCTCGGCCGCCGCCTCCACCCGCTGCTGACCGCGGCCGGCTTCACCGGGGTGTCGGTCCGCCCGCGCACGGTCTACGCCGACGAGGCCGACCCGGCCCTGATGGAGGGGTTCACCCGGCGTACCTTCGTCGCGATGGTCGAGTCCGTCCGCGCGGACGCGGTGGCCGCCGGGCTGACCACCCCGGAGGATTTCGACCGGGGCATCGCGGAGCTGCGCCGCGCGGCCGGGCCGGGCGGGACGTTCCACTACGCCTTCTTCAAGGCGGTGGCGGTCAACCCGTAGTCGCCACGCAGGACGGGCCGAAGCGGGCTCGGGCCGGAGCGGAGCCCGCGGGCGGGGTCGTGGACGGGGGTCTCGACCGCACCCGCGGGAGCCACCGCCCCAGCGCCCCGACAAGCTGACGACCCACCGCCCGACCGATCCACCGGATACGGAGGCGGGCCGGACGGCACGGGCACCGGCCGGGCCGCTCGGAGCTACTCCGGGCTGTCCCCGAAGTCCGCCAGCAGGGTGCGCATCACCTCGACGAACGCCGCCCGCTGCGCCTCGTCGAGGCCCGCCAGCATCCGGTGCTCGGTGGCGAGGTGGTCGGGCAGCGCGCGGTCGATCAGGGCGTGCCCCTCGGGGGTGAGGGCGACCTCGCGGCTGCGGCCGTCCTGGTCGCTGCGGGTGCGGGTGACCAGGCCGCGGGCCTCCAGCCGGTCCAGCCGCTGGGTGATGGCACCGGAGGTGACCATCGAGGACTGCATCAGTCCGGAGGGGGTGAGGCGGTAGGGCGGGCCGCTGCGCTTGAGGGTGGCGAGCACGTCGAAGGAGGCGGCGTCCAGTCCGTGCTCGGCGAAGGTGCGGTTGAGTGCCGCGTCCACCAGCCGGTAGAGGCGTTTGAGCCGGCCGAACACCTCCATCGGGGAGACGTCCAGGTCGGGGCGCTCGGCACCCCATTGCGCGACGACGCGGTCCACATGATCTGCCACGGGTTCAGGGTAGGCGATCCCCATTGGATTCCTTAGTGGTGAGGTAACTGTGAGCCACATCACTCACCCGATGCGGTGAAGAATGCCTTAGCGCTGAGATACATTGCCTTAGTGCTAAGAAATCGCCTCGCCCTCGTCCTGCTGACGGCCCTCGCCCCGGCGGTCTGGGGCACGACCTACCTGGTCACCACCGAACTCCTGCCGCCAGGCCGCCCGCTGCTCGCCGCCGTCATCCGCTGCCTGCCCGCGGGACTGCTCCTCGTCGCCCTCACCCGCCGCCTGCCGCAGGGAAGTTGGTGGTGGCGTTCGCTGGTCCTCGGCGCCCTCAACATCGGGGTGTTCCAGGCCCTGCTCTTCATCGCCGCCTACCGTCTGCCCGGCGGCATCGCGGCCACCGTCGGCGCCGTCCAGCCACTGGTCACCGCCGGGCTCTCGGCCCTGGTCCTCGGCGACCGGCTCACCCTGCGCACCGTGCTGTCCGGCATCGCGGGCGTCGCGGGCGTCAGCCTGCTGGTGCTGCGGGCCAACGCCCAGCTGGACGCGATCGGGGTGCTCGCCGCGCTCGGCGGCGCCGTGGTGATGGCCGCCGGCATCGTCCTCTCCAAGCGCTGGGTCTCCCCCGCGCCGATGCTCGCCACCACCGGCTGGCAGCTCACGGCCGGCGGACTGCTGCTGGTGCCGGTCACGCTGCTCTCCGAGGGCGCGCCGCCGTCCCACTACACCCTCGCCAACGTGCTCGGCTACACCTACCTGTGCCTGATCGGCGCGGCCGTCACCTATGCGCTCTGGTTCCGGGGGCTGCGCGCGCTGCCGCCGACCTCGGTCTCCTTCCTCTCGCTGCTCAGCCCGGTGGTCGCCACCCTGCTCGGCTGGCTGGCGCTCGGCCAGGACCTCAGCCCGCTCCAGGCGTTCGGCGCGCTGGTCGTGCTCGGCTCACTGATCGCCGCCCAGACCCGACGGGCCAGCACCGCGCTCGAGCCGGCGCCCAGAACCGGGCCGGCGGACGCTCCGCGGCCCGTCCGCGAGAACGCCTGACCCCGTCCCACCGGCACCGTTCCCGCACCCACCGATCCCACCGTTCCCCACCACCACCGATCCCCACCACCTCCAGGGAGTACCCCATGCGCATCACCGTGTTCGGCGCCACCGGCAACGTCGGCAGCCGGGTCGTGGCCGAAGCCCTGGCCCGCGGCCACCAGGTCACCGCCGTCGTACGGGACCCGGCGAAGCCGCACGGCCTGCCGTCCGCCGCCGCCCTGGCCGTCGGCGACGCCCGCGACCCCGAGGACGTCGCCCGGATCGCGGCCGGACAGGACGTGGTGATCACCGCCACCCGTCCGCGGCCCGGCAGCGAACACGAACTGGCCGTCGCCACCAAGGGCCTGCTGGCCGGGATCGCCGGCACCGGCGTACGGCTGCTGGCCGTCGGCGGCGCGGGCAGCCTGCTCGTCCCGGGCGGCGGCGGGACCACCCTGGTCGACAGCCCCGGTTTCCCCGACGAGATCCGGCCGATCGCCCGGGCCTGCGACGAGCAGCTCGGCCTCTACCGTGCCGCCGGCCCGGACGTCGACTGGACCTACCTGAGCCCGGCCGCGCTCCTGGAACCCGGCGTGCGCACCGGCCGGTTCCGGACCGGCCACGACGACCTGCTGGTCGACGCCGAGGGCAACTCGGCGATCTCCATGGAGGACCTCGCCGTCGCACTCCTCGACGAGGCCGAACAGCCCGTCCACCGCCGGGCCCGGTTCACCGCCGCCTACTGAGCCCTCGACGGCCTGGAGCCCCCGCCACGGCGGGGGTGCACCCAGCACCACCCCGAAGACGGTAGTGGGGATGATCGATCATCAGGCCGGGGCCGGACAGGATCGTTCCCGTGACCGAGCCTGAGACCAAGACCAAGACCCCTGGCAAGAGCAAGACCGCAGCCCAGCGCGCCGAAGCCGCCCCGCCCCGCGTCCGGCGCACCCGTCGCGCCGCCCTGGCCGCGGCGGCCGCCGTCCTGGCCGGCCTGGCCGTGCCCTCCACCGCGGGCGCCGCCACCGGCCGCGACCCGGGCGACGCCGCCCCGGCGCCCGCCCGCTACACCCACCAGACCCTGAACTGGCAGCCCTGCGCCCGGCAGCCCGCCCTGGACTGCGCCACCATGACCGCCCCGCGCGACTGGCACCACCCCGGTGTCGGCGCCGATCTGACCATCGCCGTCTCCCGGCACCGCGCCACCGGCCCGGCCGAGCGCAAGGGCACCCTGCTGATGGCGGCCGGTGGCCCCGGCGGCACCGGCCTGCTGCGCCCGGCCAATCTGGCCGCCGGCGCCCCGGCGGTCGCCGCCGCGTACGACATCGTCGGCTTCGACCAGCGCGGGGTCGGCGAGAGCACCAAGGCGGTCTGCCAGACCGAGGCGGAGATGCAGGAGTTCCTGGCCGGCGACTACCGCGACCAGTCCCCCGCCGCGATCGACCGCGTCATCGCCAACTCCAGGAAACTGGCCGCCAGTTGCCAGGAGCGCAGCGGCGACCTGATCCCCTACCTGACCACCGAGCAGACCGCCCGCGACATCGACCTCTTCCGCGGTCTGCTCGGTGAGCGCAAACTCAGCTACTACGGTCCTTCCTACGCCTCGATGATCGGCGCCTACTACGCGACGCTCTTCCCGCGCCGGGTCGAACGGATGGTGCTGGACAGCAACATCGGCTTCGACGGCACCTGGGAGAAGTACGAGCTGGGCCAGCCGATGAGCTTCCAGCGCCGCTTCGACGAGGACTTCGTGCCCTGGCTCGCGGCGCGGGACACCACCTACCACTGGGGCTCGACGCCGGAGCAGGTGCGGGCGCACTGGGAGCAGCGGCGCGCCGCGCTGCACGATTCCCCCATCGTCGAGGGCTCGGTGACGATCGGCCCGAACCAGTTGGACAGCCTAGCCATGTCGGCGATCTACCGGGCGTCCGACTTCCCGGAGCTGGCCCGGATCCTGGCCGCCGTCGACAACTGGCAGGGCCTCGACCAGGCGACCAGGACGGCGGTCGCGAAGGTCTTCGCCAGCTACCTCTCCCCGGAGTTCCTCGCCGAGTACTTCGCCGTGACCTGCAACGACACCCCGTGGACCAGGGACCTGGACACCTGGATCGAGCGCGGCGCCGAGAACACCGCCCGCTGGCCGCTGGCCGGCGCCCGGACGCTCGCCTTCAGCGCGGTCTGCGCCGCGTGGCCGGTCGCCCCGGCGCCGGAGGTCAAGGTGACGGGCGCCCGTCTGCCGACCACGCTGATGCTCAACTCGGTGCACGATCCGGCGACGTACTACGAGGCGGCGCTCGGCGCCCATCGCGCGCTGCGCGGCTCCAGGCTGGTCACCGTCACCGGGAGCGGAGACCACGGCCAGTACCCCACGTCCAACACCTGCGTCAGCGGGGTGGTCGAGCGGTACCTGCTGGACGGCGAGGCGCCCGCTCGCGACCTCACCTGCGCCTCGCCGCAGGCCGGTTGACCAACCTGGTGCTCAACTCCCGGGCCGGGACCGCAGCCTGGACCGGAGCCAGGAGAGCCCGACCACCAGCCCGGCGAAGCCCCCGACGGCGAGCTTGATCCCGGCCTTGGCGACGATCCAGCCGATCCACGGCACGGACCAGCCCAGCCAGTGGAACACGGCCAGCAGCACCGCCGCACCGCACACCGCCGCGAGCACGGTGACCGCGACGGCCGCGGCCCGCGAGAGCTCCCGCGGGCCGTCGGCGCGCTCCCCCGCGGCCGTGTCGTCCGCCTCGCCGGCCGGGCTGTTCACCATCTCGTTCGTGTCCCCCACAGTCATGGGGCGATGATACGCGTCAGCGGCAGGCGTGGTGGGTGTCGCCGAGGTGCTCGCCGGTCTCGCCGTCGGGGAAGCTGACGGCCAGGGTGACGCGGTACTCGTGGACGTCCTCCCGGTGGCCCGGCACCCGTGCCCAGGCCAGCGAGTGCACCTCGGCCTCGGGGGCCTGCCGGCACCAGGCGGCGGCCTCCTCCAGGACGGTGGCGGCCGACCGCCCGGTGCACACCACGGCGGTGTACGCGGCGACCGCGACGTCCCCACCGGTACGGCGGGCGCGCGACACCGCCCGGACGGCCGCGGCGGCCTGGGTCAGGTCACGGGCCAGGTCGTCCACCACCCGAGGGGGCGCCGGCAGGACGACCGCTCCCTCGGCGAGGGTCTCCGGCAGGTTCGCGCTCACGGTCTGGACCTCCATCCGCATCATCACGCGGCACAGCATGCCGGGCGGTGATTCCTGGCATGCCCACTTTCACCAGAACGTCACCCGTCCAGGGCCGAGTCGGGGCGGCGCCCTGGCGCCCCGGCGCCCGCCCTGGTAGGGGGCGCCGGGCCGGGCGCCCGACGTTCCGGCAGGTCAGGAGGGCGGGCGGTGGGCGCCGCCGGGGAGCCCGAAACACCGGGCACGCACCACCCCTGTGCTCCGAACCGCCGTTCCGGCGCCCGGGAGCGCCCGTCCCACCGCAGTGGCCACTCGGTCAACTTTCCGCACCGAAAGGCGAGTTGGCACCGGATGGCGGAAGGGGAGGCGGCCGGCGAGGCAGCCCGGAACCGCGCGGCCCCCGGCCGCACCCCCGCTGAAGTGCCGAGTTAACCCCTCGGAGGGCCCCGATCCGCCTCCCGGTCACCCTGTCCCTGTCAGATCGTCGTGATACTAATCGTCCCGGTGGCGGGCCCGGCCCTCGGCCGGACGGGCACCATGACGACAGCTCAACCGTTCCGGGAAGGTCCGGGCGGCGACGGGGAGGGGTAGCGGATGACGGTGCGGATCGGCAAGGCCGAGGGCGGACGGAAGCTCCGGATCGGCAAGCGGCTCACGGGCACGGCGGCGGCCTTCGTCGCGCTGGCCGCGCTGACCGGTTCTCAGGTGACGGGCATCGGGCTCGCCCCGGTCGCGGTCGCCGACGCCGGTCCGGCGAACGGCGCCGACGGCCAGGGCGTCGGCCGTTCCCTTCCCGACGGCAGCCTCTCGACGGACGCCCCCGGCACCTTCGGCACCGGTGTCCCGGCCGACGGCGGCGGCACCGTCCAGCTCCCGCAGCCGCCCGGCGCGCTGCCCGGCGCGCCCTCGGCCGGCCCGTTCGCCGCCACCGGCCCCGCACTGCCCGCCACCGTCCTCGCCGCCTACCGCCAGGCCGAGGCCTCGCTGGCGCAGCGTTCGCCGGGCTGCCACCTGCCCTGGCAACTGCTCGCCGCGATCGGCCAGGTCGAGTCCGGCCAGGCCAACGGCGGCCGGGTGGACGCCGCCGGCACGACCCTGACACCGATCCTCGGCCCCGCGCTGGACGGCAACGGCTTCGCCGCGATATCCGACACCGACGGCGGCCGCTACGACGGCGACGCCCGCTGGGACCGCGCCGTCGGGCCGATGCAGTTCATCCCGTCCACCTGGGCCTCCTGGGGCGTGGACGCCAACGGCGACGGCAAGGCCGACCCGAACAACGTCTTCGACGCCGCCGAGACGGCCGGCCGCTACCTGTGCGCGGGCGGCCGCGACCTCGCCGACCCGGCGCAGCTCGACCGGGCGGTGCTCAGCTACAACAACTCGGGCGAGTACCTGCGGACGGTGCGCAACTGGATGGCGCACTACGGCAGCGGCACGGTGACCACCGTCCCGAACCGCCCCGGGTCCCCGGTCCCGCCCACCTCGCCGCCCACGCCGAACCCGCCGGGGCTCCCGAGCCTCCCCGGGGGCGGTGGCCCGACCACGACCGCGCCCAGTACGGACCCGCAGCCGACCGCGCCGGTCACGCCCGCCCCGGAGCCGTCGCCGAGCGCCCAGCCGACGACGACCCCGAGCGCCACCGCCACGCCCACGCCCGGCGGTTCGACCTCGCCCTCCGCGACGCCGACGACCACCCCGAGCGGCGGCACCTCGCCGACGGCGACCCCGACCGGCACTCCCACGGGCACTCCGACCGGTACGCCCACCACCTGCCCGGACCCGTCGGCCACGCCGACCGGCACGCCCACCCCGACGGGCTCCCCGTCGCCGACGGCCACGCCCACCGGCACCCCGACGGCAACGCCCCTCCCGGGCTGCCCCACCCCCGGCCCGACCGCGACCCAGACGCCGGGGGCGACCGTCGGCGCCACCCCCGGCCCCGCGTTCTCGCCGTCGGCGGCCCCGACGAAGTGACCCGAGGGGCGCGGTCCCTTCCCGGGAACCGCGCCCCACGGCTGGTCACGGGCGCCCCACGGCTCGTCACGGGCGGCCCCGCCCCGGCCTGTCACGACCTCCCGGCCCCGGCCCCGCCCGCGGAGTCGAGCACCGAGTAGCGCCGACCGACCGTCGGCGGCGCCCACCGGCGCCGGGGTGGATCCCCACCGGGCCGGTGGGCGCGGTCTTCCCGCCGCGAAACGCACCCCTGCTGACGCTCCGGCCCGTCGCTCCGCGTCCGGGCCGACCCGCTACCGCGTCCCGGCCGCGCGGTGCTCGCGCCAGCGGCCGAGCATCCCGTGCAGCTCGTCGATCATGAACTCGAAGAAGGCGGCGCTCTCCGCCAGCCGCTCCCCCGCCACGGTGCCGGCGCCGACGGTGGCCTCGCCGTCGCGCAGCACCCGGATCCAGCGCAGCATGTTCTCGTCGCGCCTGGTCAGCGACTCGAACCAGACGTCGTTGAGCACCCGGTAGCGGTCCCGCCGGGAGCCGGGCTCGCGCTCCTTGGCGACCAGGCCGATCTGGATCAGGTAGCGCATCGCGCCGGACACGGCCGCCGGGCTGATCCGCAGCCGTTCGGAGAGTTCGGCGGAGGTGAGCACTCCGCTCTCCTCCGCCATCAGGCAGGAGAAGATCCGGGACGGCATCCGGCCCATGCCCGCGACCACCAGCTCCGCGGCGAAGCGCTCGACGAAGTCCGACAGCGCCTTGTCCTCGCGCTCCTCCTCGGGCTCCCCCGGCCCCTTCGTTCCCTGCGCCACCCTGAGCCCCTTTCCGGTGATCACTCGTCCCTGTCGAACTTTAACGCTTCCCAATATTCACGTTTTTCTGAAACTACGATAGCTTCACAACCATGACCAAGGCCATCACCCTGTCCGGCCTCCGCAAGACCTTCGGCCGGACCACCGCACTGGACGGCCTCGACCTCACCGTCGAGACCGGCGAGGTCCACGGCTTCCTCGGGCCCAACGGATCCGGGAAGTCCACGACCATCCGCGTCCTGCTCGGCCTGCTGCGCGCCGACGGCGGCAGCGCCCGCATGCTCGGCAAGGACCCGTGGCACGACGCCGTCGAGCTGCACCGCCGCCTCGCCTACGTGCCCGGCGACGTCGAGCTCTGGCCCAACCTCACCGGCGGCGAGGCCATCGACCTGCTCTCCCGGCTGCGCGGCCGGGTCGACCGCCGCCGCCGCGACGAGCTGATCGAGCGCTTCGCCCTCGACCCGACCAAGAGGGGCCGCAGCTACTCCAAGGGCAACCGGCAGAAGGTCGCCATCGTCGCCGCGCTCGCCTCCGACGCCGAGCTGCTGCTGCTCGACGAGCCGACCTCCGGCCTCGACCCGCTGATGGAGGTGGTCTTCCAGGACGTCGTGCGCCGGGCCAAGGAGGACGGCCGCACCGTCCTGCTCTCCAGCCACATCCTGGACGAGGTGGAGAAGCTGGGCGACCGGGTCAGCATCGTCCGGCACGGCCGGGTCGTACAGAGCGGCACCCTCGACGAGCTGCGCCACCTCACCCGCACCACCGTCGAGGCCCGGACCCTGCGCCCGGTCCCCGGACTGGAGGCACTCACCGGCGTGCACGGCCTGCACACCGAGGGCGACCGGGTCCGGTTCTCCGTGGACGGCTCCCAACTCGACGCCGCCGTACGGCTCCTGAGCGCGGCCGGACTGCGCGGCCTGCTCAGCCACCCGCCCACGCTGGAGGAGCTCATGCTGCGCCACTACGGCGACGAGCCGGCCACCGACGGGCACCGCGCCGACGACGGGCACCGCGCCGACGGCGAGGCCCTGCGATGACCGCCACCGCCGCCGGACCGGCCACCGGCCGCGCCGCCGCCCCTCGCCGCACGGCGACCCCCACCACCCTGGCCGGCACCACCGCGCTGCTCCGCTTCGCCCTGCGCCGCGACCGGCTGCGGCTGTCCGCCTGGGTGCTCGGCCTCTGGCTGGTCACCCTGTCCACCGCCAACAGCGTCCACACCCTCTACCCGACCGCCGCCGACCGCGCCTCCATCGCCCACGGCTCGGACAACCCGGCGATGCTCGCGATGAGCGGACCGGCCCACTACCTGGCCGACTACACCTGGGGCGCCATGCTCGGCCACCGGATGCTCGGTCTGCTGGCCGTCCTGGCCGGACTGCTGAGCGTCCTCACCGTCACCCGGCACACCCGGGCCGAGGAGGAGAGCGGCCGCGCCGAACTGCTCCGCTCGGCCGCCGTCGGCCGGCACGCCCCGCTCGCCGCCGCCCTGGCCACCGCCGCCGTCGCCGACCTCGCGCTCGGCCTGCTGCTCGCGGCCGGCCTGCCCGCGCTGGGCGTCCCCGGCCTCACCGCCGCCGGATCGGCGCTGTACGGCGCCGCGACCGCCCTCGCCGGGCTGCTGTTCGCCGCGGTGGCCGCCGTCACCGTCCAGCTCGGCGCGCACGCCCGGACCGCGTCCGGGCTCGCCCTCGCCGTGCTCGGCGGCGCGTACGCGCTGCGCGCCGCCGGGGACGCCGGCTCGGGCGCGCTCTCCTGGGCCTCCCCGATCGGCTGGCTGCAGCGCAGCTACCCCTTCGTGGACGACCGCTGGTGGCCGCTGCTGCCCGCGCTCGCCCTGGCCGCCGCGACCGCCGCCGCCGGGTTCGCGCTCAGCAGCCGCCGCGACCACGGCGCCGGCCTGCGCGCCGCCCGTCCCGGCCCCGCCACCGGCAGCCCGGCCCTGGGCACCCCGTTCGGCCTGGCGCTGCGCCTGCACCGCGGTCTGCTCGGCGGCTTCGCGGCCGCCCTGCTGCTGGTCGGCGCGATGTACGGCTCGCTGCTCGGCGACGCCGACTCGATGCTGGGGGACGTCGACCGGATCCGGGAGGTGCTGGAGCGGCTCGGCGGACACACCCTCGCCGACTCCTACGCCGCGCTGACCATGCTGGTGGTCGCCGTGCTCGGCGGCGTCCACGCGGTGCTGGCCACGCTGCGCCCGCGTGCCGAGGAGAGCGCCGGACGGGCGGTGCCGGTGCTGGCCACCGGCGTGTCACGGTCTGCCTGGCTGGGCGGGCACCTGGCGGCGGCCCTGCTGGGCTCCACCGCCGTCCTGCTGGCGGCGGGCGTGGGCTTCGGCCTGGCCGGGGCGCTGTCCAGCGGCGACGGGGGCGCGTTCCTGCGGCTGACCGGCGCGGCACTGGCCTTCGCGCCCGCCCAGTGGGTGACGGTGGGTTTCGCCGCCGTGGTGTACGGCTGGCTGCCCCGGGCCACGCCGCTGGCCTGGCTGGTGCCCGGGTACGCCTTCGTGATCGGCTACCTGGGCCCGCTGCTCGACCTCCCCGCGGGCCTGGAGCGGCTCTCCCCGTACGGCCGGGTGCCCCGGCTCCCGGCGGCCGCGATGGACTGGACGCCGCTCGCCGTGCTCACCCTGGTCGCGGCCGCCCTGATCGCCCTGGCCCTGGCCGGGTTCCGGCGCCGCGACATCGACTGACGCCGGGGTGGCGGCGGGGCTCCGGCCCGACAGGGCGTCAGGACGGCAGGGCGCCGGAACGCCGGGGAGCCGGAACCCGCCACGGGCGATCAGAGGTGCTTGACCAGCTCCGGCATCAGGTCCTGGAAGGTCCGCCCACTGGCCGGCTGGCCGATCGCGGCCATCTGCCAGCCGGTCTCCGTGCGCTGCACCTTCGCCATGATCTGCGCGGTGTACGGGCCGCCGCCGGTGAGCGTGTAGCGCGCCAGCTCGACACCGGTGGTCTCGTCCACGAGCCGGCAGAACGCCGCCTCGACCTCCTGGAAGGTCTGCCCGGTGAAGGAGTTGACGGTGAAGACGATCTGGTCGACCTCGGCGGAGACGGTGGTCAGGTTGACCGTGATCGACTCGTCGTCGGTCGCGTCACCCGCGCCGCCGACCAGGTTGTCCCCGCTGTGCCGGACCGAACCGTCGTTGCTGTTGAGGTGTTGGAAGAACACCACGTCCACCGGCCGCCCCTGGGCGAACAGCACCGCCGAGGCGTCCAGGTCGATCTCCCGGCCGGCGGCGAGCAGCTTGGCGAGGAAGCCCTTGCGCTCCGCCGCCTTCCAGCCGAGGCCCATCCGGACCAGGCTCAGCTGCCCACCCCCCGGCTTCTCCAGGCTGATCTTCTGCCCCTTGGCCAGCGAAACGCTCATCGCGTCCTCCTCCGTTCTGCCACCGTCCGTGCCGCGAATCTACAGCACTGTAGAGAATTTATGATCATCGACGGTGCCCTGCGAGCACCTGTACCCCGTACTCCCCCGGACCTCACCCCGACAACGGTCCGCACACTGAGGGAACCGGCGGTCCGACGTCTGGCGTAGCCGTGGACCGCGACCGGACGGCCGGGGCGGCACACGGTCTAGGGTCGGCCCCGGGACGGCGCCCGGCAGCACCGACGCGCCGTCCACGCGCCGATCGCGGTGCCCACGCCCCACCGTGCCCACGACGGAGAAGTACCCACGACTCGCAGTGCTCACGACCGTTCCCGGGCCGTGCCGAAGCGCGCCGCCCGCTCTCGCTGGGGGGACCACCATGCCCGAGCAGCACGAAGGAACCGAACGGCACGACGGAACCGAACAGCACGCGACACCGCGGCGACCGGAGGGATCCCGCCTCGGCCGGCGCCGGCTGCTCCGGGCCGGCCTCGGCGCCGGCGGCGCGCTGGCCACCGTCCGGCTGCTGCCCGGCGGCACGGCCTGGGCCGCCCCGGCACGGGACCACGAATTCGGCACGGCGCAGTACGACGGTCTCTGGCCGTCCTCCCACGCCGGGCTGCGCGCCGGAACCGCCGCACAGACCTGGCCGGACTGGACCCGCTACGCCCGCATCGCCGACGGCACCTTCAACGAGCCCGCCGACATGCAGAGCGCCGTGGACGCCCTCAAGGCGCAGGAGGTCAGCGTCATCGAGCTGGACACCCTGCTCTCCGACTGGCTCACCGACGCCCAGTTCGCCGCCCACATGGCCGAGGTGAAGCAGTTCACCGGCCTGGCCCACGCGGCCGGCCTCAAGGTCGTCATGTACTACCCGTCGCTGGAACTGATCTCCCCCGGCGGGGAGAAGGGCCGCTCCTTCTACAAGAACGACCAGGGCAAGAACTGGGTCCAGCGCGACCTCGCCGGCAAGCCCAACGTGTTCTACGGCAGCGTGGTGGTCTGGGTCGACCCGGGCGACGAGAGCGTCTGGCTCAGCCCCAACTCGCCCTGGCGGGACTACTACCTCAACCGGATCAAGGGCGTGGCCGCGACCGGCGTGGACGGCATCTGGCCGGACGTCCCGATCTACTTCGACGGTGTGCTCTCCTGGTGCGACGCCTCCACCTGGGGCGCGGCCGCGTTCAAGGCCGACACCGGCCTCGCCCTGCCCAAGGCCGCGAACTTCGCCGACCCGGTCTTCCGCCGCTACGTCGAGTGGCGCCACCGCAACCTGCTCCGCTTCCAGCTGGACATCGCCGACGCCGGCCGCTCGGTCAACCCCGACCTGGTCACCTTCGTCGAGACCGTGTCGATGGACTACCGCTACGCCACCTCGATCGGCCTGGACGGCGGCTACCTGCGCCAGGCCCCCGGCGCCGTCAGCCAGGTCTGGGAGGTGGACATCCTCGGCAACTACGACGGCATGCGGCACGCCACCGCCGCCGACTGGGTCTGCCTGATCTCCATGTACAAGTACGCCCGCGCCGCCAGCGGCACCAAGCCGGCCTGGGCGTTCTCCTACGGCTGGCAGGCCGACGACGCCTCGCTGGTGATGTCCCAGCTGATCGCGGCCGGCTGCAACCCGTACGAGGTGAAGACCCCGTTCAAGAACGACACTGTGGACGCCGCGATGCGCACCCGGATGTACCGCTTCGTGCGCACCAACCAGACCAGGCTCTACGACCCGGTGTCGATCGCGCGGGTCGGCGTCTACCACTCCGCGCCGTCCCGGGACTACGTGTCCCCCGGCGAGGGCAACGGGATGTACGTCAACGCCACGGCCCCGGCCGGGATCGCCGACTGGTGGGGCGGCGACGACCCGGGGATGAGCTGCGCCTCGCTGCCCTGGCTCGGCGAGTTCCGGGGCACCGTCAAGGCGCTGGTCTACGCCCACGTCCCGTTCGACACGGTGCCCAGCCCCGGCCTGACCGCCGACGACCTGGCCCGGTTCAAGGTCCTGCTGCTGCCCAACCTCCAGGCGGTCTCGGACTCCGAGGCGGCGCTGCTGCGCGGGTTCGTCGCGGCCGGCGGGACGATCGTGATCACCGGTCCGGCGCCCACCGCGCTCGACGAACTGGGCGGCCAGCGCACCGAGTTCGCACTATCCGACGTGCTCGGCCTGCGCAGGGCCGACCCGCTGCCCGCCACCCGGCAGAACTCCTACGGCAGCGGCAGCTGCTGGTACGTCAAGGCGCTGCCCGGGCTGAGCTACCTGACCAAGACCGACCAGGCCTCGGCGGACCAACTGCTCACCGCCGTCCGCCAGTCCGCCCCGCCGGAGGTCACCCTCGCCGGGGACCGCCGGATCTTCCTGGACGCCCGACGGCTCGGCAGCGACACCGTCGTCCACCTGGTGAACTTCACCAACTTCGGCGACACCCCGGCGGCGTTCCGCAGCGCGCCCGCCAACTGCACGCTCTCCTGGGCCCTCCCGGCCGGGGCGAGCGTCTCCGCCGTCACCGTCGCGAGTCCGGACGGCACCGACCCGGCGCCCAAGGCCGTCCCGTACACCGTCACCGGCGGAACGGTCAGCGTGCCGCTGACCGTCGCGCAGTACTCGGTGGTGACGATCACCGTCGGCCAGGCCGTCTAGCGAACCGGCGCCGGGATGCGCCAGAGGGCGGCGGGGCCGGCCTCGCCGCCCGGGGCGGACTCGAAGGCGATCCACCGCCCGTCCGGGGACCAGCTCGGCGCGCCGTCGTAGGCGCCGTCGTCGCGGGTCACCCGGACGGGAGTGCCGCCGGCCGCCTCCAGCACGAAGACCTGGGCGTTCGGCAGGTCGCCCAGGGTGGAGGAGAAGACCAGGTAGCGGCCGTCCGGGGACCAGCTGGGGTCGGTGTGCTCGCCCGGCGCCCCGGTGACCCGCCGCAGTCCGCCGCCGTCCGGGTCCACCGTCCACAGCGACCAGTCCTCGCGGCCCGCGCTCCGCCGCTGGAAGACGATCCGGTCGCCCGTCGGGGACCAGTTCGGCTGTCGGTTGTCGGTGCCGGTGCCCCGGCCGTCCACCAGCAGGACGGGAGCCCCGCCACCGCGGCGGACCTTCCAGAGCGAGTCCTGTTGTTCGGCCGCGCCGCCCGGCACGGCGGCGTGCTCCGGCTCCCGGCTCTGCTGGAAGACGATCCACTCGCCGTCCGGGGAGAAGCTCGGCTCGCTGTAGCCGCTGCCGTCGGCGTGCCCGGTCACCCGTTCGGGGGCGCCGCCCGGCCGCATCAGCCAGATCTCGTCGTGCCCGGACTCCCGGTCGGTGGCGAAGGCGAAGGCGTCGGCGGCCGCGTTCCAGCTGGCGCCCGGGAGGTTGACGGCCGCCCGGTCGGGGTCCGCCAGCACCGTGCGCGGGGCGCCGCCGTCCAGCGGCAGGACGCCGAGGGCGGCGTCGCCCTGGTTGTAGCCCCCGCTGAACTCGGTCAGCAGGACGGAGCGGCCGTCCGGGGCGAAGGCCGGGTTCTGCGCGCTGCGGCCGCCCCCGGCGCGGTAGAGCAGCTGGGCGCCGTCGGCGCGGCGCTCGGCACCGGCCGGGGGCGCACTGTCCGAGGGCGCGGCGGTCGAGGGCACGGCGGCCGACGGCGGGCCGGTCGTCGAGGCGCCGGCCGGTCCGGGCCCCGGCCGCTCCTCGTCGGCGGAGCCGGAGCCCGGACCCGCACCACTGCAACCGGTCAGCAGCAGCGCGGCGGCGGCCACGGCCGCCGGAAGCACGCGATTCCTCATGCCTCACACGCTAGTTGACGCTTCGTCAGCCGTCGTACGCCGCCGGGCGGACCGGGCTCCGCCGGACGGCAGGTGCCGCCGGCCTCCCCCGGGCCCGCGGCCGGGCGTCACCCGGCGCCGCGCTCCAGCCGCACCAGCGCGTCCACCGCGACCCGTCCGCCCGCGCCGGCCCCACCGCCCTTGTGCCCGGGCTCGCCGCCGACCGTGCGGTGCACCCGCTCGGCCCGGACGGGGCGCAGCCCGCGGTCGGCGAGGTCGGCCAGGACGTCCTCGGGGGTGAAGAGCACGGCCGGGTCCTGCGGGCCGCCGACGCCCTCGGTGAGGTTGCTCAGGTCGTGCCCGATGACGAGCAGGGTGCCGCCGGGGGCGAGCGCGTCGGCGGCGCGGCGCAGCGCGGCCCGGCGGCCCGAGGCCGGGATCTGGAGGTAGGCGACCAGGACGAGGTCGTAGCCGGCAGCGGGGGCATCGAAGGCACGGGCGTCGCCGTGGCGCCAGGTGAGCCGGTCGGCGACCTCGTCGGGCAGGTCGGCGGTGAGCCGTTCGGCGCGCTCCAGGGCGACGGCGGAGAAGTCCAGTCCGGTGACCTCCCAGCCCTGGGCGGCCAGCCAGATGGCGTTGCGGCCCTCTCCGGCGGCGAGGTCGAGGGCGTGGCCGGGGGTGCGGCCGGTCAGTTCACGGACCACCCACTGGTTGGGCGCCGCGCCCCACACCAGCTCGCTCGCGGCGTAGCGGTCGTCCCAGTCCTGGCTGTCCATCGCGCCTCCTGCGTTCGACGGGCCTGCTCGTACCGGCCAACCTACCGGGCCCGCGCCACCCCGGCCGCCGCTGTCCGGAGCCGCCACCGCCGCTGTCCGGGGCCGCCGCCGCCGGGGCCGGAGGCGGTCCAGCGGGCGGACACCCTTGACGGCGAATATTGGTCCAGTCCAATCTGTTCAGTCGTGACGTGCACGGGCCGGCCGCCCGTCGTGTCCGCGCACCGCTCGTCAGCACGTGTCACCAGCCCGCGCGCCCCCACCGCGCCCGGGCCGGCTCCCCTCGGCCCGTCCGGGCCACCGCACCGCCGGAACCCCCACACATCCGGAGGACCCACCGCATGCACGATCGCGTCATGCCCGCACGGCCCGCCAACCCCGCCGGGGAGCGTGCCGACCGCCGGGCCGCCCAGCGCAGACGGGCCACCGCGCTGGCCCTGGCCGCCACCCTGACCACCAGCGGCGCCGCCATCGCCCTGACCTTCGGCTCCGCCTCGGCCGCCCCGGTCAACCTGCTGGCCAACGGCGACTTCGAGACCGGCACCCTGGCCGGCTGGACCTGCTCCAACGGGTCCGTCGTCACCACCCCGGTGCACGGCGGGAGCCGCGCGCTCAGCGGCGCCGCCTCGGCCGCCGACACCGCGCAGTGCCAGCAGACCGTCGCCGTCCAGCCGAACACCACGTACACCCTGGCCGGCTGGGTCCAGGGCAGCTACGTCTACCTGGGCGCCACCGGCACCGGCGTCAACTCCTCGGCCTGGACGCCGGGCGGGACCGGCTGGAACCAGCTGAGCACCACCTTCACCACCGGTGCCACCACGACCTCCGTCGCGGTCTTCACCCACGGCTGGTACGGCACCGGCACGTACTACGCGGACGACCTCACTCTGACCGGCCCGGCCGGGCCCACCGCGACCGCCAGCCCCACGGCCACCGCCAGTCCGACCGCCACGGCCAGCCCGACCGCGACCGCGAGCCCCACGGCGACCGGCAGCCCGACCGCCACCGGCAGCCCGACGGCGACCAACAGCCCGACCGGCACCCCCACGACCACCACCCCGACCCCGACGGCCACCGCGAGCGGCCCGGCCGGGGACGGCAAGGTCACCACCCCGACCGGCTTCGCGGTCACCAGGACGACGTCCAACGCGGTGGTGCTCACCTGGCAGCCCTCCACCCTCACCAGCGGTGACGGCGCCGTCGCCTACAAGGTGTGGTCCAACGGCCAGCTCGTCGCCACCTCGATGGGCACCTCCGTCGCGGTCAGCTCGCTGCTGCCGGGCAAGAGCTACACCTTCAGCGTCCAGGGCTACTCCGGCAGCCACGCCTCCGCCCAGTCCGCCCCCGTGAGCACCACGACCGCGGCCGCCCCGGCCCAGCAGCCGGTCCGCTCGGCCTACTTCGACCAGTGGGGCGTCTACGAGAACGCGTACAACGCGAAGAACGTCGACACCAGTGGCGCGGCGGCCAAGCTGGACGTCGTCCACTACGCGTTCGCCAACATCGACCCCACGAAGTTCACCTGCTTCCAGGCGGTGAAGGCCTCCGACTCGGCCAACGAGTCCAACCCGAACGCCGGTGACGGCGCGGGCGACGCCTACGCCGACTACCAGGCCGACTACGGCGCCGGCACCAGTGTGGACGGCAGCAGCGACACCTGGGAGCAGCCGCTCAAGGGCAACTTCAACCAGCTCCGGCAGCTGAAGGCCAAGTACCCGAACCTGCGCTTCACCATCTCGATCGGCGGCTGGACGTACTCCAAGTACTTCTCCGACGCGGCGGCCACCGACTCCTCCCGCAAGGCCTTCGTCTCCTCCTGCGTCGACATGTTCCTCAAGGGGAACCTGCCGACCGGCGTGGCCGGTGACGCCTCCGGCGGCCCGGCCTCGGCGGCGGGCCTCTTCGACGGCGTCGACCTCGACTGGGAGTACCCGGGCTCGGCCGGCGGCCACACCGGCAACCACTACTCCGCGGCCGACAAGCAGAACTACACCCTGCTGCTCAAGGAGTTCCGCACCCAGCTGGACACCCTCGGCGCCGCCCAGGGCAAGCGGTACCTGCTGACCGCCGCGCTGCCCAGCGGCCAGGACAAGGTCGCCCAGCTGGAGACCGACAAGATCGGCGCCTACCTGGACTACGCCGACGTGATGTCCTACGACATGCACGGCGCGTGGGACGCCACCGGCCCGACCAACCACCAGGACCCGCTGCACGACAGCCCGGCCGACCCGACCACGCCGATCACCCCGGGCACCCGCAAGTACAACGTGGACACCACGATCGCCGCGTACACCACCGGCCTGCCCGAGTACGGCATCCCCGGCGGCTTCCCGGCGAACAAGATCGTGCTGGGCATCCCGTTCTACTGGCGCGGCTGGACCGGCGTCCCGGCCGGCTCCAACTACGGCCTGTACCAGAGCGCGACCGGTCCGACGGCGAAGAAGCCGCTGAGCCAGGAGGCCGGCCTGGCCGCCTGGAAGGAGCTCAACCCGACCGCGGCGCAGACCCACTGGGACCCGGTCACCGAGAGCAGCTGGGTCTACGACGGCACCAACTTCTGGACCGGCGACACTCCGCAGGCCGTCCAGGCGCGCGGGGCCTACGCCAAGAGCAAGGGCCTGGGCGGGCTGTTCGCCTTCTCCCTGGAGAACGACGACGCCTCCGGCACGATGCTCAACTCGATGGACAGCAGCCTGCGCTGACGCTCCGTCGGCCAAAAGTGCATGAGTGCATGAGCGCATGAGCGGCGGCCCGCGCGGAAACTCCGCGCGGGCCGTCCGTGCCTCCGCGCCCCGACCGCCCGGGAGCCGGCGCGGCTCAGCGCGGCGGCACCGGGTCCGTTCCGCCGGCGCCCGGGCGGCAGCGCAGCAGCCGTCCCGCCGTCAGCCGGGCCCCGCGCAGCGCGCCGTGCCGGTGCAGCGCCTGCACCGCGTAGGTCGAGCAGGACGGCGTGTACGGGCAGCAGGCCGGACGCCGGGGGCTGACCTCGGTGCGGTAGTGCCGCACCGCGCCGTACAGCACTCCGGCCGCGAACCCGCGCGGGGCGGGGGCCGACGGGTCGGCCGTCCGGCGTCCGCGCGCGCCGGTGAGGGCGAACCGGACGCCGGAGACCATCATCACCGGGATCAGGGCGATCAGGCAGGGATCGGCGAACTCGCAGCAGCCGTCGAGGCAGCAGTCTGCACCCTCGTCCCGGAGGTGCTTGCGCCGCCGGGCCTTGGCCTCGTCGTCCGGGCGGTAGCGCTTCCGGTACTCCTCCCACATCCGGCGCTGCTTCTTCCGCCGGAGCCGTTCCGAGGTGGGCAGCCACAACCAGGCGCGCTCCGGGCGGGCCGGCGGGTAGTGGGCACCGAGATCCGGCATCGGGTCGGACACTGCTGAGAATCCCCTTGTTCCTTCCGCCGGGGCCGGCCCCCGACGATCCGGGCCAGATTATCCGAAGATCACCTGGCCGGATCCCGGCGGAGGCCGAGCCGACACCGAGCCGGCACCGAGCGGATTCCGCCTGCTCAGCCGCCGAGGTTGAGCGAGGGGAAGAGGTCCTCGAACGGCTGGGTGGTCACCGACACGCTCCGGGAGAACGGATTGTCGAAGTCCCAGATCATGAACAGCAGGAAGGCGATCAGCACGCTGAAGCAGAGCGCCAGGGTCAACTCCCGCGGCGTGCGCCGGATCTGCAGCGCGAACAGCATGCCGACGGTGACCACCGCACCGCCGATCAGACCGAGCCAGACCACCCCGGGCATCGTCGGCCCGGCGTTCTGCCCGCGCGAATTGCGGGCCTCCGAAGCCTCGCTGACCCGGTCCATGATCGGCTGGTAGGACTGCGACTCCAGGTCGGAGGCGGGCGCCCGGGTGGCCACGTCGTTCTGGAGCTTCTGGAGCAGCTGGTCGCCCTTCTCGGTGATCGCCCCGTTCTCCTTCATGTAGTCCCACTCGGTGTTCACGACGTACGAGACGTAGGCGTCCACGTCGGCCCGGACCTGGTCCCGGAACTCCACCGGGTAGATCACCGCGCGGTCGCTCACCTCGCGCAGCGACTGCGCCTCGCGGAACAGGTCGTCCTGTGCGGCGCCGCGCGCCTCCCAGACACCCGCGATGGCGAGACCGAGGACGATCGCGTAGACCACCCCGATCATCATCGTGATGTACTCGATGACGTCCGGGGTCTCGTCGGTGCTCTCCTCGATCGGTCGGCGCTGCCTGAGCACCACCACCGCCACGACGACGGCGCAGGCCGACGCCATGGCGATGATCAACGCCACCCACTCGGACATGGGAACTCCCTTCTCTGGCTTGGCTTGTGACGGACAGGAAAAGGTTCAGGGGGACGGCCCCGGGCCGACCGGGCCCGGGGCGGGGCAGCAGGGGCGGGGCCGCCACCGGCCGGGAGCCGGTCGGCGGACCGCCGGGAGACGGTCAGGACGGACCCGAGCGGCCACCGCGTCCGCGGCCACCGCGACCCGGCCGCAGGGCAGCCGCCGCGATCACGGCGGGGACCATGATCATCAGCATCGTGGTGGTCATCGAGATGCCCTGGTGGCGCCGGACCATGGGCGCGGGCTTCGTCGCCGGGGCGTGGAACACCGGTCGCGCCGACGGGGTCGGCCACAGCGGGCTCGGACGCACCGCGCTCGGCGAGGCCGCGGGGCTGGGCGCGGCCGGGCTCGGGGCCGCCGACACGGGGGCCACGGGGGCCGGAACGGGCACAGCGGGCACGGGGGCGGGCGGAGCCGGCGCCGGAGCGGGCGGCGGCGCGGGGACCGACGGCGGTGCGGGGGCCGGCGACGCCGGGGGCGCGGGTGACGCGGGTGCCGGGGTGGGGGCCGGAGTCGGACCGGGCGACGACGGGGTCGGCGTGGGCACGGTCGGTGACGGCGTGGGGGCCGGACTCGGGCTGGGCGTCGAACTCGGGCTCGGGCTCGGACTCGGCGATGGACTCGGGCTCGGAGTCGCACTCGGGCTGGGAGTCGGGCTGGGGCTCGGCGACGGGCTGGGGCTCGGCGACGGCGACGGCGACGGCGTCGGCGTGGGGCTCGGAGTCGGCGTGGGGCTCGGCGACGGCGTCGGAGTGGGCGACGGCGTCGGGGTGGGTGTCGGCGACGGCGTCGGGGTCAGCGTGGGAGTCGGGGTCGGCGTACGCGTCGGTGTGGGCGTGGGGGTGAGCGTGGGCGTCGGCGTACGCGTCAGCGTGGCTGTCGGGGTCGGCGTACGCGTCGGCGTGGGGGTGGGCGTCGGGCTGGGGCAGGGATGCGGGTGGTGATGGTGGTGGCGCCAGCCGTGGTCCCCCCACCAATCGTCCCCCCACCAGTCGTCGTCGGACCAGTCGTCCCCCCACCAGTCGTCGTCGTGGTCGTCACCGCCGTGCCCCGGCCCGACCTGCCCGGGCCCGGCCTGCCCCTCGACCGGCCGCCCGGGCTCGCTGCGCAACCCCGTCGGGCGCGGGGGCGAGGAGAAGGGCGTCGACGGGAAGGGCATCGAGGGGGTGGGAAGCGCGGTCGTGGGCGGCAGGAAGAAGGGCGGCGCGGTGGGCTTCGAAGTCGGCTTCGGGCTGGGCTTCGAGGTGGGCTTGGGGCTGGGTTTGGGCGGGTGGCAGGGGTGGTGCCCGTGCGGCGGCCTGGGCCCGTGGTGCCCCGGACCACCGGCGCCCGGCGCGACGCCGACCTGGACGTCCACGTCCACGTCCACGCCGACGGTCACCTGCCCGCCCGGCCGTACCGACAGTGACACGTCGGTCTCGTCGCACACGCAGACGTCCACCGCCGGACCGCGCGGGGGCCGGCCGGACTGCCCCGCGCCGGAGGCGGTCGCTCCGCCGACCAGCGCGCAGACCGCGACCACGCAGGCCGCCGCGCCGATCAGCCGCACCCGTCGCCCGGGCGCCGCGCCCCCACCGCCGCCGGGCGGTATCCGGCGGATCTGCCGACGCTGGGGCATGGGCTCCACACACCTCTCGGGTCGTCCGGGGAGGACGGAACGGCTCGGGCCGACCGACCTCAGGGGAATGGGCGGAACGGTCAAGACGGGGAGAAAGATCAGATACGGTCGTATTCCTGACGGACATTCCATCGGGTACGACCAGAAGTGATCAGACATGGTCAGGCGGACGGCCCGCCTTCGGGGGGCGGGCCGTCCGTCATCAGGTCAAACGATCTTCGAGTCGGCCGGTTACGGCCCGCGCAAGCTGTTCCGTGCGCTCAGCTGCGGCGGTGCGCGATCTCCACGTTCTCCAGCACGCCGACCGCGTCCGGCACCAGGATGGCGGTCGAGTAGTAGGCGCTGACCAGGTACGAGATGATCGCCTTCTCGTCGATGCCCATGAAGCGGACCGACAGCGACGGCTGGTACTCGTCCGGGATGCCGGTCTGGTGCAGGCCGATGACGCCCTGGTTGTCCTCACCGGTACGGATCACCAGGATCGAGCTGGTGTTCTCCTTGGTGACCGGGATCTTGTTGCACGGCAGGATCGGCACCCCGCGCCAGGCCGGCACCTGCTGCCCGCCGAGGTCGACATGGGTGGGGTACAGCCCACGGGCGTTGAACTCCCGGCCGATCGCGGCGATGGTCCGCGGGTGGGCGAGCAGGTAGTCGGGGTCACGGCGACGGTTGAGCAGCTCGTCCAGGTCGTCCGGGGTGGGCGGGCCGGAGTGGGTCTGGATCCGCTGGTCGAAGTCGGCGTTGTTGAGCAGGCCGAACTCCGGGTTGTTGACGATCTCGTGCTCCTGGCGCTCGCGCAGGGCCTCGATCGTCAGCCGCAGCTGGTGCTCGGTCTGGTTCATCGGCTGGTTGTACAGGTCCGCGACGCGGGTGTGGACCTTCAGGACGGTCTGCGCGACGCTCAGCTCGTACTCACGGGGCTTGAGCTCGTAGTCCACGAAGGCGCCGGGCAGCTCGAACTCGCCGCGGTGGCCGGCCGACATGGCGATCTCGGCCTCGCCGCGCTCGTTCTGCGCCTGGAGCGGCAGGGCCAGGAAGGCCTGGAGGTGCTCCTGGAGGCTGGGCGCGTTGTCCCGGATGGCGGCGAAGTCCGCCCGGGTCAGCGTCAGGGCGACACCGGCGGTGGCGGTCTTGGCGGTGAACTCCCAGGTGGCGTCCGGGTTCAGCAGCCCGTCCTCGCCGAAGCGGTCGCCGTCGCCGGCCACGCCGACCACGGTGTCGTCGCCGTACTTGCCGGTGCCGATCTTGTTGACCTTGCCGTGCGCGATCAGGAAGATCTTGTCGGCAGCGTCCCCCTGGGTGGCGAGCACCTCGCCGGGGCCGAAGTCCCGCTGCTGGCAGCGGTCGGCCAGGGCGGTGAGGACGTCCTCGTCCTCGTAGCCGCGCAGCAGCGCCAGCTCGCCCAGCTCCGCCGGGATCACCCGGACCTGGGAGCCGGTCTTGATGAACTCCACCACCCCGTTGCCGACGGCGTAGGTGAGCCGGCGGTTGACGCGGTAGGCGCCACCGGCCGCCTGGACCCAGGGAAGCACCTTGAGCAGCCAGCGGGAGGTGATCTCCTGCATCTGCGGTGCGGACTTGGTCGTGGTGGCAAGGTTCCGGGCAGCGGCTGTCGCGAGGCTCTGCTGCTTGGCCTGCACTGCCTCCGGGCTCGTGTCCACGGTCATCGGCAGGGATCTCCATTCCTGTGATCGGGTCACGCGTCCAGGGGCATACCGGCCCGTCCTGGCGCATGCCATGACGGATCATCAGATCCGCTTACTGGTGGGGGCGTTGGTGTTTCACGCGAAAGGCGGCCGCCGTCTCCGGGCGGCCCATCCGGAACCCTAGATCACCAGGACCCGACCGGGCCCGCACGGAGGCCCACTACCCCCCGATAGGGTGAATCTCACCCGGTCCGCCCCCACAGTCACATAAACTCCGGGAACATCCGTTCGCCCCTGCGATCCCCGTGCTGCCAACGGCTTTCCAGCCCCGGCCCGGGCCCTGCCGAACGGCCCGGAGGCCACCGCCGGACGTCAACCCGGCGCACCGTCCCGGCGTCGGCGCGGAGCGCGCGAACCACCCCGGCAACGCGACGGTCCCGGGGACGTGGACGTCTCCGGAAACGCGAAGGGCCCGTCAGGTGCCGGCACGGGGGAAGCCGGCACCTGACGGGTGAACGGGGGGCGCGAAGGGCGGGGTCCGCACCGGGGAGGCCCGGGCGCCCGCGACGGGCTGCCGATGACGCCGACGGTCCCGCCGGGTCAGGCGCAGGCGACCTGGGTACCGGGGATGCCGATGATCCCCGAGTTGTTGGTCTCTCCGCCGTTGTACTCGTAGTACAGGTAGGAGTAGAAGTCGATCCGGGTGTTCGGGCCGCAGGCCGAATCCGGGGCGACGGCGTACGTCACCGTGAAGGCGCTGCTGGCGCCCGGGGCGAGCGGAACGCTGTAGCGGGCGATGCCACCGTGGACGTTGTCGCTGCACCCGTTGGTCTGGGTGCCGCAGGCGGTCGCGGTGAACTTGAGCCCGTTCTCCAGACTGGTGGCGTAGGTCTCCTGGACACTCTGGTAGACGAACTGGATCGGGGTGTCGTACGGGTTGGTGAGCGTCAGGGAGAGCGTGAACTCGCCGCCCCGGACGGTCGTCTGCTTGTCGGAGACGGCCGTGAGGGGCAGCTGGGTGTCGGCCCGGGCGACGGGGGCGGCGGCGAGGAGCAGACCGACGACGAGGGCCGGACACGCGGCGAGCGCGGCGCGACTCGGATGTGTTCTGCGCATGACCAAGGAGCGTAGGCCTCGCCTCCGCCGGGGTTGCGTTCCTCGGCCCCGGTCCGTACCGACGCAGGAGCGGCGGACGGACACCGCGCACCTGCCGCCCGCGTTCCGCCCCCACGGGTGTGCCCGGGGCCCTATGCTTCGCCGCCCCTCCCCCGCCCCGTCACCCGCAGGGCGGCAGGATGTCGCAGAGCGCGCCGAGCGCCGCCGGGTAGGCGTGGTCCGGCGGCGTGGCGTAGCCGACCACCAGTCCGTCGACGGCGGGCATCGCCTCCTCGCCGATCGCCGGGTGGCGGTAGTCGGCGAGCCCCTCGACGGCCAGGCCCCGGTAGGCGGCGGCCTTGAGCACCGAGCGCTCGGTGCCCGGCTCCAGCCGCAGCACCGCGTGCAGGCCGGCCGCTATGCCGGAGACCTCGATGTGCGGAGCGCGGGCGGCCAGTGCGGCCACCAGCTGGTCGCGGCGGTCCCGGTAGCGGCGGCGCATCCGGCGCACGTGCCGGTCGTAGCCGCCGGAGTCGATGAAATCGGCGAGGGTGAGCTGGTCCAGGGCGCTGGCCCAGCCCTCGCGTTCACCCTTGGCGGCGAGCACCCGGTCCACCAGGTGGTCGGGCAGCACCATCCAGCCGAGCCGCAGCGCGGGGGTCAGGCTCTTGCTGGCACTGCCGAGGTAGACCACCCGTTCGGGATCGAGCCCCTGAAGGGCGCCGACCGGCTGGCGGTCGTACCGGAACTCCCCGTCGTAGTCGTCCTCCAGGAGCAGCCCGCCGTGCCCGCGCGCCCAGTCGACCACGGCCGCGCGGCGGCCCGGGTGCAGCGGGCCGCCGGTCGGGAACTGGTGGGCGGGGGTGAGCAGGGCCGTCCGGATCTCCGGATACCGGGCCAACTCACCCGTCCGGGCGCCCAGTTCGTCGATCGACAACGGAACGGTGGCAACGCCCGCGGCGGCCAGCAGCCCGCGATGGAAGCCCAGCCCGTACGCCTCGACGGCCAGCGGGCCGTGCTCGGCGGGCGGCAGGACGGGTGCGGCGCCGTCGAAGAGCAGCCGCAGCGCGTGGGCGAAGCCGGAGCAGACCACGATCCGGTCGGGGTCGGTGCGCACCCCCCGGGCGCGGGCGAGGTAGTCGGCGAGGACGGTGCGCAGCTCGCGCCGACCTTGGGGATCGCCGGGCCCGAAGGCCTCGTTGGGGGCGCCGGTGAGGGCCCGGCGGGCGGCGGCGAGCCAGGCGGTGCGCGGAAAGGAGGCGGCGTCGGGCTGTCCCTGCCGCAGGTCGTGGGTGGGGCCGGGGCGGCGGACGGGCCGGCGGGCTCTGGTGCGCGGGACGGGTTCGGCGCGTTCGGCCACGGTGGTCCCGGAGCCCTGGCGGGCGGTCAGCCAGCCCTCGGCCACGAGTTCGGCGTAGGCCTCGGCGGCGGTGTTGCGGGCCAGGCCGAGGTCGGTGGCGAGGGCGCGGTAGGGCGGCAGCCGGGTGCCGGGTGCCAGTCTGCCGCTGCGGATCGCCTCACGCAGCGCCGCCATCAGCGCGGCGCGCCGCCCCCCGGTGGCGGGGAGGTCGAGGTGCAGGTCGTTGCCGGTCGAGTGGGCGGGCTCGGAGGGGTACGTGCCCCGCGTGTCCGTCATGGTCACGCACCCTACCGGCCGCCACCCCGGCCCTCCTCGGGCGGCTGCCCGGCCGCGGGCCGGGGCGATCGCCCCGAGGGTCTGTCGTCAAACCCCCGCCTGCGGGGCGGCGACAGACCCTACGGCACGACGGTGACCGGCCAGCGGCCGGCCTTGACCAGCCGGACGGCCACCGAGCCGATCACCTTGTGCCCCGCCTGCTCGGAGACGCCGACCACCACGGCGTCGGCGCGCAGTTCGTCCGCGAGCTTGGCGAGGCCGCCGTACGGGTCGCCGCGCATGGTCAGGAAGCGCCACTCCACCTTCCACACCTCGCGCACCCGGTGCTCGGCCTCGCGCAGCGCGGCCAGCAGTTCCTCGGCGATCTCCTGGGTGGTCTCCTCCACCGCGGCCCCGGCCAGGGCGGTCGCGGCGCCGAGGATCGGCTGGATGTACGCCACCGCGAGGACGGCGCCCTGCCGGCGGGCCAGTCCGGCGGCGTAGGCGGTGGCTCGCCAGGAGGAGTCGGAGCCGTCCAGGCCGGCCAGGATCACGCCGGGACCGTCGGTGCCCAGCTCGAAGCCGGCGGGTGCGGCCGCGGCCTCGTGCCCCGGGGGGCCGGTCGGCGCCCCGGCCGCGGCGGCCCCCCGCGCGCCGGCGTCCGCCGCCCCACCCGTACCGGCGGCCGCCTCTCCCGCGTCCGCCGTGTCCGCTGCATCGCTCTCGTTGCTCATGGAAATGAGGCTATGCCCGCCACCGGGAGTGACGGCGGCGGGCTCTCCGGGTGAGGGCTGTGGCCCGGGCCACCCGGGGCGGTGGTCGGGGCCCCGAATCCGGCACCGGCGGCTGGCCGACCGTCACGCGCTGTCGACCGTGTGCGCGGCCTCACAGCGGTTCCGTGGGGGGTTCGGAGTGGTGCGGGCCACTTCCCCGGCCTATTTGATCTTGGAAATAGGGGCAAATCGGGCGAAATCACTACAATTCCTTGATCCTTACGCCCGGTAACAGCCCTCTGACATGGCTAAACCTTCGAATCCTTGAAACCGCCACGACCACCCCCGTAACTTCGAACCCGTTGCACCGAGCGATCCGCTCCGGCCGGGCCAACCGCCCCCGGGCAGGACGGTGCAGAACCACGCGAGTGACGTGTCCCCGAAACCGACGGCCTTCCGAGGGTCTGGTTCCGCGCGCTCGCGAACCCTCCGAAAGGAACTCCATGACCTTCCGCAACGAGACCGCCGCTGCCGCCACCACCGCCACCCCGAAGCGCCGCAACCGCGTCCGGATGGCTCTGATGGCCGGGGCGCTCACCGCCCTGCCCGCGGCCGGCCTCGTCGCGGCCACCAGCGCCTCCGCCGCGCCGGCCACGGTCTGGGACAAGGTCGCCGCCTGTGAGGCGACCGGCAACTGGGCCGTCAACTCCGGCAACGGCTTCTACGGCGGCCTGCAGTTCACCTCCAGCACCTGGGCCGCCTTCGGTGGCACCGCCTACGCCCCGCAGGCCCACCAGGCCACCAAGGCGCAGCAGATCGCCGTCGGCGAGAAGGTGCTCGCCGCCCAGGGCCCCGGCGCCTGGCCGGTCTGCTCCGCCAAGGCCGGTCTGACCAAGTAGGACCGCACGCCACGAGGCCGCCGCACCCCGCCCCGGGGTGCGGCGGCCTCGTCGTGCCCGGGGCCTCGTCGTGCCCGGGGCCCGCGGGATCGGGGCCCGCAGGATCGGGGCAGCCGTGCCGGTCAGGACGGCCGGGGCGGGAGCGGCAGCGGGACGGCCGGCAGGCCGTCGATGCTGGTGCCGACCAACGGCTTGCGCTCGCAGTAGGCGCCGAACTCCTCCTCGTCCTTGCGGTCGAAGTACTGGGCGTGCAGGTCGCGGTCGGCGCGGTAGTCCATGAACGGCACCGCGTACCCGCAGGAGTCGCTGACCCGCTCGGCCTCGACCAGCACGATCGCCCGCAGACCGGAGCCGTCCGCGGCCGGGTCGAAGTGGCGCAGCAGTCCGGCGAACCGCGGGTCGTCCCGGAAGACCGGCTCGCCGCGCCCGTGCACCCGCACCACGGTCGGCGGGCCCTCGAAGGCGCACCACATCAGGGTGATCCGGCCGTTCTCCCGCAGGTGGGCGACGGTCTCGGCCTGTGAGCCGCCGAAGTCCAGATAGGCGAGGGTGAGTTCGTCGATCACCACGAGCGTCCCGGCGCGGCCCTTGGGCGAGAGGTTGACGTGCCCGTCGGCGGCCAGCGGGGCGGTGGCGACGAAGTAGACCGGCTGGCGCTCGATGAAACCGCGCAGCCGGCCGTCGATGCGTTCGTACTGCTTTCCCATGGGCGCAAGTGTGCCCGCATCCCGACTGGTGGGAAAGAAGGTTCCGGCCCCTGAGACGGCCGCTCGCGCGGCCCGGGCCGCCCGAAGCCGACCGACCGCCGTCCGCGCCCTCCAAAGGCCGCCCGACGGCGCCTACGATGGTTCGGGTACCTGTCACCCGCCAGGCCGAGCACGGGAGTTGCGATGACCCGGAGCACCCTCCCCACCACCGCGCCCGGGACGGTCCTCGGCACCCCCGCCGCGCCGCTGCGCCCGTACGTCCTCGGCTACCGCGGCTACCGGCTGGCCCTGCGCCGGCCGCTCCGGCGGCTGGAGGTGCCGACGGACGTGGTCACCGTGGCCCTCGCCTTCGAAGGCACGATGAGCCTCACCGACGCCGTCTCCCCCGAGCCCGCCACCGCCTTCGGCTCGGTCGCGGCCGGGCTGCGCCGCACCGCGACGATCGCCGAACACGCGGGCGTGCTGCACGGTTTGGCCGTCTCGCTCACTCCGCAGGGCGCCTTCCGGGCGTTCGGTCCGCTGGCCGGCGAGCTCGGCGGGCACTGGGCCGAGGCCGGGGACGTGCTGGGCCCGCGGCTGCGGGCGCTGACCGACCGGCTGGCCCACGCCCCGAGCTGGCCGGCCCGGTTCGCCATGCTGGACGGCTACTTCGGTGCGCTGTTCGCGTACGGGCCGGACTGGGACCCGTCCGTGCACTGGGTCTGGCGGCAGCTGCGGCACACCCACGGGCTGGTGCCGATCGGCGCCCTGGTCGAGGGCACCGGCTGGAGCCGCCGCAGGCTGGAGCTGCGCTTCCGCGAGCACCTCGGGCTGGCCCCCAAGCAGGCGGCCGGCATCCTCCGGCTCCAGCACACCCTCCACGTCCTGACCGCCCACGAGGAGCGGATCGCCGGGGCGCGAACCACCGGCGCCGACCTGGCCACGCTCTGCGGCTACTACGACCAGTCCCACCTCGACCGGACCTTCCGCGCCATGGTCGGCCGCTCGCCGAGCGCGTTCCTGGCGTCCCGGCGCACCGCCGCCGCCCTGCCCGAGCCCGCCGGCCGGGTCACCGACCGGGTCACCGGGCGGGTGACCAGCACCCTCCTGGATGCCGGAGGCTGAGGCGCACGCCTGCGCACGGCGCGTGGTCTCCGAAAGTGCGCGGCCGCCGACGGTGCGCATTTGTACAAGACGAACCGGTGCCCCGCACGGCACGCTCGAAGGGCCCGGCCGGTACGGGGGACCGGCCGGTCACGGGGGCGGGCAGGCACGGGGCACGCGGGGTGTCAGCCGGTCACTGCTTCATGTAGACGCTGTCCATGAACTCGATGATCTGCTGGTCGGTCAGCCGCTGGCCGTCGCGGTGCCCCATCGCCAGGTCGGCCTCGCTGATCATGCCGACCAGCCGGTCCCCGTCGATCACCGGGATGCGCCGGATCTGGTGCTGCTCCATCTTGCGCAGCACCGCCTCCATGCTGTCCTCGGCGCGCACGCAGTGCAGGTGGCCGGAGAGCTCCATGGCCGTCATGGTGGCCGGGTCCTTGCCCTCCGCGATACATCGCAGCACGATGTCGCGGTCGGTGATGATGCCCTTCAGCTTCTGGTCGTCGCCGCAGATCGGCAGCGCGCCCACGTTCTTGTCGCGCATCATCCGCGCGGCCTCGGCCAGTGTCTGGTGGGCACCGACGCACTGGGCGCCGGTGTGCATGATGTCTCGGGCAGTGGTGGTCACGGGGACTCCTTCGTCGGTGGTTCCCCCCACTGGTCCCCCCGCATCCCCCCGGCGGCGCTCCCGGGCTCCCGCCGTCGGAGCGGAACGGGTGTGACCGCGCCCTCACCATAAGCAACCCCGCCCCCGCCCGCGACCCCGGGCCGGGGAGACCGGTTCCGAAACGTCCGAGGCGGGGCGCCGGGTACGGCCGCAGAGTGGGAGGCGGAACGACCGGCACGACGACCCACGCTTCCCGAGGAGTGAGTGAGCCATGGACGCCACCGAGGCCCCCGCCCCGCAGGTCTGGCCCAGCCTGCGCGCCACCGACGCCCGGGCCCTGATCCGCTTCCTGGTCGAGGCCTTCGGCTTCCAGGAGGTCGTCACCTACGGCGAGGGCGACGTCGTCGCGCACGCCGAACTCGCCTGGCCCGAGGGCGGCGGCGTGATGCTCGGCTCCGAGCGCGGGACGCCCGAGGGCGCCGAGCCCTGGCCGGGCCGGCCGGGCGGCTTCACCGCGTACGTGGTCACCGCCGATCCGGACGCCGTGCACGCCCGTGCGGTGGCCGCCGGGGCCCGGATCACCACCGGGCTGTACGAAACCGACTACGGCTCACGGGACTTCGCCGCCGCCGACCCGGAGGGCAACCGCTGGTACTTCGGCACCTACCCGGGCGCGCCCCGACCGCCCGCCGGGCGGACGACGGGAGTCTGAGGGCAGACCCCGGGAGCCCTCGGGGCGGCCGCCGCCGAACGGGGGCAGACTGGCTGCGGGGGCACCCCACCGGAGGCGCCGGAGACAGCGGAGGCACCTGGGACACCGGAGGCGCTGGAGGCATCGGAGGCGGAGCGTGCCGCAGATGACGGTGGACGGGCGCACCCTCGCCCTCTCCCACCTCGACAAGGTGTACTACCCGCGCACCGGCACGCCCAAGGGCGAGGTGCTGCGCTACTACGCCGCCGTGCACACCGCCCTGCTCCCGCACCTGCGCGACCGCCCGGTCTCCTTCCTGCGCTGCCCGGACGGTGTCGAGGCGGAGGTGTTCGTCGCCAAGAACCCGCCGCCCGGCACCCCGGGCTGGGTGCGCACGGTCGACGTGCCGAGCAACACCGGCGAGCTGCGGCAGGTGGTGCTGGAGGACGGCGCGGCGCTGCTGGCGGTCGCCAACCTGGGCTGCCTGGAGCTGCACGTCCCGCAGTGGCACGCGGCCGCACCCGCCCTCGCCGACCGGCTGGTGCTGGACCTCGACCCCGGCGAGGGCGCCGACGTGCTCACCTGCCGCACGGTCGCCCTGCTGCTGCGGGAGCGGCTCGCGGCGGACGGTCTGGCGGCCTGGGTGAAGACCTCCGGCTCCAAGGGCCTGCACCTGCTGGTCCCGATCGAGCCCACGCCGAGCACCCGGGTCTCCGGGTACGCGAAGGCGCTGGCGGCCGCCCTGGAGGCCGAGCACCCGGAGCTGGTGGTGCACACCATGGCCAAGGCCCGGCGCCGGGGGCGGGTGCTGGTCGACTGGTCGCAGAACAACGCCAAGAAGACCACCGCGGCGCCGTACACCCTGCGGGCCCGGCCGCTGCCGACCGTCTCCACCCCGCTGGCCTGGGCGGAACTGGAACGGGCCGCCGAGGAGCGGGACCTGGTCTTCACGCTCGCCGAGGTGCCCGGCCGGCTGGCCGCGCACGGCGACCTGCTCGCGCCGCTGCTGGACCCGGAGCGGGCCCGGCCGCTGCCCGGTGCGCCCTCGGCGGCCGGAGCGCCGCCGCCGGTGCGCCAGGTGCTGCACCCGCCCGTCGAGGTGATGCGCCCGGCCGCCGTGACCGCCGTCCCGCCCGCCGACGGCCTGGGCGGCGGGGGCGTGCAGTACGAACTGAAGCTGGACGGCTTCCGCTGCGTCGCCTTCGCCCGGGGCGGGCGGCCCGCGTACCTCCAGTCCCGTAGCGGCCGCGACCTCGCCGCCGAGTTCCCGCCGATCGCCGCCGCCGTCGCCCGGCTGCCGGAGGGGCTGGTGCTGGACGCCGAGCTGGTCGCCTGGCGCGGCGGCCGGTTCGCCTTCGGCGAGCTGCTGCGCACCCGCCGGGCCCGCGCCGCCGCCCCCGAGGTGGCACTCGGGCTGATCGCCTTCGACCTGCTGGCGCTGCCCGGCCGCGACGTCCGCGGGCTGCCGCTCACCGACCGCCGTCGGCTGCTGCTCGCCGCCCTCGCCGACGTCCCGCCGCCGATCCGGCCGGTGATGGCCACGACGGACCGGGCGGAGGCGCTGGAGTGGATGGAGCGGCTCGCCGACACCGGGGTGGAGGGCCTGGTCTGCAAGGCCGCCGGCGCCGCGTACCGGCCGCGCGGCGCGGGCCGGGTCTGGGTCAAGTTCCGCCGCGGCGACACCCTGGACGCCACCGTCGGCGCCGTCACCGGCCCGGCCGACCACCCGCACGCGCTGGTCCTGCGGCTCGACGACGGCCGGGTGTTCCTGACCGCCCCGCGGCTCACCCCGGTCCAGTCCGGCGAGGTCGCCGAGGTCGTCCGCCCCCTGCTCGGCCCGCCCGGCACCGACCCCGAGCACGGCCCGGTCCACCCCCTGACCTCCCCCCTGCGCGCCGAGGTCACCCTCACCGGCCGCCCGCCCACCGCGACCTTCGTCCGCCTCCGGGGCGACTGACGTCGGACCGCGCTCACGTCCCGCGCTTCGCCGACGCGTGGGCGAACTCCGTGACGAAGGCGTCGTCGAACAGCGGCAGGTCGGCGGGCCTGCGGCTGGTGACGAGCGGGCCGGGGCCGTCGTGGCAGACGTGCACCGGCTCGTCCACCCAGTGCGCGCCGGCGTTGACCAGGTCGGTGCGCAGGCTGGGCCAGGAGGTGAGGGTGCGGCCGCGTACGGCGTCGGCCTCGATGAGTGTCCAGGCCGCGTGGCAGATCGCCGCGACCGGCCGGCCGGCGGCGCCGAAGGCGTGCACGAAGTCGACCGCCGGGCGCTCCAGGCGCAGCCGGTCGGGGTTGGCGACGCCGCCGGGGAGGACCAGCCCGTCGTAGTCGGCCGGGTCGGCCTCGGCGACCAGGGCGTCGACGGCGAAGGTGTCGCCCTCGGCGTGGTGCCGGACGGTCCGGACCCGCCCCTCGGCGGTGGACAGCAGCCGCGGGGTGCCGCCGGACTCGGCGACCGCCTGCCACGGGTCGGTCAGTTCGACCTGCTCGGCCCCGTACGGCGCGACCAGGAACGCGATCGTCCGGCCGGTGAGCGTGGTGGACGGCCAGCCCATGGCGCGGTCGCTCAGCCCGGGTGCGGGGCGGTCAGGTCGACGGCCACGGGCGGAGCGGTGCTGAGCCGGGCGCGCGGGCAGTCGAGGTGGACGGCGCGGTCGAGGTGGTCGAGCCGGGCGATCAGTCCCGCCGCGACGAGCACCCGGGCGCCCGGCACCCAGGGCTCGGCGTCGACCAGCAGGTGGTCCCCGGCGTCCTGTTCGACCCGGCCGACCGGGCCGTCGGTGGCGTGCACCTCGTACCCGACCAGCGTGAGGTCGGCGGCGGGATGGGAGCCCGGGCGGTACTCCCACAGGTCGGTGGTCATGGCGTCACGCCTCCGGCCGGTCCCAGGGGCGCCGCTCGCGGCGCTCCCGGCGTTCCCGGAACTCCGTCGGGTCCGCCGGTGCGACACCGCTGCGGGCCTCGCGCCGGCGGCGCAGCAGTTCGGAGGCGGCGACCGCGGCCCCCACCGTCGCCGCCCAGACCACCCCGAGCGCGACCAGTACGGCGGTGGCCGGTGTCCGGGCGCCCACGCCGAAGCAGATCGCCGTCATCACCAGGGCGGTCAGCGTCACCCCCGCCGTGACCCTGCGCCCGACCCCGCGGAGCACGCGCCGGACCCGGCTCGGCGCTTTGGCGCCCATCGTGCTCAGCTTCCGGTCGAGCCGTGCGTCCTGCCGCAGATCGGACTCGATCTCCTCGAGGAGCCGCCGCTCCCATCCGCTCAACGCGGGTCCGTCCATCTCGGTCACCTCCGACACTTCCGGTGACGTGCTCGCACCCGGCGGGTTGCCCGGTACGGGCCGGCACTAACCGTTGCGGGCACCGCCTGTTCCGGCGCCGACGGGCCCGAAGGCCCGGGGGCGGGCGAGCAGGCTGTCGTCCAGGACGCCCAGCAGGGCGGCGGCGTCGCGGTGGACCTCGGCCGCGCCCGCCGCCCGCAGCTCCGGGCCGGTGTCCCGGCCGGCCGTCAGGGCGACGCACGGCACCCCGGCCCGCCGCACGGCCCGTACCTCGCGCACGCTCCCGGCGACGGCCACGGCGTGCCAGGGCCTGCCGTCCACCAGGTCGAGCGCGGCTCTCACCGGATCGCCCCCGGGATCGGCCACGGTGAGCGCCGGAGCCCCGGCGGGACCGGGGCCGGTCAGCACCACCGTCCACCCCCGGGTGGCGCACTCGCGCAGCAACTCGGCACCGCCGGGCAGGGTGGGCTGCCACCAGTCGGTACCGAAGAGAGCCGCCGAGACCACCGTCATGACCACCGCTTCCGTTCGCGGGCGACGCACCGAATGCTCCCTTCCAGGTTAGGTCGCTCCCCCGCCGCGCGCGCAGCCTGCGCCCGGACCCCCGGGAAACCTTCCGGCGGTCCGGAAAAGTGGCTGGCCGCGGGTGATCGTTTGGCCCTAGGGTGTCGCTCCGTCACATTGGTCCAGTCCTGGAGCCCGATCCCCGATGCCTTCGCCCGCCGTGTACCGCTCGCCGAGATCGAGCGCCACCGTCGCCACCGTTCTGCTCGCCGTGAGTGCCGCCACGACCCTCGCCTCGCTCGGTGCGGGCTTCCTCCTGTACGGGGAGGCCGGCGATCTCGCCAACGGCGCCGAGACCGACGGATCCGCGCTGATGGACACGGCACAGCTCTACGACAACATCGGCTACCTCCAGGTGGTGGCCCTGGCCGCGTCCGCGGTCACGTTCGTCACCTGGTTCCACCGGGTCCGGGTGAACGCCGAGGTCTTCGACCCGCGCGGGCACCGGTTCAAGCGCGGCTGGGCGATCGGCGCCTGGTTCACCCCCGTGGTCGCGCTCTGGTTCCCCCGCCAGATCGCGGGCGACATCTGGCAGGCCGGTGCCCGGCCGGACGCCTCTGGCGTGCGCCCGCAGCTCCCGCAGACGCTGCTCAACCTCTGGTGGGCCGCCTTCTGGGCCTCCAACGTGACCGGCCGGGTCGGCTCCCAGTACCTCTCCTCGGCCTCGGCGCAGTACGCGGACGGCTACCAGCAGGCCGTCGGCTGGCTGATCGCCTCCGACCTGCTGTCGGTGGTGGCCGCCGTCCTCGCCGTCCTGGTGGTCCAGAGGCTGACCACCATGCAGGAGGAGCGCTTCACCGAGGCTGCCGTCCCCGCGTTCGGGCTCCACGGCGGCACCGTCCGGGGCTGAGCCCGCTAGGCCCTCTCTTTCGGATCACGTCGGACCAGTGGGCGTCGTTGGAGTGCGTGCATCGGCGGTGCGGAGGAGGGAGTCCATGCGGAGCATCGGCGACCGACGACAAGCCGGCGAGGTGCGTGCTCCGGCGGCGACCGCCTGGCGTGATCCGAAAGAGAGGGCCTAGGTCGGCCGGGGCCCGCGGGCGGGGCCTCGGCCGGGGCCCGCGGGCGTGGTGCTCAGTCCGTGAACGGGTCGGAGGCCAGCCGGGCGTGCAGGTGCTCGTCGGTGTAGACGCCCCCGCCGTAGGTGTAGGAGGCGCGCAGGGTGCCCTCGTACGGGAAGCCGGCCCGCGCCGCGACCCGGCAGGAGTCCTCGTTGCCGACGGCGTGGTAGAGCTCGATGCGGCGGGCGTCGGCCTGCTCCACCGCCCAGCGGGTGGCGGCGGTGGCGGCCCGGGTGGCCAGGCCCCGGCCGCGGGCGGCGGCGAGCAGCCAGTAGCCGACCATGACGACGCCGTCGTCCCGGTTGGTCCACACCAGGTAGGCGTTGCCGCACAGGCGGCCGTCGACGGCGTCGACGACGGCGAAGGGGGCCGCGGTGCCGTCGGCCCAGCGGGCCTCGCAGCGGTCGAGGTAGGCCTCGACGTCGACCGGGCCGGAGCCGCCGAGCGGGGTCCAGCGGGCGACGGCCGGGTCGGCCGCGGCGGCGGCCAGGGCGGGCACGATGCCGCCGGGCACGTCGAGGCCGTGCCCGAACGGGCGCAACAGGGCGTCGCCGAGGTCGATGACGGCGGGGCGGAAGACCCGCGGGTCGGTGGCGGGATCGCTGATGGTCATCCCGTCTTCCTATCCCCGGCACCCCCGGGCCCGCCAGCGAATTTCCCGGGGCCCGGGCCCGCGGCCGCTCCGTACGGGTCGGGGCGGCCGCGGGCCCGGAGCGGGGTCAGATCCGGGCCAGGTAGCCGTTCTCGACCAGCCAGAGCACGTTCGGCCTGGCCGGGCCGCCGGGCAGCAGGGCGCCGTCGAGCTGGTACTGGAGGCCCCAGCCGGGCTGGTTGAACCACGGCGCGATCGGGCCGGCGTGCACCGTGAAGGCCTTGACCACCTTGTAGTCGTGGTAGTTGCAGGCGGCCGGCGGGTTGCTGTCCAGGCTCTGCGGCGGGAGCGCGCGGTTGGCGTAGGGCAGGCCCTCGGGGGCGAGGTAGGCGCCGTACTCGCTGCCGTAGCGGTCGATGTTCTGGTTCGGGTACAGCGTGAGCTCGAACTCGATCGGGCTGCCGTCGGGCAGGGTGACGTAGCCGTCGGCCGGCGGGTAGATCCAGCCGCCCTTGCCGCCGTTGCCGGCCGGGTCGTAGTACTGGGCCAGGAAGGTCTGGTCGCTCGCGCCGCCGGTGCGCTGGTAGCCGGCGAGCTGGCGGCCGACCGGGCCGGTGGTCGGGAGGTCGGCGGGGCCGAGGCGGGCGTCGTCGTGGCGGAAGGCGGCGGAGCACTGGTCGGAGGGGGTGGCCGCCGGGGCCGCGAGGGCGGCGGGGGTGCTCACGGCGGTGAGGGCGGCGGCCGCGGCGAGCGGCGCGACGAGCAGGCGAAGGCGAAGGCGCACGGTGTCTCCGTCGAACGGGTCAGCGGTCGAAAAGGGAGCCACGGAGGGGCCGTTGTGCTCACCCTCCGTGGCTGGTTCGACACCAGGCAATCGGTCTTCTGATCATTCGTCAATATGATCCGTACGACTGCTCGTTCGACTGCGCTGATTCCGCCGAACCCGGGACAGCGGGGCCGCCCGTCCAGGAGGATGGGCGGTCCGGCGCCACCGGGTCACCTGCTCGGGTCGCCTCCCCGGGTCACTTCCCCGGGGCGACCCGCCCGAGCAGGTGGAGCAGCCGGTCGAGGGCGTCCTTGGAGTTCGGCTCGGTCAGATTGACCATCAGCCGGAACGCCACCTTCAGCAGCGCCGGGTGGCCGAGCCCGGCGGCCCCGGCCGCGCCGAGCAGCTTCGGGCGGCCCAGCAGGTCGGCGGCCAGGCGGCCGAGCGCGAAGTAGCCGGCGTACGCGGAGCGCAGCGCCTGCGGGTAGGCGCGCAGGGCGAGTTCGCGGCCGCGGTCGGTGCGGCGGGCGAGGGCCTGGACGATGGTCTCGGCGGCGAACCGGCCGGACTCCATCGCGTAGGCGATGCCCTCGCCGGTGCCCGGGCTGACCGTGCCGCCCGCGTCGCCGACCAGCAGCAGGCCGTCGGCGTAGTGGGGCCGGCGATTGAGGCCCATCGGCAGGGCGGCGCCGCGGATCGGCTCGGTGACCCCGTCGGGGGTGTAGCCGTACTCCGGGGACAGGCCGTCGCACCAGCGGCGCAGCAGTTCCCGCCAGTCCACCTCGGTCCCGGCGGTGTCGAGGACCCCGAGGCCGACGTTGGCGGTGCCGTCGCCCATGCCGAACACCCAGGCGTAGCCGGGCAGCAGGCCCCGGGCCGGGTCGTCGGGGTCGCGCAGGTCGAGCCAGGCCTCCAGGTAGCGGTCGTCGTGGCGCGGGGTGGTGAAGTACGTCCGGTACGCGACGCCCACCGCGCGGTCGGTACGGCGGTAGCGCTTCATCGCCACCGACAGCCGGGTGGAGTTGCCGTCGGCGGCGACCACGACCGGGGCCCGGTAGGCGACCGGCCGGCGCTCCTCCCCCGACCTGGCGGTGACGCCGGTGATCCGGCCGGTCCGCTCGTCCAGCAGCGGGCCCGTCACAGTGACGCGTTCGACCAGCCGGGCACCGGCCGAGGCGGCCTTGCGGGCGAGCAGTTCGTCGAAGTCGGCACGGCGCCGGACCAGCCCGTACCCGGGGTAGGCGGAGAGCTCGGGCCAGTCGAACTCCAGCGAGCGGCGCCCGGAGATCAGCCGCAGGCCCCGGTTGTGCAGCCAGCCGGCGCCCTCGGAGACGTCGATGCCGAGGTCGGTCAGCTGCTTGACGGCGCGCGGGGTGAGGCCGTCGCCGCAGACCTTCTCGCGCGGGAAGGCGGACTTCTCCAGCAGCAGGACGTCCAGCCCGGTCCGGGCGAGGTGGGCGGCGGCGGTGGAGCCCGCCGGTCCGGCGCCGACCACGATGACGTCGGCGCTCTCCGCGGCCCGGACGGCCTCCTCGTCCCTGTCGGTCTCCTCGGGCCGGACGGTCCGCTCGGGCCGGACGGTCTGCTCTGGGCCGGGCATCGCACTCTCCCACGGGTCGGATCGGCTGTACTCGCGACGGATTCCTCGGACTGGGCGGTTCCGGACGGACGATAGAGAACCCCGGCACCCGCCCGCCGCCCCGACACGCAGGCCGCCGCCGCGAACCGGTCAATACCGGCCACCACGGCCGTCCGGGTTCACCCACCGGACCGGGGAGCGGAGTCGACCGCTCGGGCCGCACGGGCCGCACGGCACCATGACGAGCGGGTGATCGAGTACCTGCGGGGCGCCGCGGCCGGGCCGCGGCGCCACTGAGCCCCTGGCCCGCGAGCAGCTGCGGGACCAGGGGCTCCTTGTCGTTCCACGGTGCGCACCCCCTGGCCAGGGGGTTCACCGGCGGTCGCACCGGATTCGACGAGGGGCCCCGGCCACGGGGGCGGCCCAGGGACCCTCACCCGGTACCACGGCCGCCGCCGCTCCCCGGGTTCACCCACGGCCCCGCCAGCCCTGCTGGCCACACCAGCCGCACCGGGCCCACGCGGTCCACGCGGTCCGCGCGGTCCGGCCCCGGGAACGCCGGAAGCCCCTGGCCGCACGGGGGAACGGGCCAGGGGCTTCCACTCCGGACTACGGACGGCGGGCCCTCACGGGTTCAACGCCAGCACCACGTACCCCGCCAGCACCGCCAGGTGCACCGCGCCCTGGAGCGGGGTCGCCCGGCGCGGGATGACCGTCAGGGTCAGCAGGATGATCGTCAGGGTCAGCAGCACCATGTGCGCCGGGTCGAGGCCGAGGACGAGGGGGCCGGAGAGCCAGCTGGAGGCGATCGCGACCGCCGGGATGGTCAGGCCGATACTGGCGAGCGCCGAGCCGAGGGCGAGGTTGAGGCTGGTCTGCACCCGGTTGCGGACGGCCGCGCGAAGCGCCGCGATGGTCTCCGGCAGCAACACCATCAGGGCGATCACCACGCCGACGACCGCGTGCGGGAGCCCGGCGTCGTCCACCGCCTTCTCGATGGTCGGCGACACGCCCTTGGCCAGGCCCACCACCGCCACCAGGGCGACGGCGAGCAGCAGCAGGCTGATCCCGGCGGCCCGGACGGTCGGCGGGGAGGCGTGCTCCTCCTCGTCCAGCACCCGGCCCTCGGGGGTGACGGGCAGGAAGTAGTCCCGGTGCCGGACGGTCTGGGTGGCCACGAACAGCCCGTACACCACCAGTGAGGCGGTGGCCGCGAAGGTGAGCTGGGTGGTGGAGAACTGCGGGCCGGGCGAGCTGGTGGTGAAGGTCGGCAGCACGAGGCTGAGGGTCGCGAGGGTGGCGATGCAGGCGACCGCGGCGCCGGTGCCCTCGGCGTTGAACACCGCGGTCCGGTACTTGACGGCGGCGACCACGATGGACAGTCCGAGGATGCCGTTGCAGGTGATCATCACGGCGGCGAAGACGGTGTCCCGGGCCAGCGTGGAGGACTTGTCCCCGCCGTCGGCCATCAGCGTCACGATCAGCGCGACCTCGATCACGGTGACCGCCACCGCGAGGACCAGTGACCCGAACGGCTCCCCCGACCAGTGTGCGATGACCTCGGCGTGGTGCACGGCGGACAGTACGGCGCCCACCAGGAAGCAGGCGACCACCGCCACCACCCAGCCGGGCAGTTCCTTGTGCCAGGTCAGGGCGAGGACGAGGAACGACACCACCGGAACGACGACGGTCCATTGCGCGACGGCCGCGCGGAGCTTCGTGATCATGCCGCCGAGGATCCCAGACCGGAGGCCCGTCACCCGGGTGCCCGCGCCGGGATTCGTAGGGATGTGGCATAACTCATCCCCTTTCGCGCCATTACCCTCCGTAGTCGCGAAGGTACTGAAGCACTTTGTCGACATGGCGCCGCACCCGTTCCGGCACGCCCCCGGCGGCCACCACGCTCTTGTCACTGGTGCGGTAGGCCGCCGCGACCAGGGCGGGCAGGTCGCGGGTGAGGCCGCGGTGCTTTATCTGCTGGTCGAGCCAGCAGACGTAGTTGCCCATCGCGGCGATCGCGTCGCCAGGGTCCCAGTACGACTTGGCGCCGGGGTGGGTGGCTGCCTTGCCCCAGGCCTCGAAGACCGAGGGCGTCCACATCGCGATGCCGTACTCGCCGGTCTCCGGGCGGGCCGCGTTCGGGTCGAAGCCGCTCTCGGCCCTCAGCATGGCGGCCAGCAGCACCGGGGTGACCTCCGGCTCGGGGCAGCGCCGCGCCGCGGTCTCGATCATTCCCCGGTAGGCCGGCGGGACGTCCGAGCCGGCCGGGATCGCACCGGGCAGCGGGGGCACCGCGCGGTGGGCGGCGCCCGGCCCGCCCGGCTCCGGTCCGCCGGCCAGCGCGAGGACGCCGAGCCCGCTGGCCAGCAGGCCCGCGCCGGCC
>NZ_JBHVRT010000044.1:0-91012 GCF_042885555.1 Kitasatospora sp. NPDC058048 | reverse complement strand
TCGGCGGGGCCGGGTTCTCCGGGATCGAAGGACGGATCGTCTCGGCGGACAAAGCTGGAACAGGTGTCCGCGATCTGCTCCAGCCAGATGCGGATGCCGAGCCCCGTGCCCGCCGGATCGAAGCGCGACTCCGTGGCTGCGAGCCACGCCGTGGAGAGCACTGCATCGGGCAACGAGGACCGCGTCGCACGGCGGACGTCCTCCGCCACCTCCTGTGCGTACGCCCGCCCTTCGACTTCGAGCAGGTTATCGACGAACGAGAGGATGCCGGCCGCGTCCCGGGGCGCGAGTTGGGACTGGAGGTACTTCGTCAGTCCGCTCAGCCCGAAGTCTTCGGTGAAATCGGCACGGGGCTTCATGCGGTGCATCCTTACTTCGGGTAAGCGCTGTTTACGACGAACTTCTGAGGATGGCGCCGAGCCTGCTCCTGCTACGACGGCACCCTCAGCATGTGCCAGACCCGGCCATCAGCGGGCGCCGATCACCAGCTGCTTGACCAGCCGGACCGTGTGGGGTGCGGACAGCCGGCCGCTCTCCGTCCCGACGGCGGCGCACATGGTGATCAGTAACTGGACGAACGTCACCGGGCGCACCGGCTCGTCGGCTTCCTCTCACACCAGGCGGGCCGCCCGGACACCGAGCTCTCGGTGAGCGGCTAGCAGCTCCAGCATCACGGACGTCCCCGGATCCGGCGTCGCGGTCGCGGCCTGGCGCAGCCGGGCGACGCCGGCGTGTTCGTCCAGCCGGCCGTAGACCGGGCGGCTGGAGAGCACCGCCAGGCAGAGCAGGGCCCCCTCCCACAGGGCGTCGGCGCCCCGCCGGTCCAGTTCGTCGAGAAGGGCCTGTATGGCGGCGGGATCGCCGGTGCGTACGGCGGTGTCGGCAGCCTGGTCGACGAGGTCCTCGACCGACAAGGCCCTGGGGTTGGAGGGGGACTCGTGGTCGGGTGATCGGTGCGCATGCCGAGACGGTGCCTGCCCGGGTGTCACGACGACGGCCAGAGGCCGACCTGGCCGTCCACGGCGTGATGGACTTTCGTGGTCAACCCTCCACGCGAGCGCCCGATCGCGTGCCCGGCCGGCTCGCAGTGGGCACCGGGACCGCGGGCGTGGTCCGCAGCACAGCACGAGTCAGGACGACGGGTGCTTGTAGCGTGCTGGTGGGCCCGGTTGATCGTGGAGTCCACCGCGACCCGCCAGTCGACCTGCCCGGCAGCGTCCGCAGCAGCGAGCAGCACGCCCAGGATTCGGTCCCAGGTCCCGTCGGAGGCCCACCTGCGGTGGCGGGCCCACACGGTCTTCCACGACCCGAACCTGCTGGGGAGGACTCGCCAGGGGATGCCGGTGCGGTATCGGTCGACGATCGCCTCCACGATCCTGCGGTGGTCGGCCCACGGCCTGCCGCGGCGACCATCGCTGGTGGGCAGCAGGGGCCGGATGCGGTCCCACTGCTGGTCGGTCAGTCGGGCGTGACGGGGCATCGGCATCGGACCGCAGACGTGCTGTTCTGCCCGGCCGGACTCAGTCGATCGTCTTGATCACCCGGGCGGGGACTCCAGCGACCAGGGTCCCGCCAGGAACATCATGGGTGACCACCGCGCCAGCAGCGACCACCGCGCCGGCACCAATGGTCACGCCCTGCTGACCGGGCGGCGATGCTCGGGCCATGTCGGTCCGAAGCAGGGAGAGGGAAGGCCCCCTGTCCGTTCGATTCGTCCGCCGTACGCGCACCGCGGTCGCCGTCGTCGTGTCGGCGCGGCCCTGCTGGCCGCACCGGCGACGGCCGACGCGCCGGTTGACGATTCGCAGGACAGGACCTGGTTGCCCTTCACCCGAACCACCTGATGCCCGCCATCACTGTTGCGCAGTTCGCTCCGCACTGCGACGAGACCGTGCCCCTGGTCGGCCGGGCCTCGGACGTTCCGTGGCGATCGGCCGCGACCACGCTCGTATCCGAACCGCGAATAGTGACCAGCAAGGCCGGGTTCGACTCGACGATGCCGGCACGGAGCCGGAACCGGCCGTACGGGAGGTGGGGCAAACCGCGCAAGTCGCGGAAGGCCCGGAAGGCGTGAGCACCACCAGCACCAGGAGATCCGCGCCCGCGCCGCACTCCGCGCTCCGGACCCCGCGCACCGCAGGGCCGGCCCCGGCCGTCGGCGGTGCCGTCGGCCGGGCGAGATGTGCCGAACTGAATTCCGATCCTCCGATTTCCCGGTATCGATTTCATGGTCACGGTCGAACGTGGCCGAATGTTCCTCTTCTGGAGCCTGGCGTGCCGCGCTAGCCTCACCGTAAGAAGTCGGAAAAGAGGGGGAAATGAACATCAAAAGGATGCGATCAATCCGAATCACCCGACCGGGGCGCCGAATGGCCACGGCCGCCGGCCTGCTGGCGATCTCCGCGGCCACCGTCGTGGCGGTCCCCGGCACTGCCAGCGCCGCCACCGTCGCCTACAACGGCGCATGTGGGAGCGGGTACAACGTCAAGAGCTGGTTCGGCATCCAGTCGCCGACCGAGGAGGTGACGGTCTACCTGACCTACTCGGCCGCCACCGGCAAGAATTGCGTCGTCGGGATAAAGGACAACCAGACCACGACGCGGTCCATCACGGTGTACATAGAACGTGATGACACCCCCGGTTCCCGGGTCACCGACTCCGGGAACTACACGAAGTACGCCGGGCCCGTCTACATATACGCGAAGGGCGCGTGTGTCACCTGGGGCGGCGTGTTCAACGACCTGGAAGTACTCCGGCGGCACACCAACTGCGGGGCCTGACCCCCGTTTTGCGAAGCCGCCCGCCGTCCCGGTGCGACGACCAGGACGGCGGGCGGCAGCGGCCGCGGCCGGGCGCGGTTGGGCCCCAGCGCCGGGGGTCGATCCTCAGGTCGCCCCGGGTCACCTCACAGATGTGGGCACTGGCGGGCGCTCGACGTAGGCGTCGAACAGCTTGCGTGCCTCGGCCTTCTCCGCGCCCCGGCCTCCACGATCCGGGTGCTCCGTGCTCCGTGCTCCGTGCTCCGTGCTCCGTGCGGCGGCCGGGGCAGGCGTCCGGGCCGCCGGGCCGCCGGGCCGCCGGGCCGCCCGCCCGCCGCCGCCCGTCAGTCGGCCAGCAGGAGCACCACCAGGATCGGCACGCCGAAGACCAGGAGGATCACCAGAAGGGTCCCCAGCGGCCCGCCGCCGTTGCCGCCGCCGCCGAAGGGCCCGTCGCCGCCGCCGACGACACTGCTGAGCCACGAGTCGTTGCCGTCACCACCGTGGTGACCACCGTCCATGCCGACCTCCTCCGTTCGCGTTCTCCGCCCGCACCGTCGGTGCCTCAGGCCAGTTCCATGAGGATGTCGGCGCGGGCGTAGTAGTCGGCCACCGGGAGGCGGTCGCGGGTGATCCTGACGAATCCGGCGTCCTCGTAGAGGTGGACGGCGGCGGCCAGTGTGCTGTTGGTGCCGAGGAACAGCCGGGCGCCGCCGAGCGCTTGGGCCCGGTCGATCGCCGCGGCCACGAGCCGGCGGCCGATGCCGCGTCCCCGCGCGGTGGGGGTCACGGCCATCTTCGCCAGCTCGAACACGGCGTCCGGGTAGGCCAGCAGTGCCACGCACCCCAGCACTGTGCCGCTTTCCGGCTCGCGGGCCAGGAGCACGTCGCCGCCCGGGCCCACGATGCGGCCGAACGGGTCCCCGAGTACGGCCCGGTCCTCCTCCTCCAGGGTGAACAGCCGCGAGATCCATTCCTCGTTCAGCGCGCGGAACGCGTCGGCGTCGCCCGGCGACGCGATCGAGGAGACCACGGTCGGGGCGGAGGCGTACGGCATGAGGGTTCCCTTCCCTGAACGACACCATGTCAGCCTCCGGCTCCGCCCACCCAGGTGTCCAATACACACATCGGCCGCCATCCATAGGCTGGAGATATGGATCAGCGAATCGAGCTCCGCCATCTGCGGTACTTCCTGGCGCTGGCCGAGGAACTGCACTTCGGCCGCGCCGCCCAGCGGCTGCACATCGCCCAGCCGGCCCTGTCCCAGCAGATCAGGCAGCTGGAGAAGATCGTCGGCGTCGAACTGTTCCGGCGGACCTCCCGGAGCGTCCGCCTCACGGACGCGGGAGCGACGTTCCGGCCGCGCGCCGGGAACCTGCTGGGCCGGCTGGCCGCCGACCTCGACGAGGCCGGCCGCGTCGGCCGCGGCGAGGCCGGGCGCCTGGACATCGCCTTCATCACCTCCGCCACCGCGATCGTCAGCGAACGCCTCCGCGCCTTCTCCCGCCGCCGCCCGGACGTCCAGGTCCGGCTGCACGACGGCTTCACCGTCGACGTCCTGACGGCCCTGGAACGCGGCACCGCCGACATCGGGATCGTCCGGGACGCCGAGGAACGCGACGACATCGACCTCGCGCTTCTGACGACGGAACGCCTCGTCGCGGTCGTCCCCACCGGCCACCCCGCCGCCGGGAACGGCCGGGTGAACGCGGCGGCGCTGGCCGCCGACCCCCTGATCCTCTTCCCGCGCTCGGCGGGGGCCCACGCCTTCGACGTGAACACCCAGCCGATCCGGGACACCGGCAACGACGTCCGGGTCGCCCAGGAGTGCTCCAACTGGCACACCATCATCATGCTCGTCGCCGCCGGCCTCGGCGTCACCATCGCCCCCCACAGCGTCACCACGCTGCTCCCCGCGGGCGCACGGCGCCTCGAACTCGACGGGCCGCCCGCCGTGAGCCGGGTCCTCCTGGCCACCCGCCGGGGAGACGACCGTCCCCTCGTGCGGGCCTTCACCGCGGTGTCCGAATCCGTGGTGGCGGGCCGGGGCGAACGGTCGAACGACGGTGCCGCGTCGGCGCGTTGAGCCGTCGGGCCCTTCGGTCGCCCTCTGCTCGGGGTCGGGGGTTCCTCGGGGGCTCCTCAGGGGCGAGATCAGGGGCAGTCCGGAGGCGTGGACACCGCGAACGGCCCTAGCGTCGGTGCGGCGGGTGACCGATGCCCCGACCGATGCCCCGATGGAAAAGGCGAGCGAGTGTTCCGGAACAAGGCTCTACCGGTGCGGGCTTCGAGCCCGGCCTTCGTCGGCGCGGGGCGGGCGGGCGACACCGTCCGCCTGACGGCCGTACACAAGACGTACGGCCGCGGCGACAACCGGGTGCGGGCGCTCGACGGGGTGGACGTCGGCTTCGAGGCGGGCACCTTCACCGCCATCATGGGCCCTTCGGGTTCGGGCAAGTCGACGCTGCTGCAGTGCGCGGCGGGCCTCGACCGGGTCGACGCGGGCCAGGTCCTGCTCGACGGCGCGCCGTTGCACGAGCTCTCCGAGCGCGCCCTGACCGAGCTGCGCCGCGAGCACATGGGCTTCATCTTCCAGTCCTTCAACCTGGTCCCGTCGCTGACGGCTCGTCAGAACATCGAGCTTCCCCTGCGGTTGGCCGGTCGGGAGATCGACCCGGTGGCGGTCGACCGGGGGCTGGCCGAGGTCGGCCTGGCCGAGCGCGGCGGGCACCGGCCCGCCGAGCTGTCGGGCGGTCAGCAGCAGCGGGTCGCCATCGCGCGTGCACTGGTGACCAGGCCCGAGGTGATCTTCGCGGACGAGCCGACCGGCGCCCTGGACTCGCGTACCGCGCGGGAGGTCCTGGCGCTGCTGCGCGGCGTCGTCGAGGAGCACGGGCAGACGGTCATCATGGTCACGCACGACCCGGTGACGACCTCGTACGCGCAGCGGGTGCTCTTCCTCGCCGACGGCAGGGTGACCGGCGAGCTGTTCGAGCCGACGGCCGAGACCGTGGCGCTGCGGATGGCGGCGCTGGAGCCCGGCGGGAGCGGGGCGAACCCGTGCTGAGGCTCGCCGTAGCCACCCTGCGTCACCGCTTGACGGTCTTCGTGGGCGCCTTCCTCGCCCTCGCGCTCGGCACGACGATGATCGGCACGATGACGCTGACCGTGGCGGCCACCTTCGGCACGCCGCACCCGGGGCCGCAGCGGTTCAAGGAAGCCCGGGTCGTGGTCGCGCCGCAGGGCTTCGAGGGGCGCGCGATGAAGGCCCCGGCGGTATTGCCGGCCGAGGTCGTGACGAAGGTGACCGCCTCGGGCAAGGCCACACCCGACCGCAGCTTCCCGGTACGGCTGAACCCCGGCTCCGGGGGGACGACCGGCCATCCCTGGTCCTCGGCCGCCTTCGCGGGCTACCACCTGCTGGCCGGGCGCGCGCCGCAGGCCCGGACGAGATCGTCGTCGGCGGCGGCGAGCAGGCGTTGATCGGGCGCCAGACCGAGGCCACCACCTCCGAGGGCGCCGACCGCTACCGGATGGTGGGGATCACCGACGCGCTCTGGTTCGAGAGCGCCGTCTTCTTCAGCGATGCCGAGGCCCAGCGCCTGTCGCCCGGCGTCAACGCCCTGGTCACCGACCAGAACGCGCAGCAGCTGTCCGCCCTCGTGGGCGGCCGGGCCGTGGTCCTCGGTGGCGACGACCTGAACCGGCTCGACGCCGACCCCACCGGCGGCGCCCAGTCGCTGGCCAACGCCCAGGCGATGGCGGGCAGTACGACCGGACTGGCGGTGTTCGTCGCGGTGTTCGTCGTCATCGCGACCTTCGCCTTCGCCACCGATCAGCGCCGCCGTGAACTGGCGCTGATGCGGCTGGTGGGCGCCGCGCCCCGGCAGGTGCGGCGCATGGTGCTCGGTGAGGCGCTGCTGATCGGCCTGGCGGCGGCGGCCGTCGGCTGCGCCCTCGCCCCGCTGTGCACCGTGCCGCTGCGCTCCTGGATGCTCGACCACGACGTGGCCCCGTCCTGGTTCACGATCCCCTTCAACCCCCTGTCGCTGCTGGTCTCCTTCGTCATCGGCGTGGCCGCGGCGCTGGCCGGCTCGGCCGCTACCCTGGTCCGGGTCTCGCTGATCCGGCCGATCGAGGTGCTGCGCGAGAGCGCGGTGGAGCGCCGCGGGATGACGCCGATCCGCTGGCTGCTCGGGATCGGGATGCTGATCGGCGCGGTCGCCTTCGGGATCGTCATCGCCCGGAGCGAACCGTACCTGGCGGCCGGCGCCCGCAAGTACGAGGCGGTTCCGGTCCTGTACGTCGGCGCGGTCACCCTGCTGGCGCCGATCCTGCTGCGGCCGGTCACCCGGGCGCTGATCGGCCCGCTGCGCGGCTCGGCCAAGGCCGGCCCGCTGCTGGTGCGCGAGAACATCCTCACCTCCCGGCGGCGTACGGCCGCCACGGTGGCGCCGGTCGTGGTGGCCGTCGGACTGGTCGCCACCCTGCTGACGGTGCAGAAGTCCGGTGACGCGGTGGTGCTCGCCCGCCAGCAGCAGGAGATCCACGCGGCCGGCGTGGTGGTGCCCGGCGGCCCGGGGATCGACGCGCGGACGCTGGAGAAGCTGGCGGCCGTGCCCGGGGTCCGGGCCACCCCGGTCACCTCGATGAACATCCGGATCGGCACCGCGAAGGGCGACCAGATCGACTCGCTGAGCACGAACGCCGTGCCCGCGTCCGCGCTGGGCACGACCGTCACGCCGCCCGTGCTCTCCGGCTCCCTCGCCTCGCTGCCCGAGAACTTCCTGGTCATCGACGAGCACGCGGCCCGGTCCGACGGTCTCTCGGTGGGGGACCAGGTGGTCACGCTGCTGCCGACCGGCGCGCGGGTGACGACCGTCGTCGCGGCGGTCGTCGCACGCGGCCTGAACGGCGACGACACCTACCTGTCCGCGTCGCTGACCGGCGCGGTGACGCCGAACCGGGCCTACCTCGACTCCCGGACGGGCCCGGGCCGGCCGCTCGACGAACAGCAGACGGCGGCGGTGAACCAGGCGCTGGCCGACTCCGGCGCGCACGTCATGACCCATGACGCCTACCTGGAGGCCCAGCGCGCACGCGCCGCCGAGCAGACGGACAACGCCGCAGTGATCATCCTGGGGATCGCGCTGGCCTACGCGCTGATCGCCGTCGCCAACACCCTGATCATGGCGATGGCCGGGCGGCGGCGGGAGTTCGCCCTGCTCGGGCTGGCCGGCGCGGTGCGCGGCCAGATCGCGAAGGTGGCCGTGGCCGAGTCGGCCGTGGCGGTGGTCGTCGGCACGCTGCTCGCGGCCGCGGCGACCGGGCTCGCCGCGGTGACCCAGCACGTTTCGCTGAGCGAACTCGTCACCTCGGCGCCGACGGTGATCCCGTGGACGCAGGTCCTGGGGACCGTCGCGCTCTGCGCCCTCGTCACCGTGATCACCGCGTGGGGAGCGGCCTTGCGTGCGACCCGCCAGCGGGCGATCGAGGCCGCAGGCATCCGGGAGTAGGGGATCCGGGAGTGGGGCGCCCGGGAGTGGGGCACGGCCCGTCCGGCCCGGTCCCGGCCCGCTTCCGGCCCGGAGTGTGCGACCGAGGTGTGAAACACCACACTTCCGCTCCTGAGCGTGCCGGTACTCGCCGCCCGGCCGACGGCCGAGGACACTGGTCGCCGTGACTGATGTGCGCGAGACCTTGGATTACCAGACCTTCGGGCAGGCGGTGCGCGAACTCGCGCAGACGATCGCCGACGACGGATACGAACCCGACCTCGTCCTGAGCATCGCCCGCGGCGGGGTGTTTGTAGCGGGCGGTCTGGCGTACGCGCTGGACTGCAAGAACATCCACCTGGTGAACGTCGAGTTCTACACGGGCGTGGGCACCACTCTCGAGATGCCCGTCATGTTGGCGCCCGTTCCCGCCGCGATCGACTTCACCGACAAGAAGGTCCTGATCACCGACGATGTCGCCGACACCGGCAAGACACTGCGGCTCGTGCACGACTTCTGCCTCGACCATGTCGCCGAGGTCCGGTCCGCCGTCATCTACGAGAAGTCGCACTCCCTGGTGAAGTGCGAGTACGTGTGGAAGAGGACCGACGACTGGATCGAGTTTCCGTGGTCGACGGAAGGACCGGTCGTCAGGCGCGCCGGCCAGGTGCTCGACGCCTGACCGGAGGTGGTACGCGCCGCAGGCCGGGACGCTGGCGGGGATCGGCCGGGAGCAACAGCGGATCCCGGGCGGCGGTCGGGGGCAGGGCTCCCGGCCGCCGCCGCGTCCCGGTTCGTGGGGTAGGAATAGGGGGCTGCACGAACCGGGAGAGGGGCGCGGATGAGGGTGGCGCGGATGAGGGCGGTGCGGATCACCGGGGTGGCGGCGGGCGCGTTGGCGCTGGTCGCGGGGTGCGCTTCAGGAGGTTCAGGAGGTTCAGGAGGTTCGGGGGATTCCGGGGATTCCGGGGGATCCGGAGGCATGTCGGCGCAGGCGCACGGCTACCTGTCGGAGGCGCTGGACCTGTTGCAGCGGGAGTCGTTGAACACCGCGACGGTGGACTGGCCGAAACTGCGGAACGAGGCGTTCGCGCGGGCGGCCGGGGCGCGGACGACGGCCGACACCCACGGGGCGGTCGGCGGCGCGGTGGCGGCGCTCGGGGACGGCCACAGCCGGTTCTACCCGCCCGGTGAGGCGGCGGCCGTGGATGCCGACCCCGCGACGGTCGACGCCCCGACGGTCGAACAACTTCCGGGCGGCATCGCCAGGTTGAACCTTCCGGCAGTGAACGGTTCGGAGCGCACCTACGCCGAGTACGTCGCCCGCGGCCGCGCCGCCGTCGCCGGGGCGACCGCCTGCGGCTGGGTGGTGGACCTCCGCCGGGAGAGCGGCGGCGGGATGTGGGCGCCGCTGGCAGTGGCGGCTCCGCTGCTCGGGGACGGTCCGGTGGGGGCCTTCGTCACGGCGGACGGCACCCGCAGCGTCTGGTCGGTGCGCGGGGGCGTGCCGTTCCTGGACGGGACTCCGCAGGCGGAGCCCTCCGGGGCCGGCGGGGACCCGGCGCGGGGCGTGCCCGTCGCCGTCCTCACCGGCCCGGGCACGGGCAGCGCGGGCGAGGCCGTCGCCATCGCGTTCATCGGCCGCCCGGACACCCGCAGTTTCGGTGCGCGCACCTACGGGGTGCCCACCGGCAACGCCGCGCACCGGTTGTCGGACGGCGCGGTCGTCCTGCTCACGGGCGCCGCCGAGGCGGATCGCACGGGCCGGATCCACGCGGGGCCGATCGAGCCGGACGAGGCCGTGGACACCCGCAAGGAGGGGGATCCGTCACTCACCGCCGCGACCGGCTGGCTCGGGCGGCAGGAGTCCTGCCGTCGCACCTAGGCCCTCTCTTTCGGATCACGCCAGGCGGTCGCCGCCGGAGCACGCACCTCGCCGGCTTGTCGTCGGTCGCCGATGCTCCGCATGGACTCCCTCCTCCGCACCGCCGATGCACGCACTCCAACGACGCCCACTGGTCCGACGTGATCCGAAAGAGAGGGCCTAGAACGACCGCCCCACGGGGGTACGGGCAGTCGGCGGAGGCGGCCGGCAAAGAAGTGGTCGCCCGAGGTGCGCAGGAAGTAGCTTGTCCCCGCCCCGCACGCCGCCCACAAGGAGTTCTCATGCTCGAAAACATCCAGGGCCTTTCTCCAGAGCGTGCCGCACGACTTGCCTGCCTGGTCGAGCAGTGCGAGCCGTTGCTGGAGCAGGACGAGGGCATGGAACACGTCCAGCGGCTACTGCGGGACCTCGGGGCCGGGCTCATGGACTCGATCGCCGTCACCCGGGAACTGCTGGGAGTCGGCCTCGGGGAAGCACAGGAGATCGTGCTGTCGAGTGCCGCGCGGACCATCGAGCTGCGGACGCGTCAGCAACTCGTGGACGTGGCGGAGCGAGCGAAGGACGTTGCCGACGGCCTCCTGCGGCTGTCCCGGACCCAAGGGGCCACCAGGATCGTCGCCATCGACGGCACCGGAGGATCCGGCAAGACGACGTTGGCTGCCGCGGTGGCCGGACACCTAGACGGCGCCGTCATCGTCCATGTCGACGACTTCTACCGTCCGATGCCCGACCGCGAGCGGGAGCTGCTCGACGCGGAGCAGGGCTATCACCGCTACTTCGACTGGGAACGCCTCCGGGCCCAGGTCCTGATCCCGCTGCGGCAGGACCGTGTCGCCCGCTATCAGGTCTACGACTGGACCACCGGACAACTCGGGGCCTGGCGTGAGATCGCTTCCGGAACCGTGGTGATCGTCGAAGGGGTCTACTCCGCCCGCCCGGAGCTGGCCCACTACTACCACTTCACCGCCTACGTCGACACCCCGCGAGGTCTCTGCCTGCAGCGGGTCCGAGCACGCGGCGAGAACCCCGAGGCGTGGATCAGGCGTTGGCGCGCCGCCGAGGACCACTACGTGCAGACCACATGGCCCCAGACCAGAGCCAAGCTTCTCGTCAGGGGCTACTGAGGCAGGAGGCGCGCAAGATCACCGACGCGACAGGAACTGCCGCGGCGGCGTCAACGCGCTGAAGCCGAAGCTTGGATCGGTGAGATCGAAGCTGCGGCGGGCCGAGGGCTGACGTCCCAGGCCCCTGGGCTGTCCTTCCTTCCCGGGGCCTGGGCACACCGTCAGCGGTCCCGGCCCCGGAGGGCTCGGACGCCGAGGTCGTAGGCCATGGAGCCGAGGGCCAGGACGATGAGCGGCCACACCAGCGGGGAATCGGGTGGCACGGTGCCGGACAGCAGGGCACCGCCGACCGAGCCGGTACCGGCCACGGCGGTGCAGGTCGGCGCGGCCGGCACGCGCACCAGCAGGCCGCGCTGCGTCTCGGGGGAAACCGGCCGTCGGCTCATCGCGTCACTGTCCCCGCGGCGAGGGCACGCTCGGTGTGACGGGTTCCGAGGCGCTTGAGCTTGCGACGCACCCGCTCGCCGAACTCAGCGGGCAGGCCGACCGCGAGGGCCGCCAGGGCCCAGGTCTCCTCGCCGGCGGCCCAGGCCCGGGTGGTGGCGACCTCGTCAGGGGCCAGGCCCCGAAGGACCGCGAGGAGCCGGCTGTCGGCCAGTTCCGCGCTCAGCGCCTCGGCCTCCGGGGTGCGGCGGTCGACCAGCAGGTCCGCGACGGTGAGGTCCGCACCGATGTGCTGGCCGAGGAGCATCAACCGCCGTCCCTGAGCCTTCCGTTCCCACAGCGGCAGGAAATTGCGGTGCTCCTCGCGAGAGCAGCGCCGCAACAGCGTGACGATCTCGGGGTCCTCGCTCCAGCCCCTGCCCAGTTCCTCCACCCAGTCCCCGAGCAGGGCCGCCTCCACGGCTGCGTGCCACCGATCCGGGTCGGACAGTCCCAGCCAGGTCCGGCTGAATTCATTCACCTTGCCGGTGTTGCCCCTGATGGCGGCGCCGCGGGCTGCGAGCGCGGCCACCAGGGCCTCTCGCTTCGGCGGCTCGCAGGCGAGCGCACCCGTATAGGCGGCGACCTTCAACAGCAAGCCGCCCAACAGCGCTGTCAGCCCGACATCCAGAGGGCTCCGGTCCTCAACGGCAGCTTCCCTTTGCAGAAGCCCGACAATCATGGCTCCCACGAGCCGATAAGGATCCACCTCCTCCTCCAGGAAGGGTCGTTCCCCGACCGTCCCGAGCGACACCTCCACCAACCGCCTCGGCCTCCGGGCAGCACAAACGGGGCTGAGGCCGGGAAGCGCGGAAGGCACGCCCGCCGCCTGTCCTCGAAGGCAGGCCCCGGGGGCGGTCAGCGGGTGGCAGCTAACGCCCTGAGTCGAGGGGATGATGGCCATGCGCGTCTCCAGGTCGGTGTCGAAACATCAAGCTCTTCTACCTACAAGCCCGAGCGGAGGCCGTTCCGGCAAAAAATCTTGAGGATCTCGATGTGATGTGCGACACGGACCTTGGGCACGCCGGAGGCCGACCACACCGGCGGCGACCGGTGACCGACCAGCCGAGCATCCGGTGACGCGCACGTCTCTTGCGAAGGACCCGGACCGCCCACGAAGAACGGTATGGATCGACTGACCTTCCCGACCGGGGCGGAGTGTCCAGGTGCTGGAGTCCCGGGGATGCCGTCGGCCTGTGGCTGCGGGCCCGCAGGTCGCCTCCCTGACAAGTCGCGGCCGGGGCCCGCTCCTTCGAATGTCAGCGCCATGTCTTACCGGCGTCTGCAACGCGGTTGAGCTCGGCACCGGGGTACGGCGTCTGCTTGCTTTCCGACAGCAGCCGGCGGTGGAAGCCGTCCAGGACGACGCTGGCCCTGGCATGCCGCTCGACGATCGCGGCGATCTCGGGCGGAACAGCCTCGGGCCTCCGACCCGCGATCCACTTCTGAAGGAACACGTCTGCTTCGGTACCGCCCCGGACGCGGTCGACGAGGTGGTGGATCAGATGGCTCGCAGTGCAGTCGCGGTCATACCCGAGGTGGTCCGAGAGGAACTGCTGCTCGGCTGCTGACAGCTCGAAACCCGAGCTCAGCGCCAGCCCGAAGTCCGCGAAGCAGATCAGCCGGCCGTCGGTCAGCAGGTTGTCGAAGTGGGCGTCGAAGTGCACGAGTCCGTGAGAGCTCATGAATGCCGTGCCCCGCGCCAAAGCATCCTCCATCCACGCGGGAGAGCTGCCGCCGGCCACCGCGGTCGCCCCGTGCTCGCGCAACAACGTGCTGAGTGTCTGCGGCATGTGTTCCAGGAACAGCACCAGGCTGCGGGAGGATCGGCCGATGGCTTCCAGGCGCTCGCGTACTGCCTGCGAGCCTTCCCAGTGGGCGACCGCTCCGTCGATGCCCCCGAACTCGTCCACGAAGCCCTCGGGAGGAGAGTCGGGCAGGACACGCCAGTGGTACATCAGGGGAAAGCCCTCGTACTCCTTCCCGAGGACCCAGTTGGTGGTCATGATGTGGACGGCCAGCTCTCGCCAGGCACCGAACCCGGCCGAGCCCACTCCGTACTGGTAGAACATCGGCAGCCCGAAGAGGTTCGCCGTGGACCGGACGTTCTCCGGCCGGGTCTCGACGTCCGTCAACGGCACTCTCTTGACGAAGACCCGCGTCCCGTCGATGTCCAGCTCCGCCGACCTGCCGCCGATACCGGATCCGACCGGAGGAGCGGACGCCACGATCTCGCCGAGACGCCGGTCACTCACAAGGGACAGGCGGGTAGCAACGGTCCCGTAGGCGGCCAGACGTGCGTCGTGCTGACGTTCGGAGTGGCGCATCCACGGCTCCTCTGTGCCCCTGAAGCAGGGCGTCGGTGATCGCTCAACAGGGTCGCCGCCATCCGGATCGGGTGAGGTGACACCGCTGTATCCGGTCACTCCACATGCCAGGGACGACGGTGTTCCCCAACGACAAATGCGGAGTCTCGACCCTGTCGTGGCCCCGAAGGGTCACGGCCGGCGGCGGGACGGTTGCCGTTCATTCCGCCGCCGCCACCACCGGCGCGAACGCGAAACGGAACCGTTCCACCCCACGGGGCAGGTCCGCGCTCATCCGATCGTCCGAATCAGCTGCACGTGCCCAGAACACGCTGAGCATGAAATCGCGCGGCTTTCCTGCGAGTTCGAACTCGAGCGCCACATCGGCAGGACCCGAGAAGAGGGTCCACACGTCGATGCGGCCCGTCCGCGACCTGTACGGAACCCTGGTGAGGAGGCTGAACCCCTCCGGGCGCACGGGATGGTCGGTCAGCTCAAGGGTCACCTCCGCATAGTGCTCCCGGATCGAACTGCAGACCTTGACCGCCCCGTCGGTCAGTGTGACTCCGGGAGTCCCGGCAGCCAGTGGCAGTTCCAGCCAGTTGCCGTCCTCGGCGAACTCGTCCTCCTCCCACAACCCGAACTGCGAACGTTCGACTGAGACAAGGCCTGCGGCCTCGGTCCGAAAACTCCGCATGTCGACGATCCTTGCACGACGGCCGTGCCCTGCGGCAGGTACCGCTTCGCGTCAGGCTCCGGAGGGCCGCTGCCCCCGGGAAGTGTCCGTTGCGATCGGGAGGCTGCGCAGTGTCAACGCGGCCGGTGGAGGCAGCGGTTCGTTGGCCGTGTCGGTGCGGAACGACTGGAGCAGATAGGCCACCAGGCGCCGGGAGGCCGCACCGTCATCCGGCAGGGCGGTCACCAGGCCGCAGTGTGCCAACAGGACCACGACGAGGTCGGAAGGGTGAAAGTCGGCCCGCAGCGCGCCCGACGCCTGTGCTCTGCGTACCAGGGTCGTGAAGTCCCGCTCGGCTTGGTGCCGGGACCGCGCGTGTTCCGACGTGCTTTCCGGGAACGCCGTGACGAACGCGGCCGGGAACCCGCGTTCCTCCCGTTGCAGAGCGCAGACCGTCTCGATCAGCTGCTGGAAGCCCTGCCAAGGGTCGGGGACGGCCAGTGCCTCGGTGAGAGCCCGCGCGCAGGTCTCCATCTGCTGTGCGAACGCGCCCCGCACCAGAGCGTCCCGGGTCGGGAAGTGCCGGTACAGCGTCGCCACGCCGACCCCGGCCCGACGGGCCACGGTCGCCATCGGGGCGTCGATCCCGTGCTCCGCGAAGACCGCACGGGCGGCGACGAGGACGCGCTCCCGGTTGCGCCGGGCGTCCGCCCGCACCCCGGCCCGGGCTGTGATCCGAGAGGATTCCGCCATCACTGTCTCTCGCTTCCGGTCCAAACGGACGATTGCGTCCACTTGAGAGCTTACGGTCGGTGCCAGATCCCGTACGGCTCCTTGCGGCAAAGGCGGAACGATGAACGACCGCATGATGAAGGCAGTGCTCTACGACCGCTACGGCGGCCCCGATGTGCTCTACGCGGGCCGCGTGCCACGCCCCGAGCCGGCCCGCGGTGAGGTCCTCGTGAAGGTGCGCGCGTTCAGCGTCAACGGCGGCGAACTGGCCGTCCGTTCCGGCCGGCTCCGCCTCCTGAGCGGCCGGAAGTTCCCCAAGCGCGTCGGCTTGGACTTCACCGGCGAGGTCGCCGCGCGGGGGGCCGGAGTCACCCGGTTCGCGGCCGGCGAGCGGGTATGGGGGGTCTTGGGCCGCACCTCCGGGTTCGGCAGCGCCGCCGAGTACGTGGCCGTGCCCGCCGAGCGGGTCGGCCGGCTCCCCGACGGCCTCGACCCGGTGGACGCCGCCGCGCTGCCGGTGGCCACCACGGCCATCACCGCGCTGCGGGACAAAGCCGGGCTGCGCCCCGGCGAGCGACTCCTCGTCCGGGGCGCGGCGGGCGGTGTCGGCAGCGCCGCCGTCCAGCTCGGACGGGCGTACGGCGCCGAGGTCACGGCCCTCGCCCGCGCGGCCAGCCTGGACTTCGTCCGCGGGCTCGGCGCGCACGAGGCCGTCGACCACCGGACCGTGCGGCCGGCGGAACTGGGCCGCTTCGACGTGGTCCTGGACACCGCGGGGACCGACCTGCGGGCCTTTCGGCGCCTACTGGATTCCGGTGGACGCATGGTCACCATCGCCTTCGACCCGAAACGGCCCGCTGCGACGTTCGGCTACCTCGCGGCCAGTACGGTCCACGGACACGGCCGGGTGCGCTTCTTCAGCGGCGACCCCAAGCGGGCGGACTTCGACGACCTCGCCCGCCATGTGGTCGAGGGCAAGCTGAGCCCCGCGGTGGACACGGTCTTCTCCCTGGAGGAGACGGCGGCGGCGCACCGGGCGCTGGAGGCGGGCGGCGTCCGGGGCAAGTACGTGGTCAGGGTCGCGTAGGACCCTGTTGTCCTGTCCCGGCGAGGTGCCGCCGGTCTCACTGGAGATCGACGACCGCGCTGCTCGTCCCGCCGAGGTTCGACCGGTCGCCCGCGGCGGCGATGAGGGCCGCCAGGCCGTCGAGGTGGCGGTCGAGGCCGAAGACGAACAGGGATTCGGCGGACAGGCCCAGGCCGGGGTCGGTGCGGGCGGTGGTGAACGCCGGGAAGGTGCCGTCCGACAGCAGTGCGGCCATCCGGGCCTCCTGGACCTGCATCCACTGATCGCGGTGACACCGCTGGTGTGACCCGCCTCCTGCTCCGCCGCGAGGTCGACCGCGCAGCCGCGGACGATTCCGAAGAGCGAGACCGCCGCGTGCATGCGGGTGTCGGCGTCGAGGCCGAGGCCCTCCAGCGCCGCCAGGGCCCATTCGATGTGGCGCATGCCGTTCGGTGCGAGCAGCGGCCGGGCGAGGTTCATCGTGGCCGCCAGCCAGGGGTGCTCCTGGTAGAGCCGCCACTGGGCCCGGGCCGAGAGGTCCAGGCGGGACCGCCAGTGCGGCGGGGCCGGGGTCGGCAGCGGCGCTTGCGCGTAGGCCGCGTCGACCATCAGCGCGAGGAGCTGGTCCCGGTTCTGCACGTGCCGGTACAGGGACATGGCCGAGGTGCCGAGTTCGGCGGCCAGCCGCCGCATGGTGAGCGCGGCCACCCCTTCCGCGTCGGCGATGCTCGCCGCCCAACTCCGCAGCCCCGACGCGGCCACCCGCTACGACGCCATCGCGATGACCCGGGACCTGATCAGCTCCTGGCGCGGCGACCACACCGGCCTCGTCCTCCTGCTCGCCGACTGCCTGCTCCCCGACGACCCGTACACCACCGCCGAAGCGGCCGACACCCTCGGCAAGCTCCCCGCCGCCCTCGCCGAATCCCCCCGCGAAGCCCTCGCCGCCCTCGTGGAAGCGCACCGAACCACCCACGGCCCGAACGTCTGGGCCGCACGGCACCCGCTGCTGCGCCGGGCCCACCAGCAGGCGGTCACGACGCTGGCCGGCCTCGGCGACGAGCGGGCCCTGCCCGGCCTGCTGACGGCGCTCGACACCGGCACCGACGACTGGCGTGCCGTGCAGGTCGCCGGCTGCCTCCCGCAGGCCGCCGGGGAACTGCTGCCGAGGCTGATCCCGCGCCTGGCCGACGCGGACTTCTCCTGGCCCTGGGGATCCGCCGCCGCGCTGATGGCCGCCCTCAACCGGCTCGGCGACCCGGCGGCCGTACCAGCGCTCACCACGGCCCTCACCATCGCCGTCGAGCAGGAGCAGTGGCAGGCCGCGGGCGTGGCCCTCCACGCGCTGGGCTCCAGCGGCACCGGCGCCGCCTCCGCGCTGGAGACGGTCCGGCCGCTCGCCGACGCCGAGGACCCGGACCTGCGCTTCGCAGCAGTGAAGGCCCTGTGGGACATCGAGAGCGACCCCGCCGATGCCGTGCCGCGGCTGACCGCCCTGCTCGACACCGGCAAGCACCACGACGCCGCCGACGTCCTCGGCCGGATCGGAGGGCCGGCCGCCGCAGCACTGCCCCGCCTGCGGCAGATGCTCGAAGCCGGCCACGCCTGGACGCGGGTGCACGCCGCCGCAGCGATCCACGACATCGGCGGCCCGGCCGAGGCCGAGACCGTCCTGCCCGTTCTGCTGGAGGCATGGGAGGAGAACGACTCGACCGCCGACCGCGTCATGGCCTGCCTCCAGCGGATGGGGCCCGCCGCCGCACCCGCCCGTCCACGGATCGGCGCCGAACTCGCCCTCGCCCGCCGAAGCGGAGATTTCTTCTCAAGCGTCGAGGACGACGAGGAACTGCAGCGCGCCGCCCGGGCCGTCATCGACCGGACGGCCTGACGGCGACACCGCAACCACCGGTGCGCCGGGCGGTGACACCGCAGACGCGGCGCCGGCCCACGGGCGCCGCGATGACGGTGCGCCGAGCCGGCGGCCACTGGCCGATCGCGTGGCCGCCGATCGAGGCTCGCGGGGCCCATCGGCTGTCCGGACTCGCGCCTACCAGTGCTTGATTCCCGTGATGTGCAGGCCCTCCGCGGGGTCGTCCTTGCGTTCGACGCAGCCCCGGGTTCACGACCTTCCTGGGACTCGTCGAAGGGAAATCGGCGGGAGATGCATCCTCGATCCACTGGTGCGATGGTGGAACTGTGGGTGTTGTGGCGGTTTAATTTCACGACGCCTGGCTGGAAGGGTGTGATGTCAGTGCCTGCCGAGTACGAGCTGACCGATGCTCAGAAAAAGGCTCGCGATGAAGTCCTCGATGAGCTGGACAAGGTCGAGGCGCGTCTTCGGGAGGTGCAGGCGAAGGCTCGCCGGCAACTGCCGGAGAAAAACGATGGCGATAGCGGGAGTAACCGCTGCTTCAGATGCGATTGCCCCACCTTCGAGATTTCCAGCTCCGGGCCCTCTGCCGTGTGCTCCCGCTCCAGCTGTGGCCATGGTTTTAACGACCATGACTTCTTCTAGGGGGATGCGCAGGAGGGCACCTGGGGGGTGGCGGCCATTCCGGACGCAATTCACTTCAATTCAATCTTCAACTTGACCACCGGTGAACGTCATGTGCGGGTGACGATGGATGGCGCGGTGGTCTTCGACGGCAACATGATCGACGAGGGCGAGACTCGGGCGATCGACTTCACCAAAGCGATGGAAACGCCCGCTCATGTTCAGTTGGGAATCGTCACCGGTGACGGCGCCTTCCATGCCTGTCGATACTTCGATGTGAGTTGCTCGAACGGCGCTGGGCCATGCCCGTTCGAGATGGTTGTCCCGCTTCAGGCCGATCTTTTTCCTGGCTGCCCGGCCCAGTTCGACGCCGTGACCACTACCGGTCTCCCACCGTTCGGTGGTGGAGCATTCGAACTCTCGTTCAGGTCGGCGTTGCTCTAAGGCGATGTCTCACGTGGCGGTCCCGACTGCCGTGATCGGTCAGGACGAACGGGGTGCCTGTGGCGGATCACATGGTCGTGGCAAGAGGCCTCGGACCGACACATAGGTCGGCGACTATCTCCAAAACGTCGTCGCGTGGACGCCCGTCAGTCAGCAAGACTGCGTGCAATGAATGAGCAACCATGCGATGTTGAAGCCGTGTACCGGGTGTACCGGACGGCAAGCGGTTCTGTACGGGGTCGCTACATTGGTGACGGCATCACGGCCGTGCTTGGCATCCCGTACGCGGCTGCCCCCTTCGGCGTCCGCCGGTTCCGGGAGCCGCAGTCGGTACCGGCCTGGACCGGGATTCGGGACTGCACGGACTTCGGACCGATCGCACCCCAGTCGGCGGAGCTGCCCGGATCCCCGGTCTGGCGTCCTGGAGATGAGGACGTTCTCACCCTCAACGTGTGGGTCCCTGAGGGTCCGGGCAGCAATGCGCGACCGGTGTTCTTCTGGATCCACGGCGGCGCCAACACCTTCGGCTCCTCCGCCCAGCCCGACTTCGACGGTACGGCCCTGGCCCGCGCGGGTTTGGTCGTGGTCAGCTGCAACTTCCGGGTGGGCTTCGAGGGCTTCGGCCATGTGCCCGGATTCCCTGACAACCGCGGACTGCTGGACCAGATTGCCGGCCTGCGCTGGGTCAGGCAGAACATCGCAGCCTTCGGCGGCGACCCCGGGAACGTCACCGTGGCCGGGCACTCCTCCGGAGGGAGCTCAGCGGCCTGCCTGATGGGCATGAAACAGACACGCGGGCTGTTCCACCGCGTCATCGCCCACAGCGTGCCCAACGTCTTCTACACGGTCGAGCTCGCAGCAGCGGTCACTGAGCAGATCGCGGCTCAGGCCGGGGTGGCCCCGACGACGGAGGGGCTGCTGTCCCTGTCGCCCGAGGCGCTGGTGGCCGCCTCTGACAAGGCTGCCGCGCTGTGCATGGCGGAGCCGATCACCGAAGTTCACGCCTTTGCCCCCGTGATCTTCCAACCCGTTGTCGACGGCGAGGTGCTGCCCCAGAACCCGCTCCAGGCGTTTGCCGCCGGCGCGGCACGAGAGGTGGACCTGCTGGCGTGCCACGCACTGGAGGAGCACTGGTTCCTCCATGCAGTGGGAGCCATCCGTGAGGTCACGACCGAGGCTGAACTGGCGGATTTCGCCGAGGCACTGCAACTCCCACCTCATCTATTCGACGGCTACCGTGCGTTGATGCCCGACGCCCCGCCGCTTGACCGGTACCTCGCGGTCTTCGGCGACGCGCAGTTCGGCGAGTACACCACCCGCCTCGCCGAGCACCACGTGCGCGCCGGCGGCCGTGCCTACCTGGCCCGCTTCGCCCGCAAACTCGGGAAGGCCAGGCCCTGGCACACCGCGGACATCCCCTTCGCGTTCGGAAACCTGGACGCCCCCGGCGCCCACTTCCTCATCGGCGGCATCCCCGACAACCACGACCGCGCCCTGTCCGACCGCATGCTCCAATCCTGGGCCGACTTCGCAACCACCGGTCACCCGGGCTGGCCGCCCGTCACCACCGCCGCGACGCCGGTCAAGTACTGGATGGTCCCCGTCGACCACCTGGCCGCCGACGACACGTGCCTCGTCCGTGCCCTGTGGAAGGACATCCGGTTCAACGTGCTGCACCCCAGCCGGGCGACGACCGAGCCTCTATCACAGGCGGATTCCGGCTGCGCCGGCAGCCCACAAGATCCAAGCTCGTGACAGCCTCGCCCGCCTTACCGCGCGCTCGTCAGCGTTCAACGGGCGCGGTTCGACGGAAAGAGGAGCCACGGACCCATTGTCGGGTAGAGGCGGCGGGTAGCCCGACGGTCGCGCGGCCGCCCGAGAGCGGCATCATGATCGTTCATGGGTGGGGATCTGTCACAGCGGCTCGTACCGGATGATCTATGGGCATTGGTCAAGCCAGTGCTGCCGTCGTTCCACCCGCGCCCACAGGGCGGTGGCACGGCCCCATTGACCAGCGTGCGGTGTTCACGGCGGTCGTGTACGCGCTGACCAGCGGGTGCGCGTGGCGGCATCTGCCTCCGACGTTCGGAGTGTCGCCGGCGACGGCTCACCGAAGGTTCTCCGCCTGGACCGCATCCGGACTGTGGCGCCGCCTGCACCGCGTGATCCTGGACGAGATCGGAGCGCGTGGCAGACTCGACCGGAGCTCCGTGATCGTCGATGCCGTCTCAGTACGCGCCAAAAAGGGGGTCCGCTGACGGGGCCGAACCCGGTCGACCGAGGCAAGGCGGGCAGCAAACTGCATGTTCTCACCGACGCCCAGGGACTGCCCGTGGTCGTCGGGGTGTCCGCCGCAAACGTCAACGACGTCCAGGCGCTTCGCCCGCTCGTTCTCGGGATCCCGGCCGTTCGCTCACGCCGCGGCCCCCGTCGTCGACACCCCGACAAGATCCGCGCTGACAAGGCGTACCACTCCGCAGCCAACCTGGCATGGCTACGCGACCGGTGCATCACTCCACGGATCGCCAGGCCAGGCGTGGACTCCTCCGAACGCCTCGGAAGGCACCGGTGGAAGATTAGGAGGTCGATCTCCTGGCTCTTCGGATACCGTCGGCTCACGGTTCGTTACGAACGGAAGGGCAGCCACTTCCTCGCCCTCCTCGGTCTTGCCGCAGTCATGACCTGCTACAAGAAGCTCTCCAAGATCGCCACGTGAGACACCCTCCAAGGTCATCCGGATCATCAGCATGTTGTCGCGCTGCGTCACCGTCGGCGCCGCTGCCACCAGCGCCGGGGCGCAGCCGGGGCGAGGCCGCCGACTGCGGTCCGGATCCGGTCAAAGGTGGCGATCTCGTTCGCGCCCTCGCCGGGCAGGGCAAGGCCGACGCACACCAGCTGAAACCGGTCGTCACCGAGCGAGCGGCCGATGAACACCGGCCCCCCGGCGCATCCCTCCGGCAGCGGAGCGCCCCAGCGGATGATTCCGTCCGCGTCCCGCGCAATCGCGCCGACGATGACGGCCTGCAGCCGCTCGCCTTGTTCCGCACCGACGTCATGGCCCAGGAGGTAGGCCGGTATCGAACTGTCCCCGATCGCTGCGATGTCCTGCCCGGAGGCTGCCAGGCCCTCGGTGATCTCGTCGGTGGTCCACCGCCAGCCCTTGCGCTCGGCGTGGGCGTCAAGCCCGCCTGTCGGCATCACCGCCACCGCGAGACCGTCGAGGCGGGTCCAGCCGGCGGCGAAGTCGGTCATGACGAGCTGCTCTGCGCGCATCGCCGGCTCGCAGAGTTCGGCGCGCAGCGTCCACTGCGCGAGGTCGTACCGCGTGAGTGCTTCGGCGGTCACCAGGTACTGCCTGACGGTGTCCCCTCCAGGTGTGCTTTCGATCAGGTGGTTGTACCAGAACGCCGTCCCGCGGTTCCGGTCGACGTTCGCCTCCTGGAAGGGCAGAGTGGCGCGGCCGGCACTCTCCATGATGGCGTTCACGATGTCGTTCTGGGGGGCGAAGGTCTCGGACACGGGGCCAGACACTACCGCCGGTCATGTGGCCGGCATGATCTTTTCAGCGGCGGGATCGTCCTGCGGGTGAGCCTGGGGCGTTTTGGCCGCTCGCCACGGCGGCGAGTTCGCCCGCGCTCACGTCGGTCCCGGGGCGGCCGAGCAGCGCCCGCAGGTGGTGCGGGCCCTTGTCGCCCTCGGCGGCGCCGAACTCCTCGAAGGCGGCGGCCTCGCGCGCGGGGACTGCCGGCCGAGGTCGGTCATGCCGGCGCTGCTGTCCGGCGCCGGTGTGGCACAGGGTGGTGCCGGGCGACCGCGACAGCGGACGCCACGGTGCCAACGGCCAGCAGGGCCACGGCTGTCAGGGTCGCACCGTCGGGGTGGACGAGCGACTGGCCGCGCAGCGCTTGCCAGGTCAGGATCGCCAGCACGCCCGCGTAGGTCCCGGTCGCCACCAGGACCAGGCGTAGGCGCGTCCGCTCGTCGGCCAACCGCGGGAACCGGCGGGACAGTGCGATCAGCAGCCAGGCGACGAGCGGGACGGCCTGCAGCGCGTGCATGCCGACGAAGTGGGGTATGCGCAGGTCGCCGCCGGTGCTGCTCCAGTCGGTGATGGCGATGCCGGGTGAGTCGTCGGGGACGCCGACGCTGTGTGCCCCCACGATGCCCACGGCGGCGCCGCTGCGCATGGCACCGAGTTGGGCAGGGGTCGGGCTGGTCATGAGGAAGCCGAGTGCCATGCCCACCAGTGCGAGGAGCAGGCCCAGCCGGACGGACCAGGTGGCCGCGCGGTCCCCGGTCCGCTCGCGGAACAACCTGGCCGCGATGCCGAGGTTGGCCAGCCACAACGTGACGATCGAGGCGGCCATCGCGAACCAGAGGCCGGCGTCCAGCGGTGTGGCGACGTTGAAGTGGCTCTGCCTGCCGCGGAGCACCTGGCCGACGACGACCGCCATCTCGAGGACGTTGGCGGCGGCGATCGTCGTTCCGAGCCACCAGACCCAGCGGGGGGCCGTGCGGCCCAGGGACAGCATCCACGCGAGGGTCACCGAATAGATCGCGATGGAGAGGGAGAACTTGAAGGGCTTCAGCCAGATCGGCTCCCCGACCAGGATCCGGTCGTCGACCGCGAGGCCGACGGCGGATGCCAGGGCGAGGGCCGCCATGGCGGCGGCGAGCAGTACCAGCGGGCGGTGCCAGCGGCGGATCGTCATCATGTCCTCGGAGAGTGGACTGCGCCGCGTCGCTCTGTGCCACGCTGCGCTCGGAGTTGATTCACTGGGCGCGGCTTCGGCCGGCTCCTGGCTTCGCCGCAGGGTCTGCACAGCCCGACAGCCGATGCCGCGTACGTGGTGCTACCGGCTGAGCCGCGCCTGCCACCACTCGACGGTTGCCCCCAGCGCCTCGTCGATCGGGGTCGGCACCTCGCCGAAGGTCGTGGTGTACGCCTGGGAGTCGAGCACGAACGGCCGGTCGAACTGGTACTGCACCTCCCGCAGTTCCCCGAGCATGGGGTTGACCAGGCCGGCCAGGTGGAGTGGCCACCAAGGGATCCGGCCGACCCTGGCCGGCGGCAGACCCGCCAGCCGGCACAGGTGCCGGACCGCCTCCCGGGTCGACAGCGGCTGGGCGGTGGGAACGTGCCAGGCGCGCCCCCACGCCCGCTCGTCGGTGCCGAGCCGTACGAGCGAACGGGCGATGTCGGGGACATAGGTGAAGCTGTGCGGTGCGTCCGGGTTGCCGATCAGCCTGACCGCACGGCCGGCCAGGAGTGCGGGCATCATCCGCTGGGCGAGGTGGCCGGCCGCGGTGACGCCGGGCCCGAAGAAGTCCGAGGCCCGCGCCTCCGCGACGCGGATCCGGCCGGCCTGGTGCCGGGCCAACGCGTCGCGCCACATGCCGATGCGGACCCGGGCCTTGGTGCCGGTGCCTGCGAGCGGCAGGTCCTCCGTGATGGGGGCGTCGACGGGGCCGTAGCCGTACAGGTTGCCCATCGTCACCAGCACCGAGCCGGCGGACTCCGCCGCGTCGAGGAGGGCGTTCGAGATCGGCGGCCAGTCGGTGGGCCACCGGTGGTACAGCGGGCTCGCGCAGTTGTAGATCACCTCGGCGCCCTTGGTGGCTTGTCGGAGTGATGCCGTGTCAGTGACGTCGAGCGCCGTACTCCCGTTGCCGCCGGAGCGACTCAGGACGACGACCTCGTGACCCTGTTCGTCGAGCAGTCGCGCCGTGGTGGCGCCGACGGGGCCCTTGCCAATGACGATGTGCCGTGCCATGCGGGTCCTCCTGGAGAATTGAGAGAGCGGTGCTCTCTTTATCGAGCAGTGCTCTCTTCGCCGAGGAGTGTTCTCGCAGTGGTGGGGAGAAGTCAAGAGCAGTGCTCTCTCTTGTGTGCACTGCTCTTGAATGACAGGATGGGCGGCATGACGGCATCGCAGACCGCGCGGCAGCTGGCCCGCGCCGAGCTCACTCGTGCGATCAAGGAAGCCGCCACTCGCCAGCTCGCCGAGACCGGGGCGGCCGCGTTGTCGCTCCGCGCGGTGGCGCGTGACCTGGGCCTGGCCTCCTCGGCGCTGTACCGCTACTTCCCCAGCCGGGACGCACTGCTCACCGCGCTGATCATCGACGCGTTCAACGCGGTCGGAGCGGCCGCGGAGTCAGGGGCGGCGTCCGCCGCTCCCGCCGATCCGGGCGCCCGGTGGCTTGCCGCATGCCGGGCGGTCCGCCAGTGGGCCCTGGCCCACCCGCACGAGTTCGCCCTGGTCTACGGCTCGCCCGTCCCCGGCTACCAGGCCCCCACCGACACGGTCGACCCCGCCACCCGGGTCACCCGCCTGATGGCCGGTCTCGTCGTCGAGGCACGCGCCTCGGGGCTCCTGCGACCCCCCGCGCAGCCGCTCCCCGGTCCGAGGCTCGTCACCCAGCAGGTGCTCGACAGCGCGGGCGGGGCGCCGGCCGAACCGTACGCGGACCTGGTGGAACGGTCGCTCACCCTGTGGATCTCCTTGATCGGCACGATCAGCTTCGAGCTGTTCGGTCACCTGAACGAGGTGATCACGGACTACCCCGCGTACTTCGACGCCGCCATGACCATCGCAGCCGAGGCGATCGGGCTCCATGTCCTGTCGCCTCCTCCTGCGTGACACCCCACTACCGAGTTCGTTTCGCTGCGCACTGCGCCGCCGGTTGACCGTACGCCGGTGGCGGTGGCGGTGGCGGTGGCGGTGGCGGTGGCGGGACACGGATTCGCCGACGACGTCATCTGATCGAGTGCATACGTCGGATGCCTTCCGCGCATCCGAATTCTCGTATGCGAATTATCCGGTCCGGCAGTGCGGGGTCCGTTGTGCCGCCGGTGGCGCACTGGGCGTCAGCGGCAGCCTCGCCCCCGGTCGGAGCGGCGAACAGATCCGGGCGGCCGCCCGGATGGATCGACTGAATCAGGCGGAATGTCCGGTAGCGGCGGCTGACGGACGGTCGGCTGACGGGAGGGGCCTGTGGCGGCACCCGTCGAGGGCGTGGATATCGTGGCCGACGCCGCGCGGCCGACTCCTCGGCGTGCGGTCTTTCGTCACGTCAGGAGAGAACTGGGTGAAGTCCCCAATGACAGCGCTCCGGAGCGCAGCGGCCGTCGTGGCGGCCGTGCTGATGGCGGCGCCCGCCGTCGCAGGCTCCGCCGTAGCGGCTCCCGCCGCGAGCCCGGACACCAAGTCGGTGACGTACCAGGGCCGCGTCTTCCAGGTGCCTTCGGCCTGGCCGGTGGTGGATCTGGCCGTGGACCCGCAGGCCTGCGTCCGCTTCGACCAGCACGCGGTGTACCTCGGTCACCCGGGCGAGCAGCAGGTCTGCCCGCCGCGGTTGACCGGCCGCACTGAGGCCCTGCTGGTCGAGCCCGCCGAGGGCGCCGCGCCGGACCGGGAGGGCTCCAACCCGGTCGCGCAGACGGTCCGGGCGACCGACGGCGTCGTCGCGGTGACCGGGACGTACGACACGGACCAGCCGCTGGTGCGGCGGATCATCACCGGCGCCGGACTCACCCCCGCGCCGACGCACCGGCCGCAGCCGGCGCCCGCCGGGCCCGGGACGGCCGCCGCCCCGAAGTCCGCCGGCACCGCCGCCCCGAAGTCCACCGCTGCCGCGCCGTCCGGCCAGGCCATGGCCGCAGCCGCCGCACCGGCTGCTTCGGCCGCGGCGGCGTCGGTTCCCGCGTCGGCGACGAACTACACCGGCAAGGGCTTCGATGCCTGTACGGCGCCCTCCGGTGCCGCGATGAACGCGTGGATGGCCTCCTCCCCGTACCGGGCGGTCGGCGTCTACATCGGCGGCGTCAGGCGGGCCTGCGCCCAGCCGAACCTGACGGCCTCCTGGGTCCAGCAGCAGCAGGCCGCGGGCTGGGCCTTCATGCCGATGTACGTCGGTGTGCAGGCCCCGAAGATCAGCTACCCCGCCACCGAGGGCGCCAACGCCGCCGACGACGCGGTGAGCCAGGCCCAGGCCCTCGGCTTCGGCCCCGGCACGATCCTCTACTACGACATGGAGGCGTACACCACCCCGCAGTACTCGGCCGCGGTGCTCGCCTTCCTCACCGCCTGGACCAACGAACTGCACGCCTGGGGCTACAACTCCGGCGTCTACAGCAGCTCCTCGTCCGGCATGAAGGACCTGGCCGCCAACGCCGGCAACAGCGCCTACACCATGCCCGACGCCGTCTTCAGCGCCAACTGGAACGGCAGGGAGGACACCGCCGACCCGTCGATTCCGGCCGGCTACTGGAACAACCACCAGCGGGCCCACCAGTACGCCTCGCCGCAGAACGCGGAGAACTGGGGCGGCTACGCGATCGCGATCGACCAGGACTACCTGGACATCCAGCTCACCGCCGCCCCGCCGTCCCAGTCCTCCGCGTTCTTCCTCGGCGTGCGCCAGAGCTCGGGCGCCTGGCCCGGCTTCAGCCCGCTGACGGGCGGCGCGGGCGTGTTCCGCGGCTCGGAGGCCGCGATCACCGGGCTGCCGGGCGGCTCCTCGCAGGAGCTGGGCATCGGCCTGGACGGCCGGCTCTACCACGGCGTCCGTGCCGCGAACGGCAGTTGGAGCGGCTTCGCCGGGGTGCCCGACGACGGCACGCCGGCCACCCAGGCCCGCCGGACCGGCATCGCGGGCATGCCGGACGGCTCCTCGCAGGTGGTGACCGTCGGCAGCGACGGCAACGTCTACCACCGGATCCGCTCGGCCGACGGCAACTGGTCGGGCTACGGGGCGCTCCCCGGGGTCGGCACCCCGACGATGGGGGCCTCGGACATCGCCATCGCCGGCCTGCCCGACGGGTCCGCCCAGGTCCTGGCGATCGGCAACGACGGGAACGTCTACCACGAGACCCGCTTCTCCAACGGCAGTTGGAGCGGCTTCGCCCCGCTCCCGGGTGTGAACAGCTCGCGGATGGCGGCCTCGCGGGTGTCCATCACGGGGCTGCCGGACGGCTCCTCGCAGGTCCTGGTGATCGGCGGCGACGTGAACATCTACCACGAGGCCCGCTTCGCCGACGGCAACTGGTCCGGCTTCGCCGCCCTGCCCGGCAGCGGCACGCCCACCATGGCCGCGCGGGCGGTCGGCATCGCCGGTCTGCCGGACGGTTCGTCCCAGGTGGCGGTGATCGGCAACGACGGCAACCTCTACCACGAGACCCGCTTCACCAACGGCGCCTGGTCCGGCTTCGCCGCGGTCCAGGGCGCGTACGGCGCGAGCACCTTCCCGGCCCAGCGCGCCGCCATCGCGGGCCTGCCGGACGGCTCCAGCCAGCTGGTGGCCACCCGGAGCTGACCCGGACACATCCCACCGCCTCACCACCCCGGCGCCCCCGCCCCCGGTACGTCCCGGGGGCGGGGGCGCCGGCCGACCCGTCCGGCAACACGTCGGCGAGGGAGCGCACCGGGGCCGGGGCGACGGTCAGGACCAGACGATCAGTTCGCCGTTCATGGTGAATCCCAGGAAGAGGGAGACGGTGATCCGGCGGCCGCCCTCGAAGTCCCGCACCTGGTGGAAGTTGCGGCAGTCGAAGAAGACGCCTTCGCCGGGCTCGGCCCGCACCGTGGCCGACGGCGCGTCGGCGACGACCTCGGGGGCCCAGCCGTAGCCGTCCCTGCGGGTGTCGTCGGCGGGGATCCAGCGGTGCCGCCAGACGGTCAGCGCGCCGCCGTGCCCGGCGACGGTGAGGTGCAGGTTGAAGGCGAGTTGCACGAGGGGCTGGTCGTCGAGGCGGCCGGGGAACTCCCGCACCACCTCGTCGTAATGGATCTTCGATCCGGTGGGGAACTCGCGGAGGATGCCCACGTGCAGCGGGCGCCCCCCGATGGTCGCAGGGCGCACCGGAATGCCGAGCTCGGTGCCCAGCCGCCGCATGAGGGTCACCGCCGGGTCGGTGCCGCCGTAGAGGTCGCGGGCGGCCTTCCGTGCCTGCTCCGCCTTCTCCCAGTAGGCGTCCCGGACCTGGCCCTGCCCGTAGTAGTCGTACACCGCGGGGCCGAACTTCAGGATCGGCGGGTCGAGCCGCTCCTCGTCGTAGGGCTCGAAGTCGGCCTGCTCGATGCGGGCGACGAGGTCGCCCAGGTCGCCCGGGTCGCCCCGGAGCAGGTCGGGCACCCGGACGATCGCGCAGGTGCCGGCGGCCAGCCGCTGCAGAGCCTCCCGCAGCTCCCCGTCCCCGGCCGTCTCCGCTCCGAACATCGCCTCGTCGTCGTCCTCGTCCTCGTGCCGGGTCGGTGTCATGGCAGCGGTTTTCCCCTCGGTGAGAGGCCGGACGGAAGGGCGGCGGCATCCACCCCGGGGCCCCGCGGGCGGCTTCGGGCAGCGGGGTCCGGCGCCTTGGTCGCCTGGTGCCACGTGTGGGGCCACGCGCCCGCTCGGCCTGTCGCACAAGGTCACTATCCCTTCGCCACGGGTCGTGGGCGAGCGTGCTCGTCCGGCCGGGTGACAGCCCGAGGGGCAGGTGTCAGTAAACGTCCATCCTGTCCTCAGACTGTTCAAAGGGGCGCGCTCTAGCGTCATCCAGCATGTCGAAGCGAAGCGTCCCCCCGACAAGGGTGTTGGCACCCGTGAGCGTCCTCGCAGCCGCCGGGCTCATCTTCGCGGTGCTGCAGGGACATTCGGGCGGAACGGACGGCGGGTCGCCCATGTCCGTCCAGGCCGACTCGGCTCCGTCCCGCTCGGTGACCTCCTCGGCGCAGGTGGCCTCCTCGGCGCCGGTGACCCCCTCAACTCCGGCGACCTCTTCGACGCCGGTGGCCCCCTCAGTGCCCGTGACGCCCTCGGCGGGCACCGAGGCCGGTCCCACCGTCCCTCCCGCCCCGGTCGCCGGCGCGGCTCTGCGCAGCGCCGCCGCGCAGGCCGACGGCGCGGTGTCGGTCTCGGTCACCGACCTGGCCACCGGGCAGTCGCTCGCCTACGGTGCGTCCGGGCACGCCTTCGCCACCGCCAGCATCGTCAAGGTCGACATCCTGGCCACGCTGCTGCTCCAGGCCCAGGACCGGGGCGCCGGGCTGAGCGACGCGCAGCAGAGCCTCGCCGCCGAGATGATCGAGAACAGCGACAACGACTCGGCCACGGCCCTGTGGAACGCGATAGGCCAGGAGGCCGGTCTGGACGCCGCCGACGAACGGTTCGGGCTGACCTCCACCGTGGCCGGCACGGACGGCTACTGGGGCCTCACCTCCACCACCGCCACCGACCAGGCGCAGCTGCTGCGCCAGGTCTTCACCGGCGACTCGATCCTCTCGTCCGCCTCGCGCGACTACATCCGGCAGCTGCTCGGCCAGGTCGAGAGCGACCAGCGCTGGGGTGTGAGCGCGGCGGCGACCAGCGGCGCGTACGCGGTGAAGAACGGCTGGCTGTCGCGGGATGCGGACGACCTGTGGGTGATCAACAGCATCGGGATGGTCGAGTGCGACGGACACGAACTGCTGATCGCGGTGCTCTCGGACGGCAACGGGAGCGAGGACGCCGGCATTTCCCTGGTGCAGTCGGTGGCGCAGGCGGCTGCCGGTTCGATGAACGGGAGTTGAGCAACGTCCGGACCCGGCGGAAAGCGCGGTGGCCAGGTCTCGGCGGATCAGCCTCCGGTCGGGGCGGCACGGGGAGGCAGGAGGCCGCCGTGGTGCTGCTGGAAGAGGCGTTCGTGCTCGGCGCTGAAGTGGCTGCGCCAGATGCCGACGGGGAGCTCGCCGCTCGCGGGCCCGGGCAGGGCGGCGGCGAGGGCCGAGGCCGGGTGGGGGTGGCCGATGGCGGTCAGGAGCCGCTGCAGGGCGCGGTCGCGGGCTTCGGCGGTGCCGCCGTGGGCGGGTCCGGCGAGCTCCTCGTGGGTGAGCACGCAGACGGCGGGGTGGCGCAGCAGCCACTGGCAGCGGTGGGCTTCGCGCATGCCGGGGAAGCCCGGGTCGGTCAGGGCGAGGGTGATCCTGGCGTCCATGGTGGGCAGGGCGCCGAGGATGTCGCGGTAGACGAGGTGTTCGGGCATCGAGCCGACGTGGCCGGCGGGTCGGGAGAGCAGGCTGATCTGCTCGATGACGCGGTCGCGGACGTCGCGGTGGTGGTAGACGATCGGCGGTCGTGCGGTGGTGTGCCAGGCGCGCAGGAAGCCGGCGTCGGCTCGTTCCAGGTCGAGGTTGTTGACGTACCAGCAGCCGCGGCCCGGCAGCAGGCGGGGAAGTTCGCTGTCGGGGACGCGGGACAGGCGGTCTTCGAGGACGGGGTCGACGGGTGAGGCGGCGGTGACCGGTTGGCCCAGGCGCTTCCACCAGACCCGCCACAGGGCGGTCACCGCCAGCTGGAAGGCGGCCTCCAGCTCGACCCGGTCGTCGCGCTGCCGCAGCAGCAGGCGTCCGGCTCTCTCCTGGCCGTAGGCGGCTCGGAGCACGGGGGAGACCTCGCCGGGGCCGGGCCGGTCATCGCCGTCCTGCTCGATGCCGCTCATGGTGCCGTAGGGGGTGTAGCCGAGTGCGGTGGTGATGCGGGCCAGCAGGGGAGTGCCGCTGCCGCGCGGCGAGACGACGATCAGCTGGGGCGCGGACATGGGAGGGCTCCCGGGAGCGAGGCGGCGACGGGGGTGCGGGGTGCGCGGGCCGGGGCGGCGGGCGGGGAGAGGAGGAGGTCCTCGTAGGTGTGGTGGCGTCGGGTGGTGAGGCGCTCGTGCAGCAGGGCGGCGGCGCGGGCGTGCTCGCCGGTGTCGACCAGCGCGCGGGCCAGCGTGTCCTGGACGATCTCGCGTTCCACCCGTACGCCGCCGATGCGCTCCACCTGCCCGCCCAGGCGGGTCAGGAGGTCGACGGCCGCGTGGGAGCGGCCGGTGGTCACGTGGGCGAGGGCCTGGACGACCGGGGCGAGGACCTCGCGGTAGTCGGGGCGCTCGTCACCGGCCGCCAGCCGCGCCAGGGCCTCGAGGTCGTCGGTGGCCGACTCGACGGCCAGGGCCAGGGCCAGGTTGAAGGTGTGGAAGACCTCCGCCATTCCGCCCTGCCCGGCCAGCAGGGCCCGTACGTGGTCGAGGTCGCAGCGGCCGGCGGGCTCCTGCCCGGCCAGCAGCAGGCGCCAGTTCGTCGCCGAGCGCATTCCCACGTCCGCACGGCCCAGGACCTCGTCGGCCCGCCGACGTGCGTCCGGGAAGTCCCCGCAGGCCAGCGACTGCAGGGCGGCGTGCCAGTTCAGGTGCTTGAACTGGACCGCCCGCGGGTCCTCCGCCAGCCACCGGTCGAGGAACGCGACGGCGGCGGGGCCGGCGCCCAGGTGCTGCTCGGCGTGCGCGCGGGCGTGCGCCGCGAGTCCGGCGCGCGGAAACCGGTCCAGCGCCTGCGCGGCCAGGTCGAAGGCCTCCTCGGCGCGGCCCTGCTCCGCGCGCGTCCACGCCAGCCTGCCCGTCCAGGGCCAGCTGTCCGCGCCGACCAGGGCGTGCTGCCGCTCGGCCAGCGCGTCACCGTGCGCGCGGTAGTCCGGCTCTCCGCAGGCGTGGAAGGCGTCCAGCATGAGGGAGGCCACCTCGTCCCCGGGCCACTGCGCGAAGTGCGCCACCAGGTGGTCGGCCGTCAGCCGGAACTGCCGGTGGGTGTACAGGAAGACCCCGTACACCAGGCTCGCCGACCGTGCGTCGGCCGCCTGCGCGTCCCGGTACGCGACCACCAACTCCTCCCGCAGCACCTCGTCGCCCAGGCCCCCTCCGGTCGCCAGCACCAGGAGGGCCCGCGCCACGCCCAGCCGCGGAAACTCGTCCGCCCACTCCCGCAGCAGCGGCACCGCGCGCCCGCTCAGAGCCGCCAACTCCCGTACCGCCGCGTCCTCCACCGACACACCCGCCGCCCCGGGACCGGCCCCGGCGCCACCGCCTCGCACCACGTCGGGCCCGCCGGATCAGACGCTCGACATGAACACGGCCGTGCAGACGATTCCGCTGCTCCCGCAATGATTGCGGGGCAGGCTCAGCGGCAGACCGAGCTGATTGCCCGTCACCGTGCCGCTGTCGGCCACGGTGCCGCCGGTGGCCTGCGTGCCGCCCTGGTTGACACAGGAGTTGCCGAACACGGCGTTGCCCGCACCGAGGATGTCGGCGTGGCCGACACCGGCCGGGGCGAGCGCCGCTCCCACGGCCGCACCCACCACCGCCACCCGCTTGCCCACGGCGCGTCCACCGGTGCCCGTGCTCTGCCGTCCAGCACCCGTCACCAGGCTCATCGTGCCCCTTCCCGGCGCAGCCCCGGCGAAAGCCGGTCCCTGCGCAGACCTCGCCCGGGCAACCGCCCGGCGCGGTCTGGTCAACGACGGAACCGTGCTCCGGATACGCACCATCGGGTCGGTGCATCCGGGGCCGGCTACAGGGCCGCGAGCCAGGGATGCCCGGGGTGTACGCGGGCGAGCAGCCCGGTCAGGGTCGCGCGCTGAGCCGGGGTCATGTGCGGGACGGTCGCGTCGAAGTCCGATTGGTCCTTTCGGCGGACATGTTTGGCCTTGAACAGCAGGACCAGTTCGGGTGCCAGGTACGGGATGCCGTCCCGGGTGCGGAGGATGATGTCGGGGTAGGGAAGCCGGATCGTCTCATCGCGTCGGCAGATCCACGTGTCGCCGTCGTGCGGTTCGCGGAACACGTCGAGCAGGTAGTTTCCGGTGACCGGATCGCGGAGCCAGGTCTGGTGTACGGCGGCCAGCACCTCCGGTGCGGCGTCCTCCCAGATCCGGCCGCTGCCTGCCGCGTCGAAGACGTACCCGGGGAAGCGGGAGCGGACCTCGGGGAAGCCCGCGGCCGGAATCGCGATCTCGATGTCTCCATGAGCGCGCGTCCGCCTGCCGCGGAACAGGTCCAGTGCCCAGCCCGCGGCGACGTACCAGGGTGTGCCGATCCCGGCCAAGCGCTGCGCGACCTCGCTCGGGGTCCAGCAGGACGACCATCTGGCGTCGAGGGCTTCGATCTCCTCGGGTGACAGCTCGATGCCGCCGCCGGGCAGTTGCTCGCTCACCGCAGGAATCTATCAGCGGGCTCGAAGGCCCCGGCCGGGTTCGACGCAGGAGGCCGACGGGTCCTGGGGCCGTACGTCGCTGACGCGGGCCGCCGGGCCCAGGGGCCGGCGCTCCGAAAACTCCCCGCGCCGCGCCGCTCCACGGGAGGGTGTTCGTCGACAGAGCGCCGGCTCTGGAGACGGGGTCAACTCTGGGCGCGGCTCAGGATCCAGACGCCGTAGGCGTCGTTCGCGGGGTGCAGCTGGTAGGTTCCGGCCCGCAGGTCGACGCGCAGTCCGGCGGCGGTCAGGTCCGCTTCGAACTCCGCCACCGTGTAGGTCCTGGCGTGCGGCGGCGGGTCCTGGAGGTGGAAGCCGACCAGGATCCGGCCGTTCTCGCCGAGCACGTCGCGCATCGCGCCCAGTGCCCTGCGTTCCGTGCCCTCGGCGAGGAAGACGATGACGTTGCCCACGCAGACGACCAGGTCGAACGGGCCGTCGTCGGGGCCGAGGTCGAGGATGTCGCGTTCCTCGATCGGCAGCCCGGGGTAGGTCTCCCGAGCCTGCCGGACCAGGGCCTCGTCGGGCTCGATCGCGACCACGTCGTGCCCCCGCTGCAGGAGCGCGGCGGCCACCCGCCCCATGCCGGCGCCGGCGTCGAGCACTCGGGCACCGCGCGGCAGGAGCGTGTCGGCGAGCCGGGCCTCACCGTCGACGTCCTCGCCCGCGGAGATGAGTTCGGCGAATCGCTTGCCGAAGTTCCCGCTCTGCCCCGCCTCCTGCCAGCGGGTTCGCCTCGTCGTCATCGGTATGAGCTCTCCGTGCGGCAGCGTGGTCCTGTCCATTCCCGCATCCTAAGGCGAGACCGCCGGCACCGGTCATGGCCACTGAACGCCCACCGGTGGGCCCTGGCGCGGTGCGGCCGCCGCACCGGGAGGGCCGTTACGCGGCCCGGGCCGGGGCCGCCGGGGCGAGCGGGGAGAGTGCCGCGTATTCCAAGGGGGCGGACGGGTCGATCGAGAGGTTCATCGGGGAGGGGGCGGCGCCCGAGCGGACCAGGAGGTCGCCGATGGCCGCGATCATCGCGCCGTTGTCGGTGCACAGGCGCAGCGGCGGCACCCGCAGGGTGATCCCGGCCGCGGCGCACCGCTGTTCGGTCAGGGCACGGATGCGGGAGTTGGCGGCGACCCCGCCGACCACGACTAGGGTGTCGATCCCGTGGTCGGTGCAGGCCCGGACGGCCTTGCGGGTGAGGGTGTCGGCGATGGCCTCCTGGAGCGCCGCGGCCGCGTCCGGGACGTGCGGCTCGGCGCCGGCCGCCCGTCGGGCCTCGACCCAGCGGGCGGCGGCGGTCTTGAGGCCGGAGAAGGAGAACGCGTACGGGGGGTCGTTGGGTCCGCTGAGCGGGCGGGGGAGGCGTACCGCCTTCGGGTCGCCGTCGCGGGCGGCGCGGTCGATGGCGGGCCCGCCGGGGTAGGGCAGGCCGAGGATCCGGGCGACCTTGTCGAAGCACTCGCCGGCGGCGTCGTCGAGGGTGTCACCGAGGTGGACGATCGGGTCGCGGGCGAGGTCGCGCACCAGCAGCAGGGAGGTGTGCCCGCCGGAGACGATCAGCACGACGCACGGGTTCGGCAGGGGTTCGCCGTCCAGGGCGGCGGCGGCGACGTGTCCGGCGAGGTGGTGGACGCCGTAGAGGGGGACGCCGAGCGAGAAGGCGTAGCTCTTGGCCGCCGCGACCCCGACCTGGAGCGGGCCGGACAGGCCGGGTCCGGCGGTGACGGCGACGGCGCCGACGTCGGCGAGGGTGAGTCCGGCCCGGTCGAGGGCCTCGCGGACCACGGGGGCCATCGCGTGGACGTGGGCGCGGGCGGCGATCTCCGGTACGACCCCGCCGTAGCGGGCGTGCTCGTCCATGCTCGACGCGACCGCCTGTCCGAGCAGGACCCCGTCGCGGACGAGACCGGCGCCGGTCTCGTCGCACGAGGATTCGATCCCCAGCACCACCGGCGAGTCCGGCATCACGCGCACCCCTTATTGCTGATTGCTGTGCAACTGCAACTATTGTGCAATAAGGCCGAGGGTGCTGGTCCGGCAGGTCCGGTTTCCCCGGTCCGTCCCGCAGGAGGTCCACCGGGCCCGTCGGCGGCCCGCGATCGGGCGGGCCGCCGGCGGGACGCGAACGGCGCGTCAGGAGGCGGGCATCAGGACGGTGTCGACGATGTAGACGGTGGCGTTGGCGGTCTGGACGTTTCCGCACAGGACCTTGGCGTCGCCGTCGACAGTGAAGTCGGGGGCGGCGCCGGTGACGGTGAGGTCGTGGGTTTCCAGGGTCTTGTGGCCTCCGGCGAGGGCGGTGGGGGCGAGGCGCTGGGGAACGACGTGGTGGGTGAGGATCCTGGTCAGCGTCTCCTTGTCGGCGAGGGCGGCGTCCAGGGTGGCCTTGGGAATCTTGTCGAAGGCGTCGTTGGTGGGCGCGAAGACGGTGAGGTTCTGCGCGGAGTTGAGGGTGTCGACGAGGCCCGCCTGCTTGACGGCGGTCACCAGGGTGGACAGCAGCGGGTTGTTGGAGGCGGCGGTGGCGACCGGGTCCTTGGCCATGCCCGTGAAGGAGCCGGCTCCGTCCTTGGGCACGGCCGCACAGGCGGTGCCGAACGGCCGGTCGCTCATGGCGGCACCGGCGGCCGACGCGGTGGTACCGGCCGCCGGCGCGGCGGCGGGGGCCTTCGACGGGGAGACGGAGGCGGAGGGCGACCCGGAGCCGCTGCCGCAGGCCCCGAGGCCGAGGGCGAGCGCGGTCGCGGCGAGGACGGCGGTGACGGTGTTGCGGCGGCGGGTGGTGACGTTCATCGCAGTGATCTCCTTGTGCGGGTGCAGCGGTCGGCCCCTCGGGCGGACCGCCCCGGACAGTGCCGGGTACGTGAAGGTGGCCCGGTGGAGGCCGGGCGGGTCGGCCGGGGCTCTCAGGTGACGGTGACGACGGTGCTGTGCCAGCCGGTGGCGCCGGACGGGTAGGGGGCGGCCCGGTCCCCGGTCTGGACGGCGCCGGTCGCATCGGTCGCCCGGACCTCGATCCGGTGGGTGCCGGGCGCGGCCCCGGGCCAGGTGTGGGTCCACTGCCGCCACAGGTCCGTTCCGGCGTCGGCGGCGAGCATCGCCTGCTGCCAGGCACCGCCGTCGATCCGGACCTCGACCGCGGCGATGCCGCGGTGGGTCGCCCACGCGGTGCCGGCGACCGTGACGTCCCCGGCGGGTACGCGGGCGAACGGGGCCGGGACGTCGATGCGCGAGGCGGTGCGCACCGCACCGGTGCGGTCCCAGCCCCGGCGCACCCAGTACGGATCGAATGCGGCGAAGGTGGTGACGTCCAGGTCGACGAGCCATTTGGTGGCGGAGGCGTAGCCGTAGAAGCCGGGGACGACGCTGCGGCAGGGGAAACCGTGGGCGACGGGCAGGGCCTCGCCGTTCATCGCGACCGCCAGCAGTGCGCGCCGTCCGTCGAGCACCGGCTCCAGCGGCGTGCCGATGGTCATGCCGTCCTGTGAGCGGCCGACCAGCTGGTCCGCGCCGCGGTGCACGCCGGCACGGCGCAGCAGGGCGGGGAGGGAAGCGCCGAGCCAGCGGGTGGTGCCGACGTAGGGGCCGCCCACCTCGTTGGAGACGCAGGACAGCGTGTGGTCCATTTCCTCCAGGGGTTCGTGCAGCAGGTCGTCGAAGGTCAGCAACAGCGGGTGGTCGACCATGCCCCGGATGCGCAGGGCCCAGCGCCGCGGGTCGATACGGGGGAGTGCGAGCGCGGTGTCCACCCGGTAGAAATCCGTGTTCGAGGTGACGAACGGGGGCAGGCCCGCGACCTTCGGACGGACCGGGGGCGGCAGGGGCGGCAGCGGTTCCACGGCGGGCGGGATGCGAACGGACGCGCGGACGGCGCCGACGTCGAAGAGGCGGTCCGTCAGGATCCTGCCTCCCGTGACCGCGACCGCGCCGACGGCGATCGTCCCGCCGGTGACGGCGAGAACGGCCCGGCGGGTGGTGCCTTCGGGCCCGGTGCGCCGCTCCGGGCGGGCGCTCTCGTCGGTGGGACGTCCGATTGTGAGGACCGTGTTCACCGGCTGTGCGGCCGACCTCGTCATGCGTGCGAGGGCGAGGACGGTGGCCGCGCCGACGACGCCTGCCACGAGGGCCGGTACGACGTCCGCCGCGCCCGCTCCCGGCCGGGAGAGCGCGGCCCGGGCACCCAGCACGCCGAAGGCCGCGAAGACGCCCGCTGCGGTCTTCGGGCGGCGAGCGGACAGCCATCCGGCACCGGCGGCGAGCAGGGCCGCCGTCAGGTGGATTCCGCCGAGCAGCACCGTCTTGTCGTACACGCCGAAGGTGCGGACGGCGTATTCCTTGAGCGGGGTCGGCGACAGGTCGACGGCCGCGGAGCCCACCGCGACGACCGGCGCGGTGTCGGGCCCGGTGAAGGCGGCGGCCAGGTCTCCCGCACCGAGTGCGGCCGAGGCGGCCGCCAACCCGGTCGCCGCTGCGACGCCGACGCGGCGGAGGCGGTCGGGGCGGCCGCGGAGGAGCCCGGAAGCGTCGGATGGATTCTTGCTCACGCCGAGGGTTCGAGGCGCCCGGGGCCGCGGATGGGTCGCCGCGCCGGACTCACCCGGACGGGTGGGGCGGCAGCCGGCATTGACGGTGGGCGCAGCAGGCACGGCCCGGCTCCGAGGGCCGGTCCGCAGGATCCGCGTGTCCTCCGGAGCCGGTGACCGGGCGTACCGGCAGGCGGTGCGGCCAATCCGGGCGCGGGCCCGCTCCGAAGGGCGGATGTGAGTTCCGCACCGTCCGCCCGGCCGAGACCGCACCGCCGTCCCGCCGGGACCATGAGGAGGCCCTCGATGTCTGCCGTCCGCCGATCGGGCTCGAAGCCCGCCCAGTGCGAAGGAACGGACGGATGAGCGCCGTCGTCCACCTGTCCGGTCCCGGACGGCCGGTACCGGACCTGACGGAACTCCTCGCCCGCGTCGCGCGCGGGGACCAGGACGCGTTCTCCCGGCTGTACGACGTGGTGGCCGGTCCGGTGCTGGGGCTGGTGCGCAGGGTTCTGCGCGATCCCGCGCAGTCCGAGGAGGTCGCCCAGGAGGTGTTGCTGGAGGTGTGGCGCACCGCCGCCCGCTATCGGGCCGAGCGCGGTGAGGTGATGCCGTGGGTGCTGACCATCGCGCACCGGCGCGCGGTGGACCGGGTCCGCTCGGCGCAGGCCGCCTCCGACCGCGACCAGCGCGTCGCGGCAGCCTCCCACACCCCGGCGTTCGACGAAGTCGCCGAACAGGTCGAGGGCAGACTGGAGCGCGAGCAGGTCAGGCGCTGCATGAGGACGCTCACCGAACTGCAGCGGGAATCGTTGACACTGGCGTACTACCGCGGTTACACCTACCCCCAGGTCGCCGAGGTGGTCGGCGCACCGCTGGGCACGATCAAGACCCGTGTGCGCGACGGACTGATCCGTCTGCGCGACTGCCTGGGGGTGGGAGCATGACCGCCGCCGACCTGCACACCCTGACCGGCGCCTACGCCGTCCACGCCCTCTCCCCCGCCGAAAGCGCGGAGTTCGAAGGCCACATGGCCGACTGCCCGGCCTGCGCCCAGGAGGTGGCCGAGTTCGCCGCGACCCTGGCCAGGCTCGGGGCCGCGCAGGCCGTCGTGCCGCCCGAGGCCCTCAAAGCCCGGGTGATCGCCGCGCTGCCCGGCGTGCGGCAGGAGGCGCCCCGGACCGCCGCTGTGCCCGGCGCGGGCCTCCGGTCCGGCCGGAGGGCGGGCGGGTGGACGAAGTTCGCGCTGGCCGCCTGCCTCGCCGTCGCGGTCGGCTCCGGTGGCCTCGCCGTCCAGCAGTACCGGCAGGCCGGCGACGCGCGTGCCCGGGCGGCCGCTGTCCAGCAGCAGGCGGACCGGCTGACGGGTCTGCTGACGGCGCCCGACGCCCGCACGGCCACCGGAACCGCGTCGGGCGGAACCGGCGTGGGGACGGTGGTGTGGTCGCACGACCGCGGTCAGGCCGCCTTCCTCGCTTCCGGCATGCCCACCCCGGCCGAGGGCACCACGTACCAACTGTGGTTCAACGACTCCGGAACGATGCGATCGGCCGGGCTGCTGTCCCGTGGGGACGGCGGGCTGGTGCTGTCCGGGCCACTGGGCGGGGCGACGGGTGTCGGCGTCACCGTGGAGCCCGCCGGGGGTTCGACGCACCCCAGTGGGGTACCGGTCATGCTCCTGTCGCTCACCTGAGAAGGCGTGCGGTCCCGCGGGCTCCGGACTGTCCGGTCCGGGTGCCTCGCCGGGTCGGCGTCGATTCATTGGTGGGGCGGCGGCCCCGTACCCGATCCGGCGGCGTCCCGGGCCGTCGCCGGCCGTCGCCGGCGGCAGGGCCTCACCCGGAGGGCCTGTCGCCCACGGTTCCGCGTGCTCCCCGGTCGAGGCCGAGGCGTTTGTTGAGGGCCTCGCCCGAGGGGAGGGGGTCGATGAAGTTGTGCAGGAAGGCGAGCATCGCGTCGGTGTCCAGGCCCTCGCAGGCGGCGTCCATCGAGGCGTAGAGGAACTCTTCGATCCCGGCGACCGCGGTGGCCAGGCGCTCGCCCTCGGGGGTGAGGCTGAGCTGGAGGTAGCGGCGGTCCTCGGCGTCGGTGCGGCGCTCGACCAGTCCGGCCGCGACGACGCGTTCGACCAGCCGGCTGGGGTTGGTGCCGCTCTCGCAGACCAGGAGCTGTCCGAGCCCGTTGAGGCTCAGGGTGCCGTGCTGCTGGAGCAGGCGCAGCACCTCGGCCTGCGAGGGGGTGATGCCGTGGGGTTTGAGGGCCTGGATCAGCAGCCGGTTGCCTTCGCGCTGGGCTGCCAGGATCGCGAACCGCAGGTGCTCGGCCTTGCGCATCGATGTCCTTCCGGGTGGTCTACGGGGCGGCGAGGAAGTTCTCGACCGCGGCGGCGTAGGTTACCGGGTGCGAGAAGCGGAACATGTGGCCGGTGCGCGGCAGCACGACCTCCCGGGCGTCGGGGATGCCCGCGAGCATGACCTTCGAGGCGTTCTCGCCGATCAGCACGTCGTGCGAGGGGGTCAGGATCAGGGTCGGGACCTGGACCCGGTCGAGCACGTCGACGTAGTCGGCCGCGAAGACCGCCGACACGCGCGCACCGAAGGAAGCGGCCGGGGTGTTGGCGAGGAACAGTTCGCGGCTGCGCGCCTCGCTCCAGGGCACCTGGCCCTCGCCGTCGAACGGGGAGGCGAGGCGGTGGGCGTGGAACCGCAGCGTCAGCTGCCGGTAGAACGGGCCGGGAGCCTTGCCCATCACCTGGCCCAGTGCCTTCATGGGCTTCGAGTCGATCGGGTTGGCCGCGAATCCGCCGGACACGACCAGGGCCCGCAGGCCCCGCGGGCGGCGGGTGGCGAGGGCGAGCGCGATGTTCGCGCCGAACGAGTCGCCGACCAGCACGTAGTTGTCGAGGTCGGCGATCGCGTTCTCGACGTGGTCGGCGTAGCGCTCGATGCTGTCGACGCCTTCGGGCAGGCGCAGCGTGCGCTTGGGGGTCTCGCCGTAGGGGGCGAGCTGTTCGGCACTCCACGGGGCGCCGGAGAAGCAGGGGATGAAGACGAGGGTCGGATTCTTCGCTGCAGTGTTCATGGAAAACATGTTACACGACACATGTGTTGCGTCATATGTTGAGCGCGGGATGCCGGCGGCCGGAGGCGCCGAGTGATGCCCGGCGGCTCATGTCGCCCTCGGACCGCTCCGCGCAAAGGCGACGGCGGGGCGGGGCCGGGTATCCGGACCTCCGCCCCGCCGTCGCTGCGGGGTGGTGCTGGGCGCGGTGGGCGGGTTCGGTCAGTAGCCGACGATCTGCAGACTGGAGTTGACGGTGAGGTAGAAGGTGTGGGCGTCGGGTCCGAGGGCCAGGCCGGTCACCCAGTTGAGGCCGGTGATGCCCTCGGCCGGGACGAGGGTGTTGGTCGCGGTGTCCAGGACGAGGACCGAGGCCTTGCCGTCGCTGCTGGTGAGGTCCTGCTGGACCAGGTACAGCCGGGTGCCGTCCGCGCCCACCGACGGGTTCTGCAGCCACTGGCCCGGGGCGATGTCCAGGGTGGACAGGGCGTCCGTGGCGAGGTCGACGGCGTAGCCGGTGCCGCTGTTCCCCACGCCGTAGAGCCGGGTGCCGTCCGGGGAGAGGGCCAGGCTGGGGACGGAGCCGATCGGGGCGGCGATGGCGCCGGCGACGGTCGGGGTCCCGGTGCCGGTGTCCAGGCGGACCAGGTTCTCGTCGGTGGCGGCGTACACCGCGTCATCGGCCGGAGGCGTGACGATCGAGCCCAGGTAGCGGCCGGGGACCGGCACGGCGGCGGTGAATCCCTGCTGCGGGGAGAAGGACAGGACCCGGGCGCTCGGCTCGGCCGGGCGGTGGTAGCGGGCCGGTCCGTCCTGGCCGACGTAGACCCTGGCGCCGTCCGCGCTGACCGCCAGCGAGGTGAGCGCCCCGGGGAGGGTTCCGTCGGGCCGCGGCTGGTCCGGTGCCTCCGTGCTGGAGACGACCGTATCGGTGGCCGTGTCGATGGAGGCCAGGCTGGACAGCGGTGCCTTGCGGGCGGTCGAGAACAGCACGTAGACCCGCGAGCCGTCGGGGCTGACGGCCAGCGGTCCCGGACCGGCCCCGAGCCCGGTGGACAGCGTGACCACCGCGGTGATCGCCCCGCTCTGGGTGTCGACCACCTTCACCTTGGCGCCGTTGATGCTGTCCTTCACCGCGACGTACGCCTTGCGCCCGTCCGGGCCGACCGTCACCGAGGCGGGTGACGAATCCAGCTCGACGGTCCGCGGGACACCCGGGACCGGCCCGCCGGACGTGCCGGTGACGGCGCCGGCGGAGCCGGACCCGGCGAGCAGCAGTGCCGCGCCCGCCGCCAGGGAGCCTAACCAACGGGCCTTCGACAAAAGCGAGTTCATGTGACCCTCCGCTTCGGACACCGCGGGTCCCCGCGGTGGAAGGCAAAGGCTACGGGACGTACCCGTACGGGGTGCGGCTTCAGGTTCCGGGGCCGGGGCGGGCGGTGACGGACACGGTAATGGGTGCGGTAACGGGTGCGGGGCCGAGGGCGGCCGCCGCCGGGCGGCGCGCGGTTCACCCGCCGGGCGTGCGACGGGACTCCGCGAGCAGGGCGCGGAAGGCCGTGGCCACCGCGCCGGGGTGTTCCTGCATGGCGACGTGGCCGACGCCGGGCAGGGTGAGGAGCCGGGCGTCGCGGAAGGCGGCGTAGGCCCGGGCCGCCGACCGGAAGGGGACGAGGCGGTCCTCGCGGCCGTAGACGAGCAGGGTGGGGGCGGTGACCCGGTGGGCCTGCTGCCAGGCCGAGGCCTCGCCGGCGGGGCGCAGGTGGGATCGGACGACGGCGCGCACGCCCTGAGCCAACATTTGCTGGGCGTAAGGGAGTTCGGCGCGGCGCAGGCGTTCGCGCGCCTCCGTCGCCCGCTGTTCGGCGTCGACGCGGGACGGGTCGGCGTAGATCAGGCCGTAGAGGTCGTCGAGCTGCCGGTCGGGGCTCCGGGCCGACAGCAGCCGGGCGTACAGGCGGTGAGCGCCCGGCAGGCCCAGCAGGGAGATCCGCAGGGCCTGCGGCGGCGGGAGGGCGGGCAGGACCGGCGAGACCAGGGTCAGGGTGGAGACCAGCTCCGGGCGGTGGGCGGCGAGGTGGAGGGCGGTCAGGCCGCCGAGGGAGTTGCCGACCAGGTGGACGCGGCGGTGCCCGGTGCGGTCGAGGTGGCGGGCGACGGCCGCGGCCTGGCGCCGGACGGTGACGAGGCCGTCGGGCGGGGGAGCGGAGCGGCCGAAGCCCGGGAGGTCGAGGGCCAGGCAGTGCACCGACGGCCGGAGGTGCTCGATCAGGGCGGCCCAGTTGTGGGTCCAGCCGCCCAGCCCATGCAGGAACACGGCGGTCCCGGCGTCCGGGCGGGCGCCGGGTACGTACTCGGCGGCGAGCGGTCGGCTCATGACGGTTCGCTCCCCGCTCTCACGCGCGCCGTGCCGCGGAGGACTCCGCCACCGCGAGCCGGTAGTGGTCGAGGAGCCGGTCGCCGACCGCCTCCCAGCTGCGTTCCGCCACCGATGCCCGGCCGGCCCGGCCGAGCGTTCGGCGCAGTTCCGCGTCGCGGGCGAGCCGCTCTACCGCCTCCCGGAAGCCACCGGCCGCGCCGGGCGGCACGAGGAAGCCGGTGCGTCCGGGGAGGACGATGTCGAGCGGTCCGCCGGCCGCCGGGGCGACGACGGGCAGACCGCTGGCCATCGCCTCCTGGAGGGTCTGGCCGAAGGTCTCGAACGGCCCGGGGTGGGCGAACACGTCGAACGAGGCGTAGAGCCGGGCGAGTTCGTGCCCGGTGCGGCGGCCCAGGAAGAGTGCGTCGGGCAGTGTGGCGCCCAGCCGGGCGCGGCACGGGCCGTCCCCGACCACCACCAGCCGTACGCCCGGGAGCCGGGACGCCTCGGCCAGCCGCTCGACCTGCTTCTCCGGTGCCAGCCGCCCGACGTAGCCGACCAGCACGTCACCGGGCCGGCCGAGGTGGCGGCGCAGGGCCTCGTCCCGGTGGCCGGGGTGGAAGCGCACGCAGTCGACGCCGCGCGGCCACAGGTGGACCCGGGGGATCCCGTGGGCCGCCAGGAGGTCGAACGAGGCCCGGGACGGCGCCAGGGTCCGCGCGGCCGCCGTGTGGATGTGCCGCAGCCGGCGCCAGGCCAGCCGGGCTCCGGCCGCGCCCGCGAAGGGCAGGTAGGTCCGGGCGTAGGCGGCGAGGTCGGTCTGGTAGACGGCGACGGCGGGGACGCCCGCGCGCCTGGCCGCTGCCGCGCCGGCGGCCCCGAGCGCGAACGGGCTCGCCAGGTGGACCACGTGCGGGCGGTGCCGTTCGACGGCGTCGGCCACCCGGCGCCCGGGGAGGGCGATCCGCACCTCGGGGTAGCCGGGCAGCGGGACCGACGGGACGCGGACCACCCGGTAGCCGTACGTCGCCCCGCAGTCCTCGTGCTCGCGCCGCTGCGCCGCCGGTGCCACCACCAGCGGGACGTGCCCCCGGGCGAGGAGGTGCTCGGCGGTGCGGAGCACGCTGTGGGCCACGCCGTTGAGCTGCGGGGCGAAGGACTCGGCGACGATCACCACCCGCAGCGGCCCGCCGTCGGGAGCCGGGCCGTCCGTGGCGGGCGCCGCCCGCCCGGGCAGGACCCCGCTCACCGGGCGGCCTCCGCCGCCACGGCCTCGGGCCGGGCCGGGACGGACCGGCCGACCGCGCGCAGGTCCCGGAGGATCTCCCGGAAGCAGGCGGTCAGGCCCGCCTCGGCGTACGGCACGCCGATCTCCGCGCAGTACGCGCGCACGATGCGCGAGGCCGGGAGCAGCGCCGGCACCGGCATGGCCGGGAAGAGGTGGTGCTCGATCTGGTGGCCGAGGCCGCCGAAGAGGAAGTGGACGAACCGGCCGGCCCGCAGATTGCGGGAGGGCAGCACCTGCCGCCGGAGGAAGTCGGTGCGCTGCGCGCCGGGGCCGGTCAACGGCATGCCCTTGTGGTTGGGGGCGAAGATGCAGCCCAGGTAGACGCCGAGCAGTGCCCCGAACAGCGCGGTGAAGGCGAGCGCCTGGAGCGGAGCGAGCACGAGGACGGTCAGGGCCGCCGCGAGGACGTAGTGCAGTGCGGCGAGGGTGCGTTCCAGGACGGGGTGTCGGACGGTGCCGCGGGTGAGGGTCAGGCCGGTGGCGACGAGCAGGCCGAGCGCCTGGAGGGAGAGCAGCGGGAAGAACAGCTCCGCCTGGTACCGGGCCATCAGGCGTCGCAACCCCCTTGCCCGGTCGGCCTGTTCGGCGGTTCTGGCGAAGAGGATGGCGTCGGCGGCCGGGTCGCGGCCCTCGTGGTTCGGGTGGGCGTGGTGCCGGTTGTGGTCGTCGACCCACCAGCCGTAGCTCATGCCGACCACCAGGTTCCCCAGCACGATGCCCACCAGGTCGGTCGTCCGGCGGTCGGCGAACACCGCGCGGTGCGCGACGTCATGGCCGAGCAGCGCCAACTGGCCCAGTGCGAGGGCGAACAGCGGTGCGAGGCCGAGCTGCCACCAGCTCGCGCCGAGCGCGACGAACCAGGCGAGCAGCCCCGCCAGCGCGGCGAACAGCCCCGCGCTCCGGCACGCGTAGTAGAGCGGGCGCCGACGCAGCAGACCGGCCTCGGCCACGCGCCGGTACAGCTCGGCGAATTCGCCGCGCCGGGCGGTCCCGGTACTCGGAGTGTCCTGAACGGTCATGCCACCAATCCGGTCTCGGGCCGCCACGGCCGGCCGTCGCCGCGCGGCGTGCCCCGGGCAGGGGAGCCCTGAGACTTCCGTACTCCACCGGTCGCTGTCCCGCGTCGCCGGTGAACGCAACCTGATCGAGTGGGTGGTGGGCGCGGGTTGACGGCCCGCTGTTCACGGGTCGAGAACCCGTACGGAACGCTGCCGGGGGAGCGGGACCGCCCCTGACTGCCGCCGTCGGCTACCGGCTACTGGCTACCGACTATCGGCTGAGCATGCGCAGCCGCAGCCGGTGCGGCCGCAGCACCGTGGCCAGCCGCACGGGGCGGGCGTCGGCCGGCCCGGGCGCCGCGACCGGCTGCCAGCGGCCCAGCACGGTGGCCAGCGCGATCGCCGCCTCGGCGCGTGCGTAGTCGGCGCCGACGCACTGTCGCGGCCCGTTGGCGAAACCGGCGAAGCCCCAGCGCGGCAGAGCGGCGGCCCGCTCGGGCAGCCAGCGGTCCGGATCGAAACGGGCGGGTTCCGCGAAGATCGACGGGTTGTGGTGGGCCACGTAGGAGCTGAGCAGCACCTGGCTGCCGCGCGGCAGGATGCGCCCACCCAGATCGGTCTCGCGGGTGCAGGTGCGCAACAGCACCCAGCCGGGGGGATGGAGACGCAGCGCCTCGGTCAACACCCGGGCCGTACGGGGCAGGAACGGCAGGTCGGCCCACTCGGCCGGGCGGCCGCCCGGCAGCACCGCGTCGAGTTCCGCCTGCAGGGCGGACAGCACCTGCGGATGCATCGTCAGCAGCCGTAGCGTCCACGAGAGTTGGGAGGCGGTGGTCTCCGATCCGGCCAGGAGCAGCGTGACCACCTGGTCGTGCAGCTCGGCGTCGGAGAGCGTGGAGCCGTCCTCGTCCCGGGCCGCCAGCAGGCCGGCCAGCAGATCGGTGTGCCCGGTATTGTCGGCCCGGCGGTCGCGTACGAGCTCGGCGACCGTCCGCCGCAGGGTGCGCACCGCCGCGTGGTAGCCGGGGCCCGCGGGCAGCATCAGCACCCGCCGCAACGCGCCGGCCAACGCGGTCTCGAAGGCGTGCTGCAGACGATCGGCCAGCGCGTCCGGCGCCTCGGTGCCCAACAGGCTGCGCGCCACCACCCGCAGGGTGAACCGGTAGCACGCCGGGAAGACCTCGACCACCTCGCCGTCCCGCCAGGAGGCGGCCAGCTGCGCCGCCTCGCGGGTCATCACGGCGGCGTACCCGGCCAGCCGCTCGGGCCGGAACTCCGGTTGCAGCAGCCGCCGTTGGCGTCGGTGGTCGGCGTGCGCACAGGTGGCCAGCCCGTTGCCGAGGACCCGACGGAAGCGCCGGTGGATCGCTCCGTCCTTGTCGAAGGTCCGGTCGTCCGCGTAGACCTGCCGCAGCAGTTCCGGGTGGCAGGGCACCACCATCCGGTTCGGTCCCAGCCGGACCTCCACCAGGTCGCCGTACCGGGACAGCCGCCCCAGGAACCCCGTCGGATCCCGCACCAGCGCGGGCAGGTGCCCGAGCACCGGCAGTGCCCCGGGCAGAGTCGCATGGGAGTACGTCGTGGGGGCGGGATCCCGCGCGGACGAGGACACCGGATCAGCATAGGTCCGCAGCCGGGCGGCGGGGCGGTTCGGCGCGGCGCCGCGGCGGCCCGGGGTTCCCCGCTCCCGGGCGGGGCCGCGCGACGGATCCGCCGCCCGGCCCGGGGACGGCACCCCAGTGGCGGACTGTCCGCCGGGGACGGGCCGTTGCCCCGGGCGGGCGGTGGCGCCGCTCCGCCGACCGCCCGGCGCCTTCGCCTTCGGGGGTCAGAGGCCGAAGCGGGCGCGGTGGGTGGTGGGGACGAGGTCGGCGTACTCGGGGTGCTTGGTGATCCAGCCGCGGATGAAGGGGCAGTAGGGGAGGACGGCGAGCTGCTGGTCGCGTGCGGCGTCCAGGGCGGCGCGGGCCAGCCGGCTGCCGAGGCCGCGGCCTTCGAAGCGGGGGTCGATCTCGGTGTGGATGAAGGCGATCTCGTTGCCGGAGCGGTGGTACTCGGCGAAGCCGGCGAGTTCGCCGTCGTCCTGGATCTCGAACCGGGACTTCTCGGTGTTGTCGGTGACGGACTGCTCCATGGTTCCTCCTCGTGCGGTCGGATTGCCGGGTCGGCATCCCTGACTATAGTTGAACAATAAACATTTGTCGCGGTCGACACGCGGCGGGGTGACGACTTCGCCGCGCCCGGCCGCTCACCGCGGTTCGGCGACGAGCAACGGGCCGCGCGGGCGGACGGTCGCGGCCGTGGCGCTCTCCCGGAGGGAGCCGGCCGTCGCCGGCCGGAGCCGCAGGCGGGCGAGGACGGTGGCGGCGATGACGAGCATCTCGGCCCGGGCGAAGGACTCGCCGACGCACTTGTGGCGGCCGGCGCCGAAGGGGATGAACAACCCGGGGCGGGCAGGGTTTCCGGGGCGGCGCCAGCGCTCGGGATCGAATCGCAACGGGTCGGGGTGGAGTTGCGGGGAGCGGTGCAGTGCGGCCGGGCTGAAGAGGATCTCTGCCCCCGGGGCCAGGAGGGCGCCGCCGCAGTGGAGCGGCGCCACCGCCCGGCGCATCAGGATCCAGTTGGGGGTGTGGAGCCGGAGGGTCTCGCTGATCGCGTGCCCGGTGCGTTCCAGGCGCGGCAGGTCCTCCAGGGATACGGCGCCGTCCCCGGCGACGGCGCGCACCTCCTCGCTGAGCTCGTCCTGCAGGTCCTGGTGCCGGGCGAGTTCGTGGAAGAGCCAGGCGAGCGTGGTGGCGGTCGTCTCGGTGCCGGCCAGGAGCAGCGAGACCGCCTCGTCCCGGACCTGGACCGGTGCCATGGCGAGTCCGGTCTCCTCGTCGCGGGTGGTCAGCAGCAGCGACAGCAGCGTGTCCTCCCGGCCCTGATGCCGGAGGGCGGCCCGGGCGACGATCTCGTCCACGACGGTGCGCAGGTCCCGGACCGCGGTGTCGAAGCGCCGGTTGGCCGGTACGGGCAGCTTCTCCAGCAGCGGCGACGGGTAGAGCGCCCGCTGGACGAATCCGGTGAGGACCACGGGCACGGCCCGGTCGATCCGGGCCTTCTGGGCGTCGCTCAGGCGGGCGGCGAACAGCGCCTCGACCACGATGTCCCGGGCGAGATCGTGCATCCGGTGCTCGATCGGCGCCGCCCGCCCGGGTTCCCAGCGGGACACCGCGGCCGCGGCCAGTCGCGCGGTCAGGGCGGCGTACCGGCGGATGCCGTCGCGGTGGAAAGCGGGCTGGACCAGGCGCCGCTGGCGGAGGTGGAACGCGCCCTCGGAGATGAACAAACCGTTGCCCAGCACGCCGCGGGCCTTGTCGAAGACGAAGCCCTTCTCGGTCCTCGCGGCGTCCTCGACGAGCAGCCGGTGCACCAGCTCCGGTTCGGTGAGGACGTGAACCGGCCTGCGCCACAGGTGGATCCGCACCACCGGGCCGTGGTCGGCCAGCGACTGGAGGAAGGGCAGGGGGTCGGTCAGCAGTGGGAGCAGGTGTCCGAGCAGGGGCAGGCGGCCGGGCGCGCACGGCACCGCGACGGGCGGGGCGTCGTCCTCGCGCATCAGGGCCTCGCCGTGGGGGCGGGCACGTCGAACCGGGAGCTGCCGCGGGACCAGTCGATGTGTCCGCGCAGCCACAGCCCCAGGCTCCGGGCGTACGCGGAGGCCGCGTCGCCGCCGTTCGCGTGGACGGTTCGGCTCAGCCCGATGAACGCGCGCATCTCGGCGTCACGCATGGCGACGGCCGACCGTCGGGCCTCGGCCGGAGAACAGCGGTGGTGGCGGGCCAGGACCTCGACCAGGTTGTGGCGGCCCTGGCCGCCCGCGGTCTCCTTGGCGTGGGAGTACAGGTCGTTGTCCCAGCTCACCAGGTTCGCCGTGAGGTCCCTGAGCCTGCGCAGCGAAGGGCCGTCCGCCTCCTCGGCCGGGACTTCGAGGCCGGCCGCGACGTCGACCAGGGCGAGGCAGGTGTACGTGGCTCCGGCGTGCCTGCGCATGGCCACGTACTCGGACAGGCCCGGCACCGTGCCCGCCTCGCGGTTGGCGGCCTCCCACACCTGCGCGGAGAGGTACTCGCGGACCGTGCACTCCCACCGGAACAGCTGTGACGGTGAGGCCTGTGCGGCGACCCGGTCCCGGATCTCCCGGAGGGCCGTCGCGTAGGTGCCGGCCGGTCCGGACAGCCGGCCGTCGAAGACCTCCTCGCCGGGCGGCTCGGGGTCGATCACCCGGGCGAGGAGAGCGGTCGTGCGGGCCAACGGCCCGGGGCGGTGGCCGTGTTCGCGGTCCTCGCAGTACCCGTCGTCGAAGGCGAAGAGCCAGACGTACCAGTCGGACAGCAGGCGCAGCATCTCGGCGGAGACCTCGGGGTTGGTCCGTGCGGCCAGGTGACCGCTGCGCTGGCGCCCGATCCGGTCGGACTGCCGGAGGCGCCCGTCCAGCAGCCGGTGGCGCGCCAGCCAGGCCAGGCTCTGCCGGTCGGCCTGTTCGGCGTGGGGGTTCGTCAGGGAGGGGAAGGGGCACCACAAGTCGTCCGGAGCGCTGTGCGGCGGCTGCCCGTCGCGGAGATCGGTCATCGCTGTGCCGGCCCTCGTCTGGTTGGGGTCGCGGCCGGAGTTCGGTGCCCCGCGACGATCGCGTGGGGTCGCCCGGCCTGCGCGGGAGGCCGAAACTAGTCCGGATCGGGGTGGGGTGGTGGACTGTGCGCGCACCCGTGGTTGCCTCCCGGCGCACGGCCGGCCGGCCGGCCCGCCCTTCCGGTCCAGAGCGCCCCGGCGTACTCGCGGCCGTCGGTCCCGCCGGTCGCGGTGGGCATCCATGCGGCCGGGGACGGGACGCTGCCCCGGATCGCTCCCGGTGCTGCTGGCCGGATGTGACGATCAGGGGCGTGTTGGCGCGGTACGCCGCCACCAGGTTGCGGCCGCCCCGGGGCCGGAACCGGGTCGCCGACCAGGGTTTCGTATGGCGTGTTCCTGGCGAAATATTTCCACCATGGGCTTATCGCCGGTCGCCGGTCATCCTCCTGTCGCTGTCTTCCGTGAGCCCCGAGGCGGGCGGCCCGTCCCGGCGCTGGGTGCGCGGGTCGCCGCCGGGGCGCGGCGGGCCGCGCGGGTGCTGGCCTGGGTGGCTACCCATGCCGGGCCCGTCGAACGGACCGCCACGCTGCGGCAGGCCGCCGCGGCAGCCGGCGAGTCGGTGGCCGCGCTGGCGGCTCTGGCTCCGGCCGTGGCGGGTGAGGACGTGCCGGCGGAGTCGACCAGTCAGTCGTACTTCCGGGTCCGTGAGGTGGAGCTGTCGGACCAGCAGGCCGCCCTGCACGGGCTGCTGGTCGTCCACCGCGGGCTGGAGGACCTCTGCGAGGCTCCGCTGTCGGGTGCCGACCTGGCGCTGGAGGTGGCCGGGATGCGGCGGTCGGTGCTCGACCTCACCGGCGTGGCGCCCGGCGCCGACCATGAGCCCGTCCCGCCGGTGGTCGTTCCCGAGCCCGGTGCGCGGCCGTCGCCGGAGAGCGCGTGGAGCGCGCGGTGGCTCGTCGGGCACCAGGTCCATGTCCTGTTCAACGTCTGCGCCGCGGTCGCCGTGGCCGACGCCACCCGCCACCTGCGGCACGGTGACGGCGATGCCGCCCTGGGGCGGATGGCGGACGCGACGGAGTACGTGCGCGGCTTCCCCGCGGCCATGAACCACGCCGGCACGATCCCGGCCGACTACTACATGGCGGCGATCCGCCGGACCATGGAGCCGCCGTCGACGGACATCCCGCTCAGCGGGCGCCAGCACCGCGGGTACAGGCTGTTCCGGACGGCGATGAAGGACCTGTTGTCGGCGCTCCCCGACTCCTACGATCAACTGGCGGCCCGAGCCCCGGAGTTGGCCGAGGCACGGGGCGCGCTCCTGGAAGCCGACCTCGTGGACGCCGAACGGCACGTCACCCTCGCGTACTCGCTGGTGCACCTGCGCCGTTCCATCGCCCAGCGGCCCGAGGGCCCCGACAACGCCGTCGCCGAACTACGGCTCATGCGCCACCGCCGCGCGGCCCAGTACGCCCCCCTGATCCGCTTCGGGGACCACTACATCGCGGACGCCGTGGCCGGCCTGCGCCACTCGTGAGCCCGGCCGTCCACCGTCCGCACTCCCGGCAGGAGACCCGATGCCCGGCACCCCGCACCACACCGCCCTCGCCGCGGACTGGAACCTGGATCCGGCCGACGCCGGCGCGTGCCGGCGCCTGGCCCGCTCCCTGTCCGCCGGCGGGCACGACCGGGTTGACAGCCCCGAGTGGGTGGCCCGGGCCCGGGACGCCTGGGACGAGCTCCCGCTGCCGCTGCGCCGTGCGGTGCGCCGGTTCCGCAGGAGCTCCGGCCCGCACGGCACCCTGGTGATCGGCGGCCTGCCCGTCGACGAGGCGGCCCTGCCCCCGACACCGGCCGTGCCCGGCTCGGTCCAGCGCCGGGCCACCGTCCCCGCCGCGCTGCTCACCATGGTGGCCTGCGGGCTCGGCGAGCCGCTCGCCTACCTGGCCGAGAAGTCCGGCGCTCTCGTGCAGGACGTGGTGCCCGTGCCCGGGCAGGAGGCCTTCCACGGCAACGCCGGATCGGTGCCGCTGTCCTTCCACACCGAGAACGGCTTCCACCCCCACCCGCCGGACTACGTGGTCTTCCTGTGCCTGCGCGCCGACCACGACCGGATCGCCGGGATGCGCGTCGCCGGCATCCGCCAGGCGCTGCCGCTGCTCACCCGGGCCGACCGGGAGGCCCTGTTCGCACCGGAGTTCATCACCACACCACCGCCCTCCTTCGGCCCGGACGCCGCGAGCGGAGCCGGAGCCGAACCCCGACCGGTGCTGTTCGGCGCATCGGAGGACCCCGACATCCGCATGGCCCAGCTCGTCACCACCCCGCTCACCCCTCGGGCCACCGCCGCGCTGGCCGAGTTCGGCCGGGCATGCGAGGAGACCGCCCGCACCCTGCGCCTGGCCCCCGGTGACCTGGTCGTCATCGACAACCGCGTCACCGTCCACGGCCGGACCGCCTTCCGGCCCCGCTACGACGGGGCGGACCGCTGGCTGCAACGCACCTACGTCACCGTCGACCTGCGCCGCTCCCGGGATCACCGCCCCCAGGACGGCCAGGTACTCGCCCGCTGACCGGCCCCGAGCGGCGGCGGCCGGCCCGGCGCCGGACCGAGCCCCGGCCGTCGCGAGCGGGTCGGCGACCGATGGCACGCCCGTCGCCGCCCCCGGGCCCGGGGGCGGCGACGGGGGATGGGCGAGCGGCCGGCAGGAGGGGCGAGGCCGACCGCGGGCCGCAGGGGGGATGACGAGTGTGTCGCGCCGGGCGCGTGAAAACGGGAGCGGTGCCGTGCTGGCGCGGCGGAGGGAGGAGGGTTCGGCCCGGGGCGACCCGGTGGCCGTCGTCACCGGCATGCGGTCGGTGACGACGGTGATGCGGGGGCGGGCCGGCGGGCGCGCGCGTACGGGGCCGTGCCGGAGTCCCGGCACGGCCACGGCGGATCGGCCCCTGCGGTGTGCACAGTGGCGGCCCGGAGACCGGGCACCGTCGGCTGCGCCGTCGGGGTCCGGACCGCACCCCGGGGCGGTGACGGCATCGCCGCCGGTGTGTCGGTCAGAGGGTGTACATGGCGGCGTACGGCGGGGTGATCCGCTCCTGTCGGGTGCCGAAGTCGACGAGGACCGCGGGGTAGGCCCCGTCCTCCACCGCGATGACGCGGCCGAGACCGTACTTGTCGTGGCTGATGCGGTCGCCGACCGCGAAGTGTTTGGGCGGTGCTTCGGGCCGGGGCTTGAAGGGACTGGTGGGCAGAGGGCGTCGGACTGCCGGTGATTTCGTCATCCTGGTCAGTATGCTCCGAAAATCGAGGGAACGGGCCGTCCCGGCGGGGGTGAATCCGTTGCCGGTCATCCTCGGGGCGGCCCGCGCCCCGGGCGTGGCGAAAGCCGCGACCGGGCCGGGGCGGGCCATGGCGCCCTCAATCTCCCCGCGGCAGCCGGTTGTTGCCGTCCCCCTGGGGGTGACGGGTTGCGCCCGGGAGGGTGAGGCGAAAATATTCGCGTGGTTATCCGCCGTCGCGGCCCGATGTCTGCTACGGTTGTTTTAGTTGCAGTTGTGGTTCCCATGAACTTTGTGTGCGCCTGCTCTTCGCAGGCGCATTTTTTGTTTTCCGGCTCTTTCCCGGAGGGTTCTCATCGCGGCGACTCGAAAGTCTGCATGGTGCAGGCTTCGGACAGTCTCTCGAAGGAGATTTCTCATGGCTACTGGCACCGTGAAGTGGTTCAACGCGGAAAAGGGCTTCGGCTTCATCGCGCAGGAGGGTGGCGGCGCGGACGTGTTCGCCCACTACTCGAACATCGTTGCCCAGGGCTTCCGCGAGCTCGTTGAGGGCCAGAAGGTCGAGTTCGACGTCACGCAGGGCCAGAAGGGCCCGCAGGCCGAGAACATTCGCCCGCTGTAGTCCTCTGCCCCGGCTTTCGCCCGGCAGGAAAAGGGGCCCGTACCGTGCGTCGCGCACGGTACGGGCCCCTTGCCGTACGGGGGTGGAAGCCCCTCGCTGTCGGGCGGTCAGTTGCCGCCATGGACCAGGTTGAGCGAGAAGCCGTTGCCGGTGGGGAGGGACGGCGTCCGGACCGTCGTCACCCCGGTCGCGGCGTCGTAGTACCAGCCCGAGCCGGCCGCGTCGAGCGCGGCCGACGAGTCCAGCCGGGGGAGCAGGCCCGCGTCGGTGGCCACCAGGCGCGGGGCGGGGCGGCCGTGCACGGTGAGGCGGTACGACCGCTGGGCCGGCTTGCCGGCGTAGTCGCCCTCGCTGGCGCCGATGCGGACGTTGGTCACGGCGCGGTTGGTGTGCACGTCCACCTGCTGGGTGGCCGAGGAGCCGGCAGTGAACTGCCGGGTGACGCCGTCGTCCTCGTACAGGGTGTAGGAGGAGTCGCCCGTGGCCTGCGGGTAGAGGTCGTAGTCGAGCTCGGAGCGGTCCCGGTTCTCCCAGGAGAGCGTGCCCTTGGGCCACATCGGGACGATCGCGCCGCCGCGGACGAACAGCGGCAGGGTGTCGAGCGGGGCGGAGTAGCCGTTGATCGTGGTCGGGCCCTGGTAGGTGCGACCGGTCCAGTAGTCGGTCCAGGTGCCCTCGGGCAGGTAGATGCCGTCGCGCACGGTGGTGTCCGAGTAGACCGGAGCGACCAGGAAGTCGGGACCGGCCAGGAACTCGTACTTCGCGTTCGGGCCGAGGGCGTTCGGGTCGTGCGGGTACTCCAGGGCCAGCGGGCGGACCGCGCCGACGCCGGTGCGGGTGGCCTCTGCGGAGAGGGTGTACATGTACGGCAGCAGCCGTTCCTTGAGCTGCAGGTACTTGCGGTTGATCGAGGTGTAGGGCTCGCCGTCGAGCCAGGGCTGCTGGTCCCGCTGCTGCTTGCCCGTCATGTCCCGGGCCCAGCCGTCCATGGTCATGATCGCCGGGAGGAAGGCCTTCCACTGCAGGTCGCGGGCGTACATCTTGGGGTCCCGGCGGTAGATCGAGCCGACGTCGCCGGTGTTGTAGGCGATGCCTGACATGGTGGCGCCGGCATAGGTCGGGATCTGCCAGCGGATGTAGTCCCAGGACAGGCTCTGGTCACCGCTCCACAGCACGCCGCAGCGCTGCGCTCCGGCCCAGGAGACCGGCAGCCAGACGAAGCCGCGGGCGTCGCTGTTGTCCTCGATGCCGGCCTTGGCCTGGTCGCAGGCGTTCAGCGCGAAGTCGTAGCCGTTGCCGACCCAGGCCACGTCGAGCTTGCGCACCCGCACGCCGGCCTTGACCTCCTCGGCCTGGTTGGGCAGGCCGTTCTGGGTCCACAGGCCGAGCTGGGCGTGGTCCTTGCGCAGGCCCGTGCCGGTCTGCGGCAGGTTCTCGTAGCCGCAGCCGTAGCCGTCGTTGACCAGCATCCAGCCCAGCGGCATCTGGTTGTCCACGTAGCCGTCGGCGACCTTCAGCGCGTCCAGGGTGTGGCGCTCGCCGCGGTTGGCGTTGTGCAGGTAGCAGTCGGAGTCGCCGGGCTCCAGCCCGTAGACGGGCGGCATGAAGGGCTTGCCGACCAGGTCGGTGTACCGGCCGATCACCGCCTTGACGTCACCGGTGAAGTAGTAGGCGTCCAGACGGCGCTCCTGCTGCCCGGTGCGGACGGGCGAGCCGAAGTCGTAGATCCCGGGCGTGAAGGTGTTGCGGAAGACGCCGTAGCCGGCGGAGGAGACGTAGAACGGCTGGGAGTTGTTCCAGCCGCCCTCGTTCCAGTCGGTGCTGTTGGCGACGTGGACGGTCCGGTCGCGGTGCGAGAAGGAGCCGTTCTGCTCGCCGCCGCCGAAGAACTGCTCGTCCGCGCCGCGCACCAGGCTCTGCCGCAGTCCGCCGGTGCTCCAGCGCAGCGGGGCGCTCTCCTGCCAGAGGGCGGTGCGGTCGTCCGCCTTGTACAGGCCGAACCGCAGCGGGTGCTTGTAGACCCGCAGGACCAGGCCCTTGGAGCGGATGCCGTAGTACGCGCCGGCGTCGAAGGTGCTGGTGTCGCGCTGCGGCTCGGGCTGCGTGCGGACGATCGTGCTGCCCGCCGGATCGGTGAGGACGCCGTCCGGGGCGGCGCGCAGGCGCAGCTGGTCGTCGGCGAGGAAGTCGACCCGGGCCTTCAGGGTGCCCGCGGAGATGTCGTAGCTGCCCTGGGAGCCGCCGAAGGCGGTCAGGTCGCCGGCGTCGGCGGTCTGCGGCAGGTAGGCGGTGCCGGTGTAGGAGCCGCCGTGGACGTCGTAGGGGACCACCAGGACGCGGTAGGTGCCCGAGGCCTTCGGGATCACCGTGGCCTCCGGGTCGGCGGTGCCCGCGCTGCTGGCCACCTGCTTGCCGGTGGCGTCGTAGATGTAGAGGTCGAAGTCGTCGGCGGGGTTCTGCCAGCGGACGGACACCGGGACGCCGCCCTCCGGATTGTCGTCCCAGTAGCCGGCCGGCACGTTCACGGTGAGGTCGAAGTGGTCGCAGACCGTGCCGCCCGGGTCCTGCGCGGCCGGGGGGCAGCTGCCGGGGTCGCCGAGGGTGCCCTTGGCGTACTGCGGGCTCTGCCAGGTGACGCTCTGGTGGCCCTGGTCGAGGACGGCGGAGCCGGGGGTCGCGGCCCGGGCGGGGAGGACGGGCCCGGCCAGGGCGGGGAGGACGGCCAGGGCCGCGGTGAGGGCGGCCCGGCGGAGGTGGGGCCGGAGTAGGCGCACGGTGGTGTCTCCGTTCGATGTTGGAGAGGTGGGCGGTCGGGACCTGCCGGGCGCGCCCGGGCGGGCGATCGGGCGCGGTGGTGACGGGGCACGGTGCCGGTCGGCCGCGGTGCCGGTCAGGGACGGTGCTGGTCCCCGAGGACGACGGAGCGGGTGAGGTGGCGCGGCCGGTCCGGGTCGCAGCCCCGCGACCCGGCCACGGCGACGGCCAGCCGCTGGGCCCGGACGAGGTCGGCCAGCGGGTCCAGGTCGCCGTCCGTGCCGCCGGATCCGGCGACCAGGAGGGCGCCGGCCCGGCTGATGTCCTCGGCGAGCCCGGCGGGCGGCGCGCCGAACACCCAGGCCACCCGGCCCGGTTCGGCGATGCTGATCGGCCCGTGCCGGTACTCCATCGCCGGGTACGCCTCGGTCCAGGCGCCCGCCGCCTCGCGCAGTTTCAGCCCGGCCTCCAGCGCCAGCCCGTACGTCCAGCCGCGCCCGAGGAAGGTGAACTGCCCGGCCTCGCGCAGTTCGGCGGGCAGCGGCACCGCGACGGCCCGTTCGGCGTCCCGGACCGCGCGGGACAGCGGGTGGACTCCCGCCGGAAGCGCGCCCTCGGCTTCCAGGTGGGCGCGCAGCAGGGCGAGCACGCTGGTGGCGAAGCGGGTCTGCACCACGGAGCGCTCGTCGGCGAAGTCCAGGACGGCGACGGCGTCGGCGAGCGCCGCGACCGGGGTGGCGGGATCGGCGGTGACGGTGCTGGTGGGCACCCCGGCCGTACGGGCCCGGCCGAGCAGGTCGAGCACCTCGGTGGTGGTGCCGGAGCGGCAGATGGCCAGGATCCGGTCGTAGTCGCGCCCGGGCGGGAACTCCGAGGCGGCGAAGGCGTCCGTGGCGCCGTGGCCGCCGCCCTCGCGCAGGGCCGCGTAGGCCTGGGCCATGAACCAGGAGGTGCCGCAGCCGACGACGGCGATCCGCTCGCCGCGGCGGGGCAGGGCGGGGGAGTGCCGCGGCAGGGAGTCGGCGGCGCGGCGCCAGCAGTCGGGCTGCGAGGCGATCTCGGCGGCGGTGAGGGAGGGCGTGCCGGCGGTGCCGCCGGAGGTGGGGGTACCGACGGGGTCGGGCGTGGCGGGGGCCATGCGGCGGGCTCCTTCGAAGAGGCGGCGGAGGTTCAACCCGTGGGTGCGGTCGGCTACTTGACCGATCCGGCGGTCAGTCCCGAGACCACGTGCCGCTCGATCAGGGCGAACAGCACCACGACCGGCACGATCGCGACGACCGACCCGGCGAACAGGTAGTTCCACTCGACGGTGTAGTTGCCGATGAAGCTGTTGATCCCGACGGTGAGCGGCTGGCTCCCCGGCTCGGTGGACAGGGTCAGGCCCATCACGAACTCGTTCCAGGCCGAGATGAAGGTGAAGATCACCGCGGTGACCACGCCGGGCATGGCCAGCGGCAGGACCACCCGGCGCAGGGCACCGAGCCGGCCGAGGCCGTCGAGCAGCGCGGCCTCCTCCAGTTCCACCGGGATGGCCGAGATGTAGGCGGTGAGGATCCAGATCGCGAAGGCCAGGTTGAAGGCGGCGTTGCAGAGGATCAGCGTCCAGACCGAGTTGAGCATGACGAGCCGGTAGAACTCGCGGTAGAGGCCCACCAGCAGCGAGGTCGGCTGGAACATCTGGGTGACCAGGACGAGCAGCAGGAAGAGCCGACGGCCCCGGTACCGGACCCGGGCGGTGCAGTACGCGGCGGGCAGGGCGACCAGCAGCGCCAGCACGGTGGACCCGCCGGCGACCAGCAGGGTGACCCTCAGGTTGCCGCCGAGGGTGGAGTCGCGCCAGACGCCGACGAAGTTGGACCAGGCGAAGTGGTGCGGCAGGTAACCCGCGTCGCGCAGCTCGTCGGCCGGGCGCAGCGCGGTGACGACCATCTCCAGGTACGGGAGCAGGAAGACCGCCGCCAGCAGCCAGGCGACGCCGGCGAGCACCACGGTGCGCGGCCGGATCGGGCGGCGGCCCCGCCGGGCCCTCAACTCTCCTCCCCGTTCCAGCGGCTGACCTTGAGGAAGGCCAGGACCATCAGCACCACCAGCGCGAAGTTGACCACCGAGACGGCCGCGGACTCGCCGATATCGGTGCTCTTCACCTGGTACATGAACACCGTGGTGGTGGCCGTGTCGCTGCTCGGGCCGCCCCGGGTCATGGCCCAGATGACGGGGAAGGAGTTGAAGACGTTGATCAGGTTGATGACGACGCCGACCAGGAAGGCCGGGCGCAGCAGCGGCAGGGTGATCCGCCGGTAGGTCTGCCAGGGCGAGGCGCCGTCCGTCCGGGCCGCCTCGTACACGTCGGCGGGGACGGTCTGCAGGCCGGCGAGCAGGGTGTAGGTGGTGAACGGCAGCGAGACGAAGACCGCGACGAACACCATCCAGGGCCAGGCCGTCGCGGGGGTGCCGAGCCAGTCCCGGGGGCCGTCGATCAGGCCGAGGTCGGTCATGGCGGTGTTGAGCACGCCGGCGGTGCGGTCGAGCATCCACCGGAAGCCGATGGCGGTCATCAGCACCGACGCGGCCCAGGGGACGATCAGGGCCCAGCGGGCGTACCGGCGGCCGGGGAAGCGCTGGTTGAAGAGCTGGGCCAGGCCGAGCGAGAGCAGCATCGTCAGGCCGACCACGACGACCGTCCAGACCACGGTGGCGAGCAGCACGTGGCCGAGGTCGGCCTCGCCGAAGAGCTTGCGGTACTTGTCCAGGCCGGCCGGGCCCCGGACGAAGCCGCTGGTGCTGATGCGCAGGAAGGAGGTGCGGACCATCTCGTAGACGGGCCACAGGACGACGGCGAGGATCAGCAGGACGGCCGGGGCGATCCAGGGCAGTGGCCCGAGCCGGCCCGGGCGGGAGGCCGACGGCGCGGGGCGGCGCGGTGGGCCCGCGGACGGCGGCCTCGCGGACGGTGCGGGGGAGCCGGCGGCGGCGCCGGGGCCGCTGGGGGAGCCGGTGGTGGGGGAGCCGGGGGTCGTGGGGGACCCGGCGGTGGGGGAACTGGAGGTCACTGGGGTGCCTTCCGCGGGGTCACTTGTCGGCGACGGCGTCCTGGGCCTTCTTCTGCAGGTCGCCGAGCACCTTGGCCGGGTCGCCGGAGACGGCGCTGCCGATGCTCTTCTTGAGCTCGGCCGAGACGATGTCCCAACTGGTGTCGCCCAGCGGGTAGAAGGCGGCGTGCGGCAGCGGGGCGAAGAACGGTTCGAGGTCCGGGTGCTTGCCGCCGGTGGTCATCGCGCGCAGCGTGTCCTGGGTGACCGGCATCAGGTTGTAGGTCTCGTCGAACCGGAGCATGTTGTCCGCGGCGTACGCGAAGTCGAGGAACTTCCTGATCTGCTCGCGGTGGCCGTTCTTCTTGAAGGCCATCATCCAGTCCGCGACGCCGAGGGTGGTGGTGAGCGGGCCCGCCTTGCCGGGGACGGGGGCCACGCCGTAGTCGACCTTGCCCGCCTGGGCCATCCGGATCAGTGACGGGTGGCCGTTGAGCATGGCGGCCTTGCCCGCGGCGAAGTCGGCGAAGGCGGTCTTGCGGTCGGTGGTGGCCGGGTTGGGGTAGGTGAGGCCGGGGCCCACGAGGTTGGACCTGAGCCAGGAGAAGGTGTCGATGTCGGCCTGGCTGTCGAGGGTGTACCTGCCGTCCTTGTCGGTGGGGCCGCCGCCGTTGCCGAGTTCCCAGAGCATGCTCTCGCCCTGGGCCTCCTCCGGGCCGAGCGGCAGTGCGTACGGGGTGACGCCGGGCGCCGCGGCCTTGATCTGCTCGGCGTCCTTGCGCAACTCCTCCCAGGTGGTGGGGGGTTGGGTGATGCCGGCCTGCTGGAGGATCGCCTTGTTGTAGAACAGGAGCCGGGTGGAGGAGACGAACGGTATGCCGTACTGCACGCCCTTGACCTCGCCGGCCTTGGCGAAGCTGTCGATCAGGTTGCTCCGGGTGGCGGGCGACAGGACGTCCTGCGCCTTGTAGAGGAGGTCGTCGGCGACCTTGTCGGCGTAGCCGCCGGTCTGCAGGACGTCCGGTACGTTGCCGCTCTGGATCATCGTCTTGACCTGCTGGTCGATGTCGTTCCAGTTCACCACCTGGACATCGACCCTGATGTCGGGGTTGGCGGCGGTGAAGGCGGAGGCGACGCCGTTCCAGTAGGCCTTCGAGCTGTTGGACTCCTTGTCGCCGTAGTCGGCGGCGACCAGTTTGAGCGTCACCTTGCCGTCGGCGTCGGTGCCGCCGCCGCCACCGCCGCTGCCGCAGGAGGTGAGGGCGAGGGCGCCGAGGGCGCACACCGTGAGGATGGCCGGCACTCGTTTTTCCACCGCAGGTACCGCCTTCGTATGCGCTTGATGGATGATCGGAGATGCTTGATAGACCCTGATTCTGCGCAGATGCGAAAGAGCTTCCTGTGTCCTTGCGTTCATGTCAACCGTTGTGGTGACAGAAACGCCCGGCCGGGAGATCCGGCCGGGCGTTGCATGGGTGGGTGCGGGACCAGGGCCCGTGAGGCCAGCGGCCCGGCGTCAGGCGCGCAGGACCCGTACCCCGTCGGCGGCGATCGCCTCCTCCTGCTCCGCCGTGGCCTCGGCGTCGGTGACCAGGTCGTGGACCTCCGAGAGCGGGCAGATCCGGGCGAAGGTGACCCGGCCGATCTTGCTGCTGTCGGCCAGCACGACCGATCGCGCGCTGCTGCGCAGGAACGCGCGGTCGGTCTGGGCCTCCATCTCGTCGTGCGTGGTGCAGCCCTGCTGGGGGGTCAGGCCGTCCACGCCGATGAACGCGATGTCGAGGTGGTACTGGGCGAGCATCCGGTCGGCGGCCGGCCCCACCAGCTCGTAGCTGGTGGTCCGGGCGATGCCGCCGACCACCACCAGGCGGATGTCCGGCCGGACGATCAGGTCGGCCGCGATGTTGACGGCGTTGGTCACGATGGTGATCCCGCCGCGTTCGGCCAGGACGCGGGCCAGCTCGCTGGTCGTGGTGCCGCCGGTCAGGCCGACCACCGCGCCGTCGGGCACCAACCGGTCGGCCGCCAGGGCGATCCGGCGCTTCTCCGCCTGCCGCGTGCCGTGCTTGTGGCGCAGCGGCAGTTCGAGGTTGACGGCGCCGGTGACCGCCCCGCCGCGGGTGCGGTGCAGCAGGCCCTGGTCGTGGAGTTCCTGCAGGTCCCGGCGGACGGTGGCCGCCGACACCCGCAGGAGCGCGGCCAGCTCGTGCACGTCGGCGCTGCCCGTCTCGGTGAGGTGCGTGAGGATCCGGGAGGTGCGGTCGGCTTTGAGCATGGCGGAAGTCTAGTGCCGTCCGTGCGAGGGAAGATCTTTGCGCGGAACTGCGTGGAACTGCTCGGCAACGGGAGCGGTGCGGTCGCCGCCGATGGCCGGGGCGGCGTCCTGGGGTGTGCCGGGTCCCGCACCGTCGCGCGGGCGGATCCGGTGGCTCCCCTGCCGGTCGAGCCACAGGGTCAGACGTGGTCCGGCCGGGGTGGGGTCGAACGTCGCGGCGGAGTGCCGGCCGGTCGGGTCGGTGACGGCGGGTTCCGCCGTGCCGACCGGGAGCAGGAGGTCGAGGGTCTGCGGACGGTCGCCGTGCACGGTCGCCTCGGTGAGGCGGCCGGCGTCCCAGCGGAGGTCGACGGTGAGACCGCCGCGGGCGCGCAGCCCCCGGACATGGCCGGTGGGCCATGCCTCGGGCAGGGCGGGGAGCAGCCGGAGGACGCCGTTGTGGCTCTGCAGCAGCATCTCGGCGACGGCGGCGGTGGCGCCGAAGTTGCCGTCGATCTGGAAGATGTCCGGGGGGTGCAGGCCGAACAGGTTGGGGGCGGAGTGGTCGGTCAGCAGGCCGACCACGCTGCGGTGGGCGAGGTCGGCGTCGCCGAGGCGGGCGGCGAGGGCGGCCACCCAGGCCAGGCTCCAGCCGGTCGATCCGCCACCGTGGTCGAGGCGGCGGATCAGGGCGAGCCGCGCCGACTCGGCGGCCTCCGGGTCGGTGAGCGGGTCGACGGCGCTGCCGGGGTAGAGGCCGTAGAGGTGGGACAGGTGGCGGTGGCCGGGGTCCTCCTCGGGGAGGTCCTCCCACCATTCGAGCAGGCGGCCGTCCGCTCCGGTCCGCGGGGGCCGGAGCCGGCCTCGGGCCGCGTCCAACTCCTCGGCCAGGTCGGCGTCCACGCCGAGGATCCGGGCGGCGCGGGTGGTGTTGGCGAACAGTTCGGCGGTCAGCCAGTGGTCCATGGTGGCCGCGGCGGAGACGGAGGCGAGGGTGCCGTCGGGCAGCCGGAAGTGGTGCTCGGGGGAGGTGGACGGGCAGGTGACCAGGTGGCCGTCGCGGTCCTCGGTGAGGAAGTCCAGCAGGAAGCGGGCGGCGCCGCGCATCAGCGGGTAGGCGCGTTCGGCCAGGAAGCCGCGGTCTCCGGTGAAGAGGTGGTGTTCCCACAGGTGCGCGCAGAGCCAGGCGCCGGCCATCGGCCAGTTCGCCCAGGAGGGCGAGCCGGAGACGGGGCAGGCGGAGCGCCACAGGTCCACGTTGTGGTGGATGGTCCAGCCGCGGGTGCCGTAGTAGGCGGCCGCGGTCCGGGCGCCGGTCCGGGCCAGGTCGGCGACCAGGTCGAAGAGCGGTTCGTGGCAGGTCGCGAGGCCGGTGGTCTCGGCGTGCCAGTAGTTCATCTGGAGGTTGATGTTGGTGGTCCAGTTGGAGTTCCACGGCGGGGCGGTCTCGGTGTTCCAGATCCCCTGGAGGGTGGCCGGCTGGGTCCCCGGACGCGAGGAGGCGATCAACAGGTAGCGACCGTAGGCGAATTGGAGGGCGGTCAGGGCCGGGTCCCCGCCGCCGGACCGGACGGCGGCGAGCCGTTCGTCGGTGGGCCGGTCGGTGGTGCCGCCGTCGGCGCGGTCGGTGGCGCGGTCGTCGCCGAGGCGCAGCGTCGTGGCGCGGAACAGCCGCCGGTGGTCGGCGAGGTGCTCGGCGAGCAGCTGCCCGTACGGCCGGGCGGCGGCCGCGTCCAGACGCCGTCCGACCTGCTCGACCGGTCCGTCGTCGGGGCCGACCGGGGCCTCGGTCCAGCCGCGGTAGCCGGTCTCGGCGGCAACCAGCAGGAGCACCTCGTCGGCGCCGCGCACCGTCACCGCACCCGGTGTTCGCTCGACCCGGCCGCCGTCGGCCAGGACCCGGAGCCCGGCCGCGAAGCCCATGCCCTCGCCGGGGCGGTGGCGTACCGGGTCCGGCTCGCCGAAGGCCACGTGCGCGGGGGCCCGGCCGGAGAGGACGAGGCGGTCGGGGCCGGGGCCGCCGGTGCGCGCGTCCGGATGCGGGGTGTCGAACCGGGCGTCGAGGTCGATCCGCCCGGGGACGGACGAGGTGATCCTGGTGACCAGGACGTCGGCGGGGGCCGAGACCCAGGACTCGCGCAGGATCTGCGCGCCACCGCTGCGGTAGGAGACCCGGTGGACGGCCTCGTCCAGGTCCAGTGAGCGCAGGTAGCCGTCCGACGGTCCGTCGCCGAGTTCCAGCCGGAGCGTGGCGAGCGGCTGGTAGGCCTCGGTGAACGGGCCCTGCATCCGGGTCGCGACGGCCTCGGCACGGGCATGGTCGCGGTCGGCCAGGACGGCGGCGCGCAGCTCCGCGAGGTGCTCGACGGCGTCGGCCCGGTCGTGCGGCCCGGGTCCGCCGGACCACAGCGTGTCGGCGTTGAGGTGGACGGTCTCGCCCGTACCCGACCGGTCCGATCCGCCGAGGAACAGTGCGCCGAGCCGCCCGTTGCCCAGTGGCAGGGCCTCCAGGAAGGAGGCGGCGGGTCGGCGGTACCAGAGGCGGTCGTGGCCGGACGTCGGTTCGGGCGACAAGGTCGGTGCCCCAGTTCGTGAGTGGTGGTTCCGGTCGGGCCGGTTCAGCGGCCGCCGGCCGGGCCGGTGCTGTCCCGGACGACGAGTTCGGGGCGCAGCAGCTGGATCGAGTTGGCCGGGCTGCCGGAGCGGGTGAGGGCACGCAGCAGCAGTTCGACCGCCTCCCGGGCCATCTCCCGCTTGGGGATGGCCACGCTGGTGAGCGCCGGTCGGGCCACGCCGACCTCCGGGTTGTCGTCGTGCCCGACGATCGACAGGTCGTGGGGCACGGAGCGGCCCGCTTCCCGGGCGGCCTCCAGCGCCCCCAGGGCGAGGACGTCGTGGGTGGCGAAGAGCGCGGTGATCGTCGGGTCGGCGGTGAGCGCCGCCGTCGCCGCGGCGAGGCCGCCCGCGGGGGTGGGTTCGGGCGCGGTGTGGACGGCGTCGTCGGGGACGGTCAGGCCGTCGGCGGCGAAGGCGCGCCGGAAGCCCGCGACCCGCGGGGCGTGGTCGGGGCTGGCGAGCACCGCGACGCGTTCGTGCCCGAGTTCGCGCAGGTGGCGCCCGGCCAGGTGGCCGGCCCGCTCGTAGTCGATGGTGACCACCGGGAAGCGGTCGGGGGCGTCGGTCTCCCAGGCGCACAGGGCGACCGGGAAGGAGGCCTCGGCCAGCAACGGCAGGTGGTCGATCAGGTCCCGGTCGCCGGCGATCAGCAGCGCGTCCACCGAGCGGCTGGTCAGGCTCGCCAGGTGCCGCTTGGCGCGCTCGCCGTCGAGCCGGGTGGTGCAGAGCAGCAGGTGGTAGCCGTTGGCGTCGAGGACGTCCTCGACCTCCTCGACGATGTCGGAGTAGAAGGAGCCCGTCACCGTGGGGACCAACAGGCCCACCGTTCTGGTGGCGCCGGTGGCCAGGGAGCGCGCGACCAGGTTGGGGGTGTACCCGAGTTCCCCGATCGCGGCGCGCACCCGGGCCGCCGTCGCCGGGCTCACGGCCCCTCGCCCCCGGATGACGTTGGAGACGGTCTGCTTCGTGACCCCGGCCCGCTCGGCCACGTCCTGCATCGTCACCATGACTGGATCCTTCGAATTTACCGGTCAACTTGCTTTCGGTGAAACGTAGGGCACCGGTGAAGGGGCGTCAAGGTTGATCAAACCCCAGCTCCGGTTCGTAACTTGCGAGTTTCATGCGGAATCGGTGTCGAAGCGCCGCGGTCCGGAGCAGGTTTTTGCAAGGACTCTTGATTTACCGGTCAACCCGACCGTATCGTCCCAGCCATCCAGCCGCTCCCCGTCTTCGGGCCCCGGCTGACGACACGTCTGCGCGGCATCTCGCGCCTCCGAGAGGAACCACCCATGGGGAGAACGACCATGCCCGCTGCCCGCATCATCGGGGCGGCCACCGCCGTCGCCCTCGCGCTCGGAGCGAGCGCCTGCGGCAGCGGCTCGGAGGGCGGCGCGAAGGCCGCCGGCAGCTTCACCTACTGGTCGATGTGGCGTGCCGACGAGCCGCAGGCCAAGGTGCTGAAGGCCGCGATCGACGACTTCACCGCCGCCACCGGCGCCAAGGTGGACGTCACCTGGGCGGGCCGGGACATCGCCAAGAAGATCGGCCCGGCGATCGCCGCCAACCGGGCCCCGGACCTGTGGGACGAGTCCGACGACAAGGTCTACGGCACCACCGCCGCGGCCGGCCAGGCACTGGACCTCTCGCCGGTGCTGCAGCTGCAGGTGCCCGAGGAGAACGTCCCGGTCTCCCAGGTGATCCCGGCCAAGTACTTCGACATGCTGCCGAAGGACCCGTCCGGCTCCAACCACTACGTGATCCCGTACGAGGTCGTCACCAACGCCATGTTCTACAACGCGGCCGACCCGGCGATCACCGCCGCGATGCCCAGTCCGCCCACCGACTGGGCCGGACTGCTCAAGGTCTGCGACGCGCTGAAGGCGGCCGGGAAGGCGTGCATCGCCTCCGAGGGCGAGGACCCCTGGAGCAACGCGCTGTACTTCGACTACCTGCTCAGCGGGGCGGGGGTGAACGTCGCCCAGCTCGCCGCCGACAAGTCCGGCGCGACCTGGGACGATCCGGCGGTCCTCGCCGCGGCGCAGCAGGTGGAGCAGCTGGTGAAGGGCGGCCACCTGATCGAGGGCTACGACGCCACCAAGTACCCCGCGCAGGAGACCAACTGGGCGGGCGGCAAGGCCGCCTTCTACATGGACGGCAACTACGTCACCGCCGAGGTGGCCAAGCAGGTCCCGGCCGGCTGGAGGACGGCGTCGATGCTGCCGCCCACCGCGAAGACCCCGGACGCGAGCCTGTTCGGCTTCGCGATCCCCAAGCGGGCCAAGAACGCCGCCGCCGCACAGAAGTTCATCGCCTTCTTCCTGCAGAAGAAGCACCTGTCCGGGATCTCCACCACCGCGCTCAACCTCACCCCGCGCAGCGACATCCCGGCCCCCGCCGAACTGGCCGACGTCCAGAAGGCCCTGGCGGCCCCGACCGTGCGCCTCGGCTTCGACGGGGTGGCCGGCAGCTGGCTGCCCAAGGTCCTGAACGAGAACTACCTGGACTTCTGGCACGGCAAAACCACGGCCGACCGGTTCGTCGCCAAGTGCAAGGCCGACCAGGTCACCTACTGGCAGACCCAGGGCTGACGGTGGCGACGACGATCGACAACCCGCCCCGGACGGACACCGACCCGGGCCGGTCCGAGCGCGCCGCCCGGCCCGGCGTCGGCCCGCTGGAGCGCCAGCGCCGCCGGGTGTTCTGGCCGTTCACCGCGCCCGCGCTGATCGTGTACGCGGTGCTGTTCGTCGCCCCGGTCGGCTACGCCCTGTGGACCAGCCTGCACAAGTGGGACGGCATGGGCGAGATGGAGTGGCGAGGCTCGCAGAACTACCTCCTGCTGTTCCAGGACCCGCGGTTCCGCACCTCACTGTTCAACACCCTCGAACTGATGGTCGTCGGAGGCACGATCACCTTCGTGCTCAGCTTCGCGCTGACCCTGGTGCTGCGCGAGATGCGGGCCAGGCTCTTCGCCCGGTCGGTGCTGTTCTTCCCCTCGCTGGTCAACGGCATGGTCTTCGGCATCGCCGCCGGCTTCCTGTTCTCGCCCACCGGCCCGGTCAACCAGGCGCTGAAGCTCTTCGGGGTGACCACACCGCCCAAGTGGCTGTCGACGGACAACCTGCTCCCGATGGTCCTGGGCACCCTGGTCTGGACGGCGACCGGCTACTACACCTCCATCATCATGGCGGCGGTCGACCAGATCCCCGACTACCTCTACGAGGCGGCCGAACTCGACGGCGCCGGCCCCTTCCAGCGCTTCCGGCACATCACCCTGCCGTGCGCCTGGGACGTCATCGCGGTCTGCGCGGTGCTGTGGACCGTCAGCTCGGTGAAGATCTTCGAGCTGATCCTGCTCTACGGCGGCAGCACCAACGCCTATCCACCGGTGAGCAGTTGGAACACCGCCGTGTACGTGTACGCCGAGGCCTTCCCCCAGGGCACCGTCCCCCGGCTGGGCACGGCCACCGCCGCCGCGATCGTCAGCCTGGTCATGGTCACCCTGATCACCGTCGTGCTGCGCCGCCTGCTGCGCCGCGAGCCGATCGAGTACTGACCCGGTCGCGTCCCCGGCCCCCCACACCCAACCGGAAAGGTCCCTCCCGTGCGACGCAGTAACCGACCCACCGGACTCGCGAGCAGGATCGGCACGACCGCCGTCTGGATCGTCGTCGCCGCCGACCTGCTGCTGGTCCTGTGGATCCTGCTGACCTCGCTGCGCAGCGGTCCCGACATCCTGCGGCACGGCTTCGGCCTGCCGACCAGCCCGGACACCGGCAACTACACCACCGCGCTCGACGAGGGCGGCTTCGCGCGGGCGGCCCTCAACAGCGTGCTCACCGCCGGCCTCTCCTCCGTGGTCGCCGTCGCCCTCGCCGCGCCCTGCGCCTACGCCCTCGCCCGGCGCCGCTCGCGGACCTCCTCGGCGCTGACGATGAGCTTCGCCATGGGCCTCGGCGTGCCCGGCCAGGTCCTGGTGGTGCCGCTGTTCGTCGGCCTGTCCCGGGTGGACCTGACCGACAGCGACCTCGGCCTCGGGCTGGTCTACGTCGGCCTGGCGATGCCGTTCACCGTCTTCCTGCTGACCGGCTTCTTCCGCGGCATCCCCGGCGTGCTGGAGGAGGCCGCCGTCCTGGACGGCGCCGGCCCGCTGCGCACCTTCCTCCAGGTGGTGCTCCCGGTCGCCCGGGGCGGGCTGGTCACCGCCTTCCTCCTGCAGTTCATCACCGCCTGGAACGAGACCCTGTTCGCCCTCGTCCTGACGAACAGCCAGGGGACGACCACCCTCCCGGTGGCGCTCTCCTCGTTCGTCGCGGCACAGCAGTTCAACGGCCTGGACTTCGGCACGATGTTCGCCGGAGTCTGCATCATCCTCGCCCCGATGATCGCGCTCTTCTCCTGGATGGGTTCGCGGATCATCCAGGGCATGACAGTTGGGATCGGCAAGTGACCTCGACCCTGCACACCGACCTGCTCCGCATCCACGGGGCCCCCGATCCGGTCGGCGGCACCCTGCCGATCCTGCACGGCCTGCCCCGGCAGACCGGCGCGGGCGCCGGGGTCGACGACGAGATGCGCCGCAACCTGGCCTACGGGGTGCCCGACACCCTGCTGCCGTACACCCGGCAGGGCGGGTACGACCGCGTCCGCACCGAGCGCGAACTCCCGTGCGTGGTCCTGGAGAACGAGACCCTCACCGCGACCTTCCTGCCCTCCCTCGGCGGGCGGCTGTGGTCCCTGGTCCACCGTCCCACCGGGCGGGAGCTGCTGCACCGCAACCGGATCCTGCAGCCCGCCAACCTCGCCCTGCGCGACGCCTGGCTGGCCGGCGGGGTGGAGTGGAACCTCGGCGCCACCGGGCACTGGCCGCTGACCTGCGAGCCGCTGTACGCCGTCCGGACGAGCGCGCCCGACGGCACCCCGGTGCTCCGGATGTACGCCTTCGAACGGCTGCGGCGCCTGGTGCTGCGGATGGACACCTGGCTGCCCGCCGGCTCCCCGGTGCTGTACGTCCGCATCGCCGTGCACAACCCCGCGCCGACCGAGACGCCGGTCTACTGGTGGTCCAACATCGCCGTGCCCGAGGACCGGGACGTGCGCGTCCTCGGCCCGGCCGGCCATGCCTTCCACTGCGACTACGTCAGCGACCTGCGCCGGGTGCCCTTCCCGGAGGTCGACGGCGCCGACCGCAGCTACCCCGGCCGGGCGGCGCGCGCCGCCGACTACTTCCTCGACCTCCCCGGCGGCGAACGCCCCTGGATCGCCGCCCTGGACGGCACCGGCGCCGGGCTCGTCCAGACCTCCACCGCCCGGCTGCGCGGCCGCAAGATGTTCTGCTGGGGCACCGGCACCGGCGGCAGGCACTGGCAGGAGTGGCTCTCCGGCCCGGACTCCGCCTACCTGGAGATCCAGGCGGGCCTGGCCCGCACCCAGCTGGAGCACCTGCCGATGCCCGCCGGCGCCACCTGGTCCTGGACCGAGGCGTACGGGCTGCTGCAGGCCGATCCCGAGGCCGTGCACGGCAGTTGGGAGGATGCCCGGGCTGCCGCCGGCGAGGCGCTGGACCGGCTGCTCCCGCCGCTGGAGCTGGAGCGGGCCGACGCGCAGGCCGAGGAGTTCGGCGCACCCGGCGAGGTGCTGTCCGAGGGCGGCGGCTGGGCCGCGCTGGAGATCGAGGCCGGCGCCCTGCCCGCCTCGCCCGCCCTGCCCTTCGGCGAGCCGGCGGCCGCCCAGGAACCCTGGCGGCAGCTCCTCAAGACCGGCACGCTCCCGGTCTGCGACCCGCCGGCCGAGCCGGTCACCGGGGCGCACTGGCGGCTGCTGCTGGAGGCGAACGCCACGGACTGGCACGCGCTGTACCAGCTCGGTCTGCTGCGCCTGGCCGACGGGGAGCGGGAGTCCGCCCGCGAGGCCTTCGAACGCTCCGTCGCCGGCCGGCCTTCGCCCTGGGCGCTGCGCGCGCTCGCCCTCCTCGCCCCACAAGCGCGGGAAGCCGCCGACCTCATGCTCTCGGCGCACCGACTCCGCCCGGGACTGCGGGAGTTGACGATCGAGGTGCTGGAGTCGCTGCGGCGCGCCGAGCGCCCCGCCGAGGCGCTCGCGCTGATCGAGGCGCTCTCCCCGGCCGACCGGGCGCACGGGCGGATCCGGCTGGCCGAGGCGGAGGCGGCGCACGCCCGCGGCGACGACGACCGGGTCCGGCGGCTGCTGGCCGAGGGCATCCAGGTCGACACCATGCGCGAGGGCGAGCTCTCCCTGGACACCCTCTGGCTCGCCGTCCACCCCGGCACAGCGGTGCCCCCGCAGTACGACTTCCGCATGGCGGACGGCTGACCGCCCGCCTCCCCAGACCACTCTCCCGTTCCGCACCCCCCACCACAGGGGCGCAACGCTGCGCCCCGCCACGGAAGAGGAGTACCAGTGTCACCCCTACCCACCCGATGGACCCGCGTCCTCACCGCCACCGCCCTGGCGGCGCTCGGCGCCGGCACCCTGGCCGCCGCCCCGGCGCCCGCCGACGCACCGGCCGCCGGCAAGCCGGCCCCCGCCACGTACACGGTCTCGGTCGGCAGGACCGGCTCGTACGCCTACCCCGACGACACCCAGGCCAGTCCCTACATCGACAAGGACGGCACCTTCTACTTCCAGCAGTCGCACTCGCTGTACGGCGCGAACGACTCCCGGAAGTGGAGCTTCTTCACCGGTCGGGACTTCGACAGCGCCACCAGGTCCGCCGAGATCAGCGACGCCGTCAACCCCGCCGACCCGTCGGACCGCAACGACGACACCACCGCACGCTGCAACAACAGCCCCACCGGACGGCAGTCCAGCTACGCGCCGCAGGGTTCGCACTACGCCCAGCGGAACTACTGCGACCTGGCCGGGGTCTGGGTCGACCCGGACAGCGGGGACTGGTACGGGCTGGTGCACAACGAGTTCACCCCCCAGCCCTTCGGCGACGGCCTGCACTACGACGCGATCGACTACGCCGTCTCCACCGACCAGGGCCGGACCTGGACCATCAGGGACCACGTGATCACCTCGCCCTACAGCACCACGCGAGGCGACACCGCGGCCTTCCCGCAGCAGACCTTCGCCTACGGCGACGGCGACCAGCGACTGTTCGCGGACACCGCCTCCGGATACTTCTACGTCTTCTACGGCTCCCGGATCGTCGACAAGGGCGGCAGCTGGGGCGCGTTCCAGCAGCACGTCGCGCGGGCCCCGATGTCCGCCAAGATGGCGCCGGGAAGCTGGCAGAAGTGGTACGACGGCGCGTGGTCGCAGGCCGGGGCCGGCGGCCTGGAGAGCGACATGGTGCCCGCCGACGGCGCCAACCCCACCGGGTACCTGCCGCCGGCCAAGGAGTACAACCCCGCCAACCCCGGGACCGTCAAGCAGCAGGTCGCGGCCGGCACGCTCGCCCCGAGCACGCCGCTGTTCGTCATGAACGTCAGCTACGACGCCTATCTGGGCCTCTACATCGGCACTCCGCAGGCGGTCGACCAGAGCGGCAACGCCCCGCAGCAGATCTACGCGACCAAGGACCTGGCCACTCAGAAGTGGACCCTGCTCGGCGACACCGGCGGTTACCACACCGCCTCCTGGTACCGCTGGCTCCTGGACAGTGCCAACCTGACCGGCAGCACGATCGTCGGGAAGACCTTCCGGCAGTACTGCTCCTTCGGCTGCGCCGGCTCGGAGGGCCAGTACGTCGAGCTGACCGTCGGCTCCTCGGCGCCGGCCGCCCCGCCGGTCGACCTGACCAGGACCTACCGGATCCAGAGCGGCAACGGCCGCGTCCTCGCCCAGACCGCCGGCGGCTCCGCCGTCACCTCCACGGCCAAGGCGGCCGGCTCCGCCGGCGAGTCCTGGCGGTTCCTGGCCGAAGGCGACGGCTCCTACCGGATCGTCAACGCCGCCACCGGTCAGCTGCTGGGCGTCGACGCCACCTCGACGGCGGGCCGGGCCTGGGGCGCCGCGCTGACCGCCACCGGCGCCGTCGGCGGGAACGCCACCGTCGGGCAGCAGTGGTTCATCCTCCCCAGCAAGGCCGGGAAGGGCCGGTTCCAGCTGGTGAACCGTTACAGCGGCCTGGTGATCGGCATGTCCGGCACCTCCGGCCGGCTCGCCGAGACCGTGCCCGCCCGCTCCTGGAGCGACACCACCGGCGGCACGGTCGGCGGCGGCCGCACGGCGGCCGAGCAGACCCTCGCCCTCGCCCCGACCGGCACGGCCCCCGAGGCGGTCGTCCTCACCGCCCCCGGTGACCAGTCCGGCACCGTGGGCAAGGCCGCTTCCCTCCAGCTCGGCGCCACGGACAGCGCCGGCAAGTCGCTCACCTTCACGGCGACCGGGCTGCCCGCCGGGCTCTCCGTCAGCCCCTCGGGTCTGATCACCGGCACCCCGACCGCGCCCGGAGTCTCGAAGGTCACCGCCACCGCCTCCTCCGGCACCGCGAGCGCCTCGGCCGTCTTCACCTGGACCGTCGAGCCGGACCTCGGCGGCAACCACACCCTGACCACGGGCGGCAAGGCCCTCGACGACGCCGACCACAGCACCGCCGCCGGCAACCCCCTCATCACCTGGACCGCTTCCGGCGGGAGCAACCAGGTCTGGCAGTTCCGCCCCCAGCCCGACGGCTCGTACGAGCTGGTCAACGGCCTCTCGTCGATGTGCGCCGACGTCAGCGGCGGCTCCACCGCCGCCGGCGCCCAGGTGATCCAGTGGCCGTGCAGCGGCGGCGCCAACCAGCACTGGAACGTCCGGCCGACGGCCGACGGCTCGTACACCGTCACCTCGGCCCACAGCGGCCTGCTGCTCACCACTGCCTCCGGCGCCGACGGCGCCGCGGTGACGCAGGAGCCGGACACCGGATCGCCGCTGCAGCGGTGGTCGATCTCCTGACGCGGGCCAGCAGGACGGTCCCCCAGGGGGGACGGGCCTGATGCCGGGCTCCCGGGGGCTGTCCCCCGGGGGCCCGGCATTTCCGTGCGATGCCCCGATCCCGACCCCGACCCCGGCCCCGGCACGGCTCGATCGACGGCCGTGCCGGGGTCCTCCTATGGGCCGGTCAGTGGGCCGCGGCCTCGCGCAGCCGCTCGGCGGCGGCCTCCGGGCTCACGTCGGTGACGAAGGCGTCGAGTCCGGATTCCACGCCCGCCAGGTACTTGAGCTTGCCGGGAGCGCGCCGGACGGTGAACAGCTCCAGGTGCAGGGCGAGTTCGTCGCCGCCGTCCTTCGGCGCCTGGTGCCAGGCGGAGATGTACGGGGTCCGGTTCGGCGCGGCGCCGGCGGGAGCGGGGAACAGCCGGTCGAAGCGGCGCAGCAGGTCGAGGTAGAGGCCGGGGAACTCGGCGCGCTCGGCCTCGTTCAGCGCGGTGAGGTCGCGCACCCGGCGGTTGGGGTAGAGGTGGACCTCGTACGGCCAGCGGGCGGCGAAGGGCACGAAGGCCGTCCAGTGCTCGCCCCGGAGCACCAGCCGCTCGGGGGTGGCCCGTTCGGCGGCGACGAGGTCCTCGAAGAGGTTCCGCCCGGTGCTCGCCCGGTACGCCTCGGCACGGCCGATCATCCGGGCGGTGCGGGAGGGGACGAAGGGGAAGGCGTAGATCTGCCCGTGCGGGTGGGCCAGGGTGACGCCGATCTCCTCGCCGCGGTTCTCGAAGCAGTACACCTGCCGGACCTCGGGCTTGGCCGACAGTTCGGCCGTGCGGTCGGTCCAGGCGTCCAGCACCAGGCGGGCCCTGGCCTCGTCCAGGTCGGCGAAGGAGGCGTCGTGGTCGGGGGCGAAGCAGACCACCTCGCAGCGGCCGGTGCCCGGCCGGAGGGTGCGCAGGGGGTCGTCCTCGTGGGCGGTGACATGGGCGGCGGAGTCCAGGGCCAGCGAGGGGAAGCGGTTCTCGAAGACCACGACCTGGTAGTCGGCCGCGGGGACCTCGCTCAGCCGTCCGTTCCGGGAGGGGCAGAGCGGGCACTCGCCGGCCGGGGGGTGGTAGGTCCGCTGCTGGCGGTGGGCGGCGACGGTCACCCACTCGCCGAGCACCGGGTCGAGCCGGGTCTCGGAGAGGCTCGCGGAGGGTTCCAACGGGCGTTCGTCCACGGCGTTCCGGACTGTGCCGAACTCCTGGTCGTAGTAGACGAGTTCGCGGCCGTCGGCCAACTTGGTCGCGGTCTTGTGCACCGCTGTGCTCCTTCTGCGGGGAAGTTTCGGCCAGCCTGTGCCGATCTCAAACAGAATCAAACATATCCGATCGTTTGTCAACAGGTGTAGACCTGCTGGCAGGTCATCAGGCGCCGCTTCCGGCTCGCTTCCCGATGAGAAATCCGCAGGTGTTGACTGTGGCGGCCGATGATGTTTGATTATGTCGAAATCAACTCCCGTCCGCCGATGGAGGCACCGACGGGAGCCGACACGACGCACGCGCACGACGTACGGGAGCCGAGCAGATGATCGACCGGGCCGCCACCGACTTCGAGACCGTCCACGGCGCCAGGCCGAGCGGCGTGTGGGCCGCGCCCGGCCGGGTGAACCTGATCGGTGAGCACACCGACTACAACGACGGCTTCGTCCTGCCCATCGCCCTCCCGCACACCACCAGGGTCACCGCCCGCCGCCGCGCGGACGGCCGGGTGCGGCTCCACAGCACCCAGGGCGACGGCACCATCACCGACCTCGCGCTCGACGGCCTGGCCCCCGGGGTCGTCACCAGCTGGGCCGCCTACCCGGCCGGCGTGTTCTGGGCCCTCGCCGAGGCCGGACACGCGATCGGCGGCGCCGACCTGTCCTTCGACAGCGACGTGCCGGCCGGCGCCGGGCTCTCCTCCTCCGCCGCCCTGGAATGCGCCACGGCCGCCGCCCTGAACGACCTGTACGGGCTCGGCCTGTCCGCGCCGGAGCTCGCCCTGATCGCCCAGCGGGCCGAGAACGCCTTCGTCGGCGTGCCCTGCGGAGTGATGGACCAGATGGCCTCCGCCTGCTGCACCGACGGTGCCGCGCTGCTCCTCGACACCCGCACGCTGGAGCGGCGCCACGTCCCGCTCGACCTGGAGGCGGCCGGCTTCCGGCTGCTGGTGATCGACACCCGGGTCAAGCACGACCTCGGCGACGGCGCCTACGCCGCCCTGCGGGCCGGCTGCGAGCGTGCCGCCGATCTGCTCGGCCTGGCCGCGCTGCGCGACCTGCCGGCCGCCGGCCTCACCGCGGCCCTGGAGCGCCTCCCCGGGGAACTCGCCCCGCTGGTGCGGCACGTGGTCACCGAGAACCGGCGGGTGGCCGAGGCGATCGAGCACCTGGACGGCGGGCGGATCGCCGCACTGGGGCCGGTCCTGACGGCCGGACACGCCTCGCTGCGCGACGACTTCCGGGTCTCCTGCCCCGAGACGGACCTCGCGGTCGAGGCCGCCGTGGCCGCCGGGGCGCTGGGCGCCCGGATGACCGGCGGCGGCTTCGGCGGCTCCGTCATCGCCCTGGTGGCCGCGGCGGACGTGGCGGCGGTCGCGGACGCGGTGCGGTCGGCCTTCGGCTCCGCGGGCTTCGCCGCACCCGTCGCCTTCACCGCCGTCCCCTCGGCGGGGGCGCGTCGGCTGGCCTGACCGGGCGGGGGGCCCGGAGAAGCCCGGTCAGCCGGCGGCCGGTACCACGACGAGTTCGCCGACCGCGTCGGCGAGCGCGCTGCGGGCCGCCGCGGGGAGGGCGTCGTCGGTGATGAAGCAGTCGACCTCCGTCAGGGTCGCGAAGCTGCTCAGGCCGACGACGCCCCACTTGGTGTGGTCGGCGACCACGACGGTGCGCCGGGCCGAGGCGATCAGGGCCCGATTGGTCTGCGCCTCGGCCAGGTTGGGGGTGGTGAGTCCGGCCTGCTCACTGACGCCGTGCACGCCGAGGATGAGCAGGTCCACGTGGAGCGTGCGGATCGTCTGGTCCGCGAGGGAGCCCACCAGGGCCGCGGAGCGCGTCGGCGCCCCACCGGTCAACAGCAGCGACGGAACGGTCTCCGCTCCGTCGCTTTCCGCTGCCCACAGCAGGTCCGCGATCCGCAGGGAGTTGGTGACGACCGTCAGCCCCGGGACCTCCAGCAGCCGGGAGGCGACCGCGTAGGTGGTGGTGCCGGCGGACAGCGCCACCACGCTGCCCGGTTCCACCCGCTGCGCGGCGGCGTCGGCCAGGGCGGCCTTGGTGCTCTCCTCCAGCCCGGACTTCAGGTCGAAGCCGGGTTCGTCCGTGCTGGCGGTCCCGACCGCGATGGCCCCGCCGTGGACCTTCTGCACGTCTCCCTGGCGTACCAGTGCGTCCAGGTCGCGGCGGATCGTCATGTCCGACACGCCGAACTGCTCGACCAGCTCGGCGACGCGCACCGCGCCGGCCTTGCGGATGGCCTCCAGGATCAGCGCCTGGCGCTGCGGGGCGAGCAAACTCTGATCAGCCACGAAGGCCCTTTCGATCGGACGGGTGCCTGGCCGCTCCCGCTTCCTCCGGCAGGCCGACCCTGCCGCGGTCCGGACGTACCGGAGCCGCCGCCGAGGGCCGGGCGGGGCGCCGGAGCGTTCGCGTCGGTGACCGGGGAGCCGTCGGTCGCGACATGATCCAGTATTCCAGGACCCCGGCGGGCCCCGTCCCGACCGGTCGGCCGGTACGGCGGGGGCCCGGCCGCACCGCCCCGGGAGGACGCGCAACCGCCGGTGCCGCCTGCAGGGGCGGCACCGGCGGTTCCGGTCGCGGTCCGGCCGACCCTCGGCGGCCGACCGCTCGTTCCGCCTCCGGCCGAGTCCGGACCCGCTGCCACTGTGCGGCGGGTCCGGTCAGGGGACGGCCGGGGCGGACGTCATGGGGGGTGGGGTGGGCGCCGGGACGCCCGGTCCGGGAGCCCGCGGGGCGCACCCCGAAGGGGGAGCCCGGCCCGGCGCCGCACGCGTCGGTCCGGGCTCCGGGGGCGGATTCCCGTGCGCCGGGCGATGGGGCGCCCCGCGCACGGGAGACCGGGCTCAGGCGGGCAGTCCGACCGCCCGCTCGCGGTTGCGGCGCTGCTGGATGACGACGGCGGCGACCAGCAGGGAGCCCTGGGCGACGTTCTGCCAGAAGGCGTTGATGCCCTGGACGGTGAGGCCGTTCTGCAGTGCGCCGAGCAGCGCGACGGCGAGCAGGGTGCCGCCGATGCTGCCCTTGCCGCCCTTGAGGGCGCAGCCGCCGAGGGCGGCCGCGGTGATCGACTGCAGCTCCAGGCCCTCGCTGCCGGAGACCGGCTGGCCGCTGCCGGTGCGGGCGGTGAGCAGCACGCCGGCCAGGGCCGCGACGGTGCCGGAGAGGGCGTAGGCGGCGAGCAGGTACTTGTTGAGGTTGATGCCGGCCAGGCGGGCGGCGGTGTCGTTGCCGCCGATCGCGTAGATGTTGCGGCCGATGTCGGTGTAGGTGAGCAGGGCGTGCACGGCGACGGCGGTGAGGATCAGCAGCCAGACCATGGTGGGCAGGCCGGCGATCCGGCCGCGGCTGAGGAAGACGAAGACCGGGTCGTTGAGCACGTAGCCCTGGGCGCGGCCGTCCGAGACGAGCTGGGCGACGCCCTTGTAGGCGGCCAGTCCGGCGAGGGTGGCGATGGTCGGGTTGACCCGGCCGTAGACGATCACGACGCCGTTGAACAGGCCGATGCCGGCGCCGATGGCGAGCGCGGCGCCGATGCCGAGGTACGGGTCGGCGCCGGTGGAGGTGAAGACCATGGCGCTGGTGACGGAGGCCAGGCCGGCCTGGGAGCCGACCGAGATGTCGAGGCCGCCGCAGATGATCACGACGGTCTGGACGACGGCCAGCAGGCCGGAGATGGTGGCGGCCTCGGCGATGACCTGGACGTTGTCCCAGCCGACGAAGTTGGGGTTGAGCGAGCCGAACAGGGCGACGACGGCGACGAGGGCGCCGATCAGGCTGAGGTTCTGGCCGCCGATCGCGGCGAGCAGGCTGCGCGGGCCGCCGGACCGGACGGGCAGGGCCCCGGCGTCCGGCGCCGGGGCGGTCGGGGGAGTGGCGGTGGTCATGCGCCCACCTCGCTGCGCTCGGCAGGGGCACTTGCCCACGCGCGCCTTTCGATGGTTCGCTCGCTGCGCTCGTTCACTGGGTCTCTCCGGTCTGGGTGGTGGTGGTGGCGAGGTCGTCGGCCATGGCGAGGGCGAGGACGGCCTCCTCCGTCGCCCGGTCACGGGTCAGTTCGCCGGTCGTGCGGCCGTTCTGCATCACCACGACCCGGTCGGCGAGGCCGAGGACTTCGGGCAGTTCGGAGGAGATGACCAGGACGGCGGTGCCCTCGCGGGCGAGGTCGGCGATGATCTGGTAGATCTCGGCCTTGGCGCCGATGTCGACGCCCCGGGTGGGTTCGTCGAGGATCAGCAGGTCGGGCTTGCGGGCGAGCCAGCGGGCGAGGACGACCTTCTGCTGGTTGCCGCCGGACAGGGTGCGGACCTCGGCCTCGATGGAGGGGGCGCGCACGCGCAGCCGGTCGGCGTACTCCTGGGCGAGGGCCTTCTCCTGGCGCTGCTTGACGAAGCGCCATCGGCTGAGCCGGCGCAGGCTGACCAGCGAGGTGTTGTCGCGGATCGTGCGCTGCAGGAACAGGGCCTGGGCCTTGCGCTCCTCGGGGGCCAGGCCGATGCCGGCGGCGATGGCGGCGCGCGGGTCCTTCAGCCGCAGGACCTCGCCGTTGAGTGCCACCGTGCCGGAGTGGATCGGGGCGTCGCCGGCCAGGGCGAGGGCGAGCTCGGAGCGTCCGGCGCCGATCAGTCCGGCCAGCGCCACGACCTCGCCGGCCCGGACGGTCAGGCTGACCCCGTGCACGTCGTCGGTGGTGAGGTCGCGGACGTCCAGCACGACGCGGTCGGTGGCGACCTGCTGGCGGACGAACAGCGAGGACAGGTCGCGGCCCACCATGAGCCGGACGAGCTCGCTCTCGTCGGTGGCGGCGGCCTCGACCACCCCGGCGACCCGGCCGTCGCGCAGCACGGCGATGCGGTCGGCGAGCCGGAAGATCTCCTTCATCCGGTGGGAGACGTAGACGACGGCGATGCCCTCGTCGCGCAGCCGCCCGATCAGGGCGAACAGGGCCTCGACCTCGTGCTCGGAGAGCGAGGAGGTGGGCTCGTCGAAGGCGATCGCCCGCGGCGGGACGGCGCCGGTCAGGGCCCGCATGATCTCGACCAACTGGCGCTGCGCGGCGGTGAGTTCGGAGCCGAGCAGATCGGGGTCGAGGACCTTGTCGAAGCCGAGGCGGGCCAGGTCCGCGGTGATGCGGCGGCGCAGCTCGGTGCGGTCCAGGCGGCGGCCGGCCCGGCGGGGCAGCGAGCCGGCGTAGACGTTCTCGGCGACCGGGACGTGCGGGATGATCTCGGGTTCCTGCGGGATGATCCGGATCCCGGCGCGGCGGGCGTCCTGGGGGGACTGCAGGTCCACGGTCTCGCCGTCCAGCAGCACGCGCCCCTCGGTGGGGCGGTGGTCGCCGGTGAGGATGCGCAGCAGGGTGGACTTCCCGGCGCCGTTCTCGCCCATCAGGGCGGTGACCCGGCCGGGCGGGAAGGTGAGGGTGACGTCCTCCAGGGCCCGGACGGAGCCGAAGCGCTTGGACACGCCCTCGGCGCTCAGGCCGGGGGCGCCGCTCGCCGGCGGGACGGGTGACGGTGCGGGTGTGGTCATCGGGGCCTCGTTGGCAGTGCGGTGCGTACGGTCTGGGGGAGCCGTGCGCACGGTCGGCGGTGCCGGTGGTCGCGGTACGGTCTCCGGGAGCGCGCCGGTGCGGCGGGCGGATTCGGCAGGCCGGTGCCCGCCCGCCCCACCGGCGGCTCGGCGAGGCGTCAGCTGCAGGACACGCCCGCGGACTGCCAGGTGGCGGCGTCGACCATCGTGGTCGGGGCGAAGGCCTCCTTGGGGAAGTCCTTGCCGTTCTTGAGCTTGTCGTACATGGTCTGCACGGACAGGGCGCCGACGTCCTTGCCGTTGATGAACAGGGCGGCCTTCATCCCGGAGGGCTTGCCGGAGGCCCAGTTCTTGCACGCGAGGTAGGCGCCCAGGCCGACGCCGTCGATGTCGTCGGGGTTGATCCCGGCGTTCTGCAGGGCGGTGACGGCGCCCTGGACGTTCTCGTCGTTGCAGCCCCAGGTCACCCAGTGCTTGACCCCGGGGTTGGCGGTGATGGTGGCGGCGACCTTGTCCTGCGCGCCGGTCGGGGTGTTGTCGGTCGCGACGTCGATCAGCTGCACGCCCGGCACGGCCTGGTCGAAGGCGTCCTTGGCGGCCTTCACGCGGTCGCCGCAGACGGTGACGTCCTGCTTCCAGGCGGAGATGATCCGGGTGTCGGCCGCGTTCCAGCCGGCCTTCTTGAACTCCTCGGCGGCCCGCTTGCCGACCTCACCGCCCATCTGGGCGCCGGAGAAGCCGATCCGGGGCACCAGGTCGGTCGCCGCGCACTGGGCCGGGGCCGGCCCGCTCGCGCAGACCTGGTCGTCGGAGGTCAGCAGTGCGGCCTTCGCGTCCCGGGCCGTCTGGACCACCTGCGGGCCGACCGCCGGGTCGGGCACCACGATGATCAGGCCGTTGCTCTTCTGGGCGATCGCGGCCTGCACCTCGCCGACCGTCTTGTTGGCGTCGTTGCCCAGGTTCACCACCTTCAGCTCGGCGCCGAGCTCGGCGGCCTTGGCCTTGGCGCCCGCGGCCTCGTCCACGAAGTACTGCTGGTCGCCCTGCTTCTGCAGGTAGGTGATCGTCACCTTGCCGGACACCGGGGCGACGGGCGCGTCCGCGCTGTTCGAGGAGGTCTGCCCGGTGGAGCAGGCGGTCAGGCCGACGGAGGTGATCAGGCTCAGCGTGGCGATCGCGGCCAGGCGGCCACGGAGGGGGAGGTGCATGGAGGGGGCTCCTGAGGGTGGGGGCCGATCGGCGAGAAGCAACAAAACCAATCAGAAAACACCACGATCAAACGTGGTGGGTCAAAAGAAAACGCCTGGCCCTGAGCTGAGTCAAGCTCATCTTTCCGGATCGGAGCCATCGAGACCGTCTCGTTATCCCGTCGCGCCGCGGATGGGGGGCCGAAGCCGGCGGATCGGGCCGCGATCTTTCGGATCGGAGCAGGTGGTGGCGTGTTCATCGGAACTTACTGATTGGTAGGTTGTTGTCGTGGACAGCTTCGGGCAAAGCCGGGGCGGCGTCAATAGCGCCTGGCAGGGGCATGCCCGCGGGGCGGTGCTGTGCCCGTGGGGCAACCCGGATCGGCGGCGGCCTCCTGTGGGCGGGTGGCCGATCGCGTTGTATTTCATCCGAAGTTGTTGATTACTGTTGAATGTTGGGTCTACTGTCCTCCCCGGCATGTCGGCATGCACCCGCCAGTCCCGTCCCGGCCCCGTCCGGCGACCTGGTCCTGGCGGGCCCCCACCCGGCCGACCCAGCCCGAGGACAGGAGTAGTCGATGAGCAAACCTCCCCACCCGATCCGCCGGGGCGTCACGGCCCTGGCGGCGCTCGCACTCGGCTTCACCACCGCCGCGCTGGCCGCGCCGCCCGCGGTGGCCGCGCCGGCCCCCACGACGAAGTCCGTGACACTGGACGGCCGCTCGCCGGGGCGCGCGTACGACGGGCTCGGCGCGATCAGCGGCGGCGGCGCCACCTCGCGTCTGCTGGTCGACTACCCCGAGCCCCAGCGCAGCCAGGTGCTGGACTACCTGTTCAAGCCCGGCTACGGCGCCTCGCTGCAGATGCTCAAGGTCGAGATCGGCGGGGACGCCAACTCCTCGGACGGCCCCGAACCGTCCCACATGCGCACCCCCACCGAGGTCGACTGCGACCGCGGGTACGAGTGGTGGCTCATGGAGCAGGCCAAGGCCCGCAACCCCGGGATCACCTTCTACGGCCTGGAATGGGCCGCGCCGGGCTGGCTGAACGGCGGCGTCTGGTCCCAGGACAACATCACGTACCTGGAGTCCTGGCTCGGCTGCGCCCGGCAGCACGGACTGAACGTCGGCTACCTCGGCGGCTGGAACGAGCGCGGCTACGACAAGGCCTGGTTCGAGAAGCTGCGCACCGACCTGGACGCCCACGGCCACCAGGGGACCACCCTGGTCGCGTCCGACAGCGACGACGAGCACTGGTCGATCGCCGCGGACATGGCCGCGGACCCCGCCTTCGCCAAGGCCGTCGGCGTCATCGGCCTGCACGGCACCTGCTGGCACTCGGCCCCGGTCTACACCGCCTGCCCGGGCAGCGACACCGCGACCGGGCTGGGCAAGCGGCTCTGGGCCTCCGAGGACGACAACGACAGCTACGGCGCCGACCCGGCCGCCCTGGCCCGCAACGTCAACCGCGAGTACCTCGACGCCCGGATCACCGCCGACATCAAGTGGGCGCTGGTCAGCTCCTGGCCCTCGAACCTGCCGTACGCGGGCGCCGGGCTGATGGCCGCCGACCAGCCGTGGTCCGGCAACTACGCGGTCGGCCGCGACATCTGGGTGATGGGGCACACCACCCAGTTCGCCAAGCCGGGCTGGCAGTACCTGGACACGTCCAGCGGCTACCTGGACGGGACCGGCGCCAACGGCGACCCGCACAGCGGCAGCTACGTCACGCTCAAGTCCGGCAAGGACTACAGCACGGTCATCGAGGCCACCGACGCCACCGCCGCGCAGACCGTGACCTTCAAGGTCGCCGGGGGCCTGTCCACCGGCCAGGTGCACGTCTGGGCCACCGACATGAACTCCACCGACCAGTCGAAGTGGTTCGTCCACACCCAGGACGTGACGCCCAAGAGCGGTTCGTACTCGCTCACCGTGCAACCCGGCTACGTCTACACCGTCACCACGACCACCGGCCAGGGCAAGGGCACCGCCACGCCGCCCGCACCCACCTCGATGCCGCTGCCGTACCAGGCAGACCTCGGCGGCTACTCCGAAGGGGCCACCGCCCGCTACTTCCACGACTGGGCGGGCGCCTTCGAGACCGCGCCCTGCCCGTCCGGGGCGACCACCCCGATGTGCCTGCGCCAGGTCATCACCCGGGCGCCGATCCCGTGGCACGGCGACATGAACTACACCCCGCTGACGCTCCTGGGCGACCCGTCCTGGGCCCACTACCAGGCGAGCACCGACGTCACCTTCGAGGAGGCCGGTACCTCCGCCGAACTGCTCGGCCGCATCGACCACGTCGACCACGACCGCTCCGGCTACCACCTGAAGATCGACGACACCGGTGCCTGGAGCCTGTTCAGCGAGAACCGCTCCGGCGCCGACACCGTGCTGGCGAGCGGCAGCTACTCCGGCGCGGGGGCCGGCACCTGGCACAACCTCGCACTGGCCGTCCAGGGCCAGAGCATCACCGCGTCGATCGACCACACCCAGGTCGCCTCCGTCGCCGACGCCGGGCACGGCATCGGTCAGATCGGCCTGGGCGTCGGCGGGTTCCAGCACGCCGACTTCGCCAACACCACCGTCACGCCGCTGGCCGCGCCGGCCACCCACACCGTGACCAGCGTCAACAGCGGCAAGTGCCTGGACGTCACGGGCGCTTCGAGCGCCGACGGCGCCCAGGTCGTGCAATGGACCTGCGCCGCCGGCAAGGCCAACCAGCAGTGGACGCCGGTGCCGGTCGCCGGGACCGGCAGCGTCCAGCTGGTCTCGGCCAACAGCGGCAAGTGCCTGGACGTCACGGGCGCTTCGAGCGCCGACGGCGCCCAGGTCGTCCAGTGGACCTGCGCCGCCGGCAAGGCCAACCAGCAGTGGACCCTCGTCCCGGACACCGGGGCCCGCGTCCAGCTGGTCTCGGTGAACAGCGGCAAGTGCCTGGACGTCACGGGCGCTTCGACGGCCGACGGCGCCCAGGTCGTCCAGTGGACCTGCGCCGCCGGCAGGGCCAACCAGCAGTGGACCGTCTCGTAACGGGACCGGAGAACCCCCTGCCCCGACGTCGTGCCGGGCGCCCCGACCGGGTGCCCGGCACGGAGCAACACCGCCCCCACCCCTCCCCACCTCGGAGACGCCCATGGGCCGTCAACATCCCTCCTCGACCTGGCGCACCGCGCTGAGCGCGGCGCTCGTCCTCGCCGGCGCGCTCGGCGGCCTGGCCGCGCCGCCGGCCGCCCTGGCCGCGCCGGAGAGCGCCGCCACCCCCACCGCCGCCGCCGCCTCCACCGCCGTCACCGTCGACGGCACCAAGCCGGGCCTGACCTTCGACGGGGTCGGCGCGATCTCCGGCGGCGGCGGCAACTCCCGCCTGCTGGTGGACTATCCGGAGCCCCAGCGCAGCCAGCTGCTGGACTACCTGTTCAAGCCCGGCTACGGCGCCTCGCTGCAGGTGCTGAAGCTGGAGATCGGCGGCGACACCAACTCCACCGACGGCGCCGAGCCGAGCATCGAGCACACCAGGGGCACCGTCGACTGCAACCAGGGCTACGAGTGGTGGCTGGCCGACCAGGCCAAGGCCCGCAACCCCGACATCACGTTCATCGGCCTGTCCTGGGGCGCCCCCGGCTGGATCGGGAACACCGGCAGCGGCGGCAACTTCTGGTCCCAGGACTCCATCGACTACGTGATGTCGTGGATGGGCTGCGCCGCCCAGCACCACCTGAACGTCTCCTACCTCGGCGGCTGGAACGAGCGCGGCTTCGACAAGGCCTGGTACGAGAACCTCAAGAGCACGCTCGTCGCGCGCGGTTACGGCGCCACCAAGGTCGTCGCCGCCGACGACACCTGGGAGGTGGCCGACGCCATGGCCGCCGACCCGGCGTTCAAGAACGCCGTCGACGTCGTCGGGGTGCACTACCCCTGCGGGTACATGAGTTCCTTCACCGAGTGCCCGAGCACGCCGACCGCCCAGGCGCTCGGCAAGCCGCTGTGGGCGAGCGAGAACGGCTCCCAGGACCTCAACAGCGGCGCCCCGGCGGTGGCGCGCGGGATCAACCGGGGCTACCTCGACGGGAAGATGACCTCGTTCATCAACTGGCCGGTCATCGCCGCGCTCTACCCCGACCTCTTCTTCTCCACCGACGGCATGTCGATCGCCAACCAGCCGTGGTCCGGCAACTACGGCATCGGAAAGACGACCTGGGTCACGGCGCACACCACCCAGTTCACCCGGCCCGGCTGGAGCTACATCGACGCCGCGAGCGGCTACCTCGGCGGCGCGCGCGCCAACGGCAGCTACGTCACGCTGAAGAGCACGAACAAGCGCGACTACAGCACCGTCATCGAGACCCTGGACGCCACCGCCGCCCAGACCGCGAACTTCACCGTCTCCGGCGGCCTGTCCACCGGCAAGGTCCACGTCTGGTCCACCGACCTCAACTCCAACGACCCGGCGCAGTGGTTCGTCAAGCAGAAGGACGTCACCCCGTCCGGGGGCCGCTACACCCTCACCCTCCAGCCCGGCCGGGTCTACACCGTGACCACCACCACCGGCCAGGGCAAGGGCACCGCGACCCCGCCGGCCGCCGCGCCGATGAAGCTGCCCTACGCGGACGGCTTCGACACCCCGGCGACGACCACCTCGCCGAAGTACTTCACGGACATGAACGGCGCCTTCCAGACCGTCGCCTGCGGCGGCGGCCGCACCGGCACCTGCCTGCGCCAGATGGCCCCGGCCTCGCCGATCCGCTGGACCGACGAGCCCTACAACGCCCCGTACACGATGATGGGCGACGGCAGCTGGTCCAACTACACCGTCACCGCCGACACCATGTTCGAGCAGTCGGGCACCGTCGAGCTCCTCGGCCGGGCCAACCAGCAGGGCCGCAACAACAACGGCCTGAACGCCTACCACCTGCGGGTGAGCGACACCGGCGCCTGGTCGATCGACAAGAGCGACACCAAGTGGAACTTCACCACCCTCGCCAGCGGCACCGCCGCCGCCCTCGGCACCGGCCGCTGGCACACCGTCGCGCTCACCCTCGACAACGAGACCCTCACGGCGAGCATCGACGGCACCGCCGTGGGCAGCGCCACCGACGCGAGCTTCACCAACGGCCGCGCCGGCCTCGGCGTGACCGGCTACCAGACCGACCAGTTCGACAACTTCGCCCTCACCCCCGGCACGCCCACCACCCACACCGGCCCGATCGCCTCCGCCCTGCCCGGCACCTGCGCCCGCCCCGCCGCCGGCACCAGCGGCGCCGCCGTGCAGCTCTGGGCCTGCGACGGCAGCGCCCAGCAGGTGTGGACCCGCTCCAACGGCACCCTCACCCACAACGGCAAGTGCCTGGACGTCACCGGCGCCGGTACCGTCAACGGCACCCCGGTCGAGCTGTGGGACTGCACCGGTGGCGCCAACCAGCAGTGGACGCCCCAGCCGGACGGCACCCTGAAGAGCACCCAGTCCGGCCGCTGCCTGGACGACCCGGCCGCGGCGACCGCCGACGGCACCCCGCTGGAGATCTGGGACTGCAACGGCGGCGCCAACCAGCGCTGGACCCTGCCGTAGCCCACCGACCCGCGGGGATCCGGAAGATCCCGCGCGCGACCGGTCGGGTGCCCGTGACATCGCGGGCGCCCGGCCGGTCGCGCTCCTGCGTCCTGCGTCCGGCGGCTGCCCGGCCGGGCCGGTCCGCAGGGGCACTCGTGCTCGGACTTTGCACAGTGAGTGCGTGTTGCTGCTTATTTTGCCCGTCATCTTGTCAAGAACGAGCAGAGGCCCGTACAAATGATCCGGCTGGGACCACAGCAGCCACCCATGCCCTGACCCCCGAGATCCCGTGAGGTCGAAGCGTGTCAACTGCCCTCCGCCGGTGGCTCCGTACCACCGTCGCCTGCTGTACGGCGCTCGCCGCCGTGTCCACCGCCACGCTCCTGGCGCAGCCCGCGGTCGCCGCGGAGCCCGCCCCGCCCGGCACCGTCGCCGAGTACCCGAACTACGCCCCCACGCCGCCCATGGGCTGGAACGACTGGTCGTACTACCAGTGCGGGATCGACGAGAAGACGATCCTCGACAACGCCCGGGCCCTCGTCTCCACCGGGCTGGCGAAGAAGGGGTACGACACCGTCACCATCGACGACTGCTGGATGTCCGGGCAGCGCGACGCCCAGGGCAACCTGGTCGCCGACCCGAAGCTGTTCCCGCACGGCATGGCCTACGTCGGCCGCCAGGTCCACGACCTCGGCCTGAAGTTCGGCATCTACGAGGACGCCGGGACCACCACCTGCGGTGGCTACCCCGGCTCCCTCGACCACTGGCAGCAGGACGCGGACCTGTTCGCGTCCTGGGCCGTCGACTACGTCAAGCTCGACGGCTGCAACGTCCCGGTCAAGCCCGGCGAGACCGAGGAACAGAGCTACCGCGACACCTACACCGCGATGAGCCGGGCGCTGCTCAACACCCACCGCAGGATGGTCTTCTCGATCTCCGCGCCCGCCTACTTCCAGGGCACGCCGAACTGGGACTCGGTGATCCGCTGGTCCGCGCCGCTCGGCAACCTGTGGCGGGAGGGCGCGGACATCGCGCTCGGCCAGGCCAGTGGCGCCGAGAAGTGGGCGTCGATCACGTACAACTACGGCTACAACGTCGGACTGGCCGATCTGCAGCGCCCCGGCCGGTGGAACGACCCCGACTTCCTGCTCGCCGGCGACTCCGGGCTCAGCCAGGACGAGATGCAGAGCCAGATCTCGCTGTGGGCCATGATGGCCGCGCCGCTGATCTCCAGCACCGACCTCACCCGCCTCTCCCCGGCCGCGCTGGACGTGCTCGGCAACCGCGACGTCATCGCCGTCGACCAGGACCGGCTGGGCATCCAGGGGCGCGTCGTCCAGCACGGAACCGGCTACGACGTGCTGAGCAAGCCGCTGGCCGGCGGGGACCGCGCGGTCGCGCTCTTCAACTCCTCCGACACCGCGCAGACCATCACCACGACCGCCGCCCGGGCCGGCCTGCCCGCCGCCGCCGGCTACCGGCTCGACGACCTGGTGACCAAGCAGGCCGTCGGGACGACCGGCGTGATCTCCGCGAACGTGCCGCCGCACGCCACGGTGCTCTACCGGGTCCACCCCGGCGCGACCCACGGCCTGGCCCCCGCCACCGCCGTCACCTGGCAGGACGTCAGCACGGCCGAGGAGCCCGGGACGTACCGGATCACCCTGGCCGACAACGGCGCCGTCGCGCTGAACGACACCGACCTGCGGATCAGCGCCCCCGCCGACTGGACCGTCACCCCGGCGACCGTCGCGCTGCCGCGCATCGCGCCGGGCGCGACCGCGTCGGCCACGGTGACGGTGCACGGCCCCCAGGGCGCTCCCGGGACCACGGTCACGGCGATCACCGCCACCGCGAGCTACCGGGCCCGGCCGGCCGGGGTCGACACCGTCAGCGGTGAGCAGACGATCGTGCGGACCGTGCCCTACCCGTCGCTGGAGGCCGCGTTCAACAACGTCGGCGCCACCTCCGAGAGCGACACCGCTCCCGGCAACTTCGATGGTGCCGGGAACAGTTACTCCGCGCAGGCCCTGGCCCTGGCCGGCGCCACCGCGGGCGCCACGATCAGCGCCAACGGCCTCAGCTTCACCTGGCCGTCCGCGGCCGCCGGCACCAACGACAACGTGTCGGCCGCCGGCCAGGAGATCACCTTCGGCGGCCGGGGCAGCGCGCTGGGCTTCCTCGGCGCCGAAGCGGGCTTCGCCTCCGGCACGGTCACCGTCGCCTACACCGACGGCACCACCAGCAGCGGCCAGCTGGGCTTCCCGAACTGGTGCTGCACCCCGACCGACGCCTACGGCGCGAAGACCGCGTTCACCACGGACCACCGCAACACGCCCACCGGCCCGGGCAACTTCGGCACCGGCTACGGCGTCTTCACCAACACCGTCCCGTTGACGCCCGGCAAGACGATCCGCTCCGTCACGCTGCCCGGCGCCGCGGCGATCCACGTGTTCGCGCTGGCCGTCCAGCCGTGATCCGCACCGCCCGGCCCATCGGACCGGTTCCGGTGGGCCGGGCGGTCGGCGTTCCCCCGCCCGGGACTCCGCCCCTGTTCCCCCGCCCGGGACTCCGCCCCTCCCCGCGAACGGCATCCAGGACCCACCCATGATCGTCACGAACCGCATCACCCTGGCCGGCGCCCGCCTGGTCCTGCCCGGCGGCGTCGTCGAGGGAGACCGCCTCGCCGTCGAGAACGAGCGCATCGCCGGCCTCGGCGGCGACACCGCGCCCGGCGACCTCGACCTGACCGGGTACACCGTCGTCCCCGGCTTCGTCGACCTGCACGTCC